>JAJYAE010000255.1 GCA_021779695.1 Acidobacteriota bacterium | reverse complement strand
CGCGCCCCTCACCACGCATCAGTGGTACGACGGTACCCAGCATCCGTGGGAGTTCAAGCGCGTCTGGCACATCGAGCCCTCGCTCACCGATGCCAACACCGTCTACGCCGGCATTGAAGACGCCGCGCTCTTCCGCTCCACCAACGGCGGACAATCCTGGCAGGAGCTCTCCGGCCTGCGCGGCCACGGCACTGGACCCAACTGGCAGCCCGGCGCAGGCGGCATGTGCCTCCACACGGTCATCCTTGATCCCGCCAACCCCGACCGCATCTACATCGCCATCTCTGCTGCCGGAGCCTTCCGCACCGACGACGGCGGCAAGACCTGGAAGCCCATCAACAAAGGGCTGGTCTCCAACTTCATGCCCAACCCGACCGCCGAAGTTGGCCACTGCGTGCACCACGTCGCCATGCACCCCGCGCGCCCCAACACCCTCTTCATGCAGAAGCACTGGGATGTCATGCGCTCCGACGACGCCGGTGACAACTGGCGCGAAGTGAGCGGCAACCTGCCCACCGACTTCGGCTTTGTCATCGATGTGCACGCGCACCAGCCCGATACCATCTACGTCGTGCCCATCAAAAGCGACTCCGAGCATTTTCCCCTTGACGGAAAACTGCAGGTCTACCGCAGCCGCACCGGCGGCAACGAGTGGGAAGCCCTCACCAAAGGCCTCCCGCAGGCAAACTGCTTTGTGAATGTCTTGCGCGACGCAATGGCCGTTGACCAGCTCGACGACTGCGGCATCTACTTCGGCACCACCGGTGGTCAGGTCTACTGCTCGCCCGATGGCGGCGATACCTGGAGCGCCATCGTCCACGACCTGCCCGCCGTGCTCTCCGTTGAGGTGCAGACGCTGGCATGACGGAACTCGACAAGCCCGCAGCGCAGGTCCGCGTGCAGCTCCCCTATCACCTGCGCAATCTCGCAAAAATTGACGGCGAGGTCACCCTCGCCGTCTCTCAACCAGTCTCTGTCGCTTCAATTCTCGATGCTTTGGAGGCTCGCTACCCGGTGCTCGCCGGCACCATCCGCGACCATCAGACCCGGCAGCGCCGCGCCTTTCTGCGCTTCTTTGCCTGCGAAGAGGATCTCTCCCTCGACCCGCCCGACGCGCCTTTGCCAGATGCGGTCGCGCAGGGCAGGGAACCATTCCTTATCATCGGCGCGATCGCCGGCGGCTAACCAACCCTCACGCTGTCGCGGCCAGCAGAGATACGGTCAGGGAATCCCTTTCCGCGCTCTCCACACTGTGCCGCAGCAAGCTCCGCACCACGTCCGCAGCCGAGTAGCTGTCCCGCCCCGGCGTCAGGAACTGCGCGATCGTATTCAGATCGTCGCCCACCGTCACCAGTGGAACCTCCACGCTGCCATCTCGCCGTCTCTGTGCGTGGCCAATGTTCGCCAGCAGAGCATTGCACAGGCACTTGCGGCCCACCGTATCTTCCACTTTGCCGCCCTTGGCAACATAGTTCTCCACGGGCTCGGCCGCGCAACGATAGCCAATCCCGCCCTTTTCAGTGGAATACGGCTCCCGCAGATAGCCCAGGTCGCACACCCGCTTGCGCTCCTGGTAGATCGGCAGGCTCGATGCCGTTCCTTCCAGCTGCGCCACCTTGAAGGGGAATCCCGTCGGCGACGCCTGCGGATCGGTGTACACCTCGCCCAGGCTCGCCCGCGCCTGCTCAATCAGCTGCGCCTTCAGGTCCGCTCGCATGCCAGATTCTTCGCTGAACGCAAACGCTGTTCCCACCTGAATACCGGCGGCGCCCTCGTTCAGCGCCTCCCGCAGCTTCTCGGCGTTGCCGTAGCCTCCCGCCAGCCAGAAGGGCACATCCATCTCCCGGAATCCCGCCAGGTCCACTCGATCCCGCTCGCCGTAGATTGGTTCACCCGCTTCGTTCAGTTGAACCTTGCCACGCGGCGGCGCATTGTGTCCGCCCGCCGTCGGCCCCTCAATCACGAAGCCATCCACGCGTCCGTTCGCGCGCCGCAGCATCGTTGCCGCCAGCGTATTCGACGACACAATCGCCAGGAACTTCGGCCGCTCCAGATAGGGCAGTGGACCCTCCACGTAGTCGGCCGGGTCAAACTGCATCAGCGTGTCCTGCTCCGCGGGCGCTCCCGTCACCGCCAACTTGTACTCCGCCACCTTGTGCGCCGCATACGCATCCAGCACGCCGGGAATGTGAAGCGGTATTCCCGCTCCCATCAGCACGTAACCCACCCCAGCCAGCATCGCGCCATAAATCGACGCCAGGTGCGGCATCTGCACCTTCTCCAGAAAGTTGATGCCTACCGGATTCTTATGGCCTTCCCGCGCCAGAAACACTTCCACAAAATTGCTCACGATACACAGCTCAACCAGCTTGCGCGGCGCAATCCGCTGCTGCATCGGCGCGCTCGGGTAGGGAGCATCGCTCACCTTGCCGCCCTGCACAAAATAGTCGTTCCAGATCCGCCGTGCCATCTCCGGGAACGGAAACGCATCCAGACCGCGGCGCATATGGCCACCCTTGTCGCCATCGGCCAGCCGCCGGATAAAAAGAGAATCAATTGCCGTCCCGGAGACGACGCCGAGCTGGCCAATGCGGGAAACCGTCTGTGCCAGGCGCCAGTTCGACACCCCGACGCCCATCCCGCCCTGGATAATTTTGGGAAGCTGAACCATTCTATAATTGTTTCACAATTTCGGACTCGCGTAAGCCTTTTCTTTCAACACAACCCCGCAACGGTAATCCCATTTCCGCCCGGCGAAAAACTTCCCATTCCGGCGCTCCGCAGCCCCGCTACAGCTTCTCCCGCAGATAGCTGATCACATGGTCGGCCTGCACCGCGCCAACCATCCGGCCCTGCGCGTCCACCACCGGCAGCGCGTGTAGGTTGTACTTGTCAAACATCTCCGCCAGGTCGTCCTGCTTCATCTCCGCCGGGCAACTCAGAACCCGCGGTTCCGCCAGCACCTGCAGATGTGCATCCGGCTGCGCCATCACCAGCCGCGCCAGCGGCACCGTCCCCCGCAAAGTCCGCCTGTCATCCAGCAGGTACACCTCCGTCACGCTCTCCGGGTCGCCGTCAAAACTTCGCAGCGCATGCACCGCCGTGCTCACCGTCGCCGTCATCGGCACCGACACAAAATCCGTCGTCATGCACCCCGCCGCCGAGTGCTCATCAAACTCCAGGAGCTCGGCCACCTCCTGCCGCTCTTCCGGCTCCATCTCTTCCAGAATCGCGTCCGACTGTTCCTCCGGAAGCTCCGCCAGCAGGTCCGCTGCCGCGCCCGGATCCATCTCCTCCACAATGTCGGCAATCTTCTCTTCGTCCAGCTTCTCCAGAAGCGCCTTTTGCAGCTTCGGTTCCACTTCCTCCAGCGTCTCGGCCGCCACCTCTTCATCCAGCGACGTAAAGATGGCCTCGCGTTCCGCCGGCGCCAGGTCTTCCAGAATCTCCGCCAGGTCCGACGGGTGCATCTTCGCCAGGCGCTCGTGTTCAATCCGCAGCTTCACCCGCCGCGCCGGATCCACTTCAATGACATCCACAAATTGCCACGGAATTCCCCGCGCCGAAAACTTCCGCGATAGCCTCTCCAGAGTGGCCCGCGGCAGCACCCCTTTGAACACCCTCCGGAACGCCCCCCGCATCCCCACTTCCACCTCGGCGACACGCAGCAGGTGGGCCGCCCCGTGGCCCAGCCACTCCAGGTCCACATCGTTCGCGCGCACCACCTTCCGTCCGTGGATGTCGATGATCTGCCGGTCCACCAGGTCCTGCTGAAGATATAGATAGCTTCCCGGTTCCTCCAGCGGCACCATCGCCCCGGTTGACCGCAGCTCCAGCGTTCCCGCCGGAGTCTCCATCACCTCCTGCGAGGGCACCAGGCTCAGGCCATTGCGTGTCTTCAGAACCAGCCCCGCCACCTTGCCCGCATCCGGGCCGGTGGCCACCGCAATGTCCTTCAGCTTGCCGCGCAAATGACCCTGGGCGTCCGTTACCGGCGTCCCCAGAAGTGCCGTCAGACTTACTCGCGATGTCGTACGCGGACGCATGAACAGAGTGTAGCCTTTTTCTCTCACCGTGTGCCCGCATCCACTCCGTCATCGCTCCACTCTTGACACATTCCCTTCAAGCCATGAAACTGCCAGCAAGGTTCCTCACGAGGCAGAGCGTGCATCTCCTGTCCAGGCTGAGGAGGAGGCACTGCCATTGGATAAGCCGGGAGCAGGTAAACTGCAGTTCGCGCTCAGTTCCACCATGGACAGCGTAGCCGAGATCGAAGCAGCCGCTGACAAGCTCGCCGCAGACGCCGGCATGGGAGAGGACGACCGCTTCGGTTTCTCCATGGCCATTCGCGAAGCCGCCGTGAATGCCGTCCTCCATGGAAACGACTACGACCCCGCAAAAAGGGTCTTCGCCACCTTCGAGAACAACGGAAAATCCCTCGTCATTACCATCGCCGATCAGGGACCCGGGCTCGACCCCGACTCCATCCCCGACCCCCTCGCTCCGGAGAATCTCCTTCGCGGCACCGGGCGCGGCATCTTCCTCATCCGCTCTTTCATGGATGAGGTACACTTTCGTCAATTGCATCCCGGAACCGAGGTGACCCTGGTCAAACATCTGGCGTCCAAACCGGGTTCGGCCTGATGCAAACTTCAAATTCCCCCAAGCTGCTTGTTCCCCGGTTGGAGACTTTCCCGTTTCTCTCTCCCACCGCCACCTCAAAGTGCTATAACCGTATCACCACATTGAAGGAGGAGATACCGTGGCTCTGACAATAGCTTCCCGTGAATTGGACGGCGTGACCGTTCTTGATCTCAGCGGGCGGATTACCCTTGGTGAAGGCAGCGTCCAGTTGCGTGAGGCCATCCGCGACCTCATCGGTAAAGGGATGAAAAACATCCTGCTCAACATGGGCGACGTCAACTATATCGACAGTTCCGGCCTTGGCGAACTCGTTAGCGCATACACCACTTCAAAGAATCAGGGCGCATCCCTCAAGCTCCTCAGTCTTACCAAGAAGGTCAAGGACGTCCTCCAGCTCACCAAGCTCTACACCGTCTTTGACATCTATGATGACGAGGCCAGCGCCATCGCATCGTACAAGTAGTTCCCTTCGGGCTGTCTCCTGCCCACCTTCAAAATCAAAAGGGCCATCCCGCCGTCGGGATGGCCCTTTCGCTTGCTCCTCTTCGCTGTCAGAACTTCACATTGGGCACCTGCTGCGCCGCAGGGCTCGCCGTAAAGTAGGCCGTGTTCTGCTTGAACCCTGCAATCCCAGCCCAGATGTTGTTCGGGAACTGCAGCACAAATGTGTTGTAGGCTTGCAGCGCCTCGTTATACCGCTTGCGCGCCACGCCAATCCGGTTCTCCGTGCCGGAGAGCTCATCCTGCAGCCGCATGAACTGGTCGCTCGACCGCAGTTGTGGATAGTTCTCCGTCAGCAGCAACAGCCGGCCAATCGCCCCGTCCAGTTGATTGTTCGCCGCAATCTTTGCCGCGGGTCCCTGCGCGTTCAGCATGCCTGCCCGTGCATTCGCAATGTCGCCGAAGACCGTGCTCTCTTCCTTCGTGAATCCCTTCACCGTCTCCACCAGGTTCGGGATCAGGTCGGCGCGCCGTTGCATCTGCACATCCACCTCGCTCCAGGACGACTTCACTTCCTGGTCATAGGCCACCATCTGGTTCCGCGCGCTCACGTAGCTGGAGAACACCATCAGCGCTGCAACCACCAGCACGCCCACAATGCCAAGTCCCACTAACATTCCACGACGCATACTGTCTCTCTTCTCCTCCGGCCTTCTCGTTCAGAAGGCCCCTTCCTTGCTGCCAACTGCCATTTGTCTGTGAAGCCCTTTTACCAGTCGCCGCCGGCCCCGCCGCCACCGAATCCGCCACCGCCAAATCCGCCAAAGCCTCCGCCGCCACCGCCACCACCGCCGCCGCTGCCAAACCCTCCGCCACCCATTCCCGGCCCGCCAAACGACGTCAGCGCCCAGATTCCGCCCAGCAGCCCAAAGCTGCCAAACACCCGCAGCAGATAAAACACCACCACGATGGCAAAAATGATCAGTTGAAACGCTCGCAGCGGCGACACTGCATGCCGCTCCGGAACCGGTGTCGCCTCCGCCGGTGCATTCGTCAGCGTCACCTTCGCATCCGTTGCAATCACCTGTGCCACCTGGCCCACAGCCAGCAGCACCGCGCTGTCATAGTCCCCGCGCCGCAGATAGGGCACCATCGATCGCCCGATGTCGCCCACCTTCCCGTCCGGCAGAATCCCCTCAAGTCCGTATCCCACTTCAATCCGGTACTTGTGATCATCCACCGCCAGCAGCACCAGCGCTCCCCGGTCCGATCCCTTCCGCCCCATCTTCCACTTGGTTTCCAGATCGTCCGCAAAATCCGCCGCGTCATCGCCGCCCAGGTTGTGCACCGTCACAATC
>JAJYAE010000254.1 GCA_021779695.1 Acidobacteriota bacterium | reverse complement strand
CAAGTTTGCCGGTGACCATACTGCGAGGGATCACCCGTTCCCATCCCGAACACGGAAGTTAAGCCTCGCTGGGCCGATGGTACTGCACGGGAAACCGTGTGGGAGATTAGGTGATCGCCGGCAATAAATTCAGACAAAAGGCCATCCCCACGCGGGATGGCCTTTTTGCGTTTGCGCGAGCGAATTCGAGCCCCATCGGTATAATCGGTGCCACAAGGGTTCGCTTCGGGATTTGCTTCGTGTGGCCGGAGAATCGCTTCAGCCTTTCTGGTCCGTATCGACGGATGAAGGACGGATGGAATGCCGGCGAAGTGGGAGTTCTCATGCTGCGTTGGATTTGCTTCGCTCTGCTTCTGTGGACCACGACACGGGCCATTGCGGTAAAGCCTGCAACAGCAGACCAGTTAGAGAGACTGATCGAAGATTCAAAGTCCGCCACGGACGTGAATCTTGCCCACGAGCTCTTGGATCTTCAACTCACGGAGCGCATCAATTTCAATCGATTTGCGCGCCTCAATGCACAGCTGCCAGGTCCCTCCAGCAAGCAGGCACTGCAAATCCTCGCGGACGCATCGGAGTTTGAACCCTTGCCTGCAATTGAGATTCCCAAGGACCCCACTCCTGGCCTGGATCAGCAGCGGGGCATCATGGAGAAGGTCATTGCGTACGTAAGTCAGACCATTCCACAACTCCCCAATTTTCTTGCCACACGCAGCACTATTCAGTTTGAGGAGACTCCGCAGATTCTACTTGCGAAGGATGTCATTCCCTATGAGCCGCTGCATTTTGTATCGGCCTCCAGTGAGACGATCCTCTATCGCAAGGGGCAGGAGGTTGTCCAACACGGCGCAAGCCATGCAGCAGCCCCTGCCCTCAGCACGGCGGCCCTGACCACCAAAGGCGTCTTCGGCCCTATCCTCGGACTGGTTCTCCTTGATGCCGCGCAGAGCACTCTCGCGTGGAGCCATTGGGAGGCCGGTGCGAAGGGTAACGTGGCTGTCTTTCGTTTTGTCGTCCCAAAGGAGAAGTCGCACTACTCTGTTGACTACTGCTGCATTGCCAACCCTTCCTCTGCAGGTGTTGGGAATAGGTTGGGATATCAGACGCCGGTCGCCACCATTGCTCCATTTCATCAGGTGACGGCCTATCACGGCGAGATGACGATTGATCCCAGTACCGGCACCATCCTTCGCATCCTGATTCAGGCGGATCTCAAGCCGAATGAGCCAGTCGTCCAGGCTGGGACAATCGTCTGGTACGACACGGTTGAAATTGGAGGTAAGCCCTACATTTGTCCGACGCGCAGCATTTCGATAACGCGCGCTCAGTCGGTCCAGATGGATCCGATCTACAATGCCCCGCTTGCACTCCAACAGCAACCCCTCAAGAGCGCCCTGAGCGAAGCAACGTTTTCCGCCTATCACGTCTTTCGCGCCGATGCGCGCATCCTGACGCCGGAAGAGGCAGCGGCCGAGCCTCTCGCTGCTCCCAAGACGCCCGCCAATCCTGCGCCGAGCGCAACTTCAGCACCCTCCGCCGCCCCATCTCAGCCAAGCGCCGCCTCTACGGCCGCCGAAACGGCATCCACGCCACCGGCTGCTCCTTCGGGCAACCCTCCGGAGCCGTCCGTTCTTCCTTCCTCTGCGGCGCACCTTGAGCTGCCGGAGATGCAATTCACTCCGACGGACACACTTCCCGGCGTACCGGCGGAAGGGGCTGCAGCGAGTTCGAGCTTTACTTTGCACACCTCCGCGCGGCTTGTGAATGTCGAGGTCGTCGCTCTCGACAAGAAGGGCAAGCCCATCCCAAACCTCAGTCTCTCGGACTTTGTGCTGCGGGATGATGGCCGCCCACAGACCATCCGATTCTTCTCACCCCCTTCGCTCAACGACACTGCATCGCCTGCCACCAGCGTCGAAGCTGCGCAACCGGATACTTTTTCGAACCAACCGAGCGCTGCCAAACCCACGCAGTCCGCGCCGAACTCGACGATCCTGCTTATCGATTCCAGCAATCTCGCATGGGGAGATTTTGCAAACGTTCGCCAGCAGATGCTGTCCTTCTTCAAGAGCCTGCCAGCAACGGACCCGGTTGGTCTTTACGCTCTGAACAGCCACGGGTTCCAGATTCTCCACGAGCCCACAACGGATCGTGCCGCTTTGCAGCACACACTTGCTGCGTGGGTGCCCGATGCGCGCTCTCTTGCTCAGGCACAGGATGCCGAACGCCGCAACCTCCAGCAATTCGACTATGTACACAGCATCTACGACCTTACAGCGGTCAACGGCAATGCCAACCGTCCCGCTGAGACCTTCACTTCCGGGTCCGCCGACGCCAATCTATTCTCTTCTCCGACAGACCCTAAACTCATGAGCCTGGGCAGCAGCCCCGGGCGCGATTCTTTGCTCATCCTTGAATTAATCGCGCGTCATCTCGCGGCCATTCCGGGGCACAAGAATCTTGTCTGGGTCACCAGCAACAACGTCCTTGCGGACAACCTATCGCAGGCCGCAGCACGCCAGGAGAGCGGCCCGGAACACATCGACAGTCTCGCGGCCCGCGTGCAGGAGCCCTTGAACGACGCCCATGTCAGCCTCTATCCCCTCAACGCCTCGCAGCTTGAGGCTGCCGCCATCGGAGCCGACATCGGCACACGCAACGTCCTCGCCATCGGACACACAGACCGCGACGCGGCCACGAGCGTCCTCAGCGACGCTGCTTCGGGCCAGACTCCAGGTCGCGATATTGCCCGAATGCAACAGGATGTGAAGCCGATTCAGGGCCTGTACCGCGATCTGGCTTCAGCAACCGGCGGACGCGCTCTGCGCCGTGCCGGGGACATCAGAGGCGAACTGGACGGCATTGTCCGCAGCGGCGATGCAGCTTATCTGCTCAGCTTTACTCCTGACACGCAACCCGACAACCAGTACCACAGCCTTTCGCTTGCGGTTCCGAATCGCAAGGGCATTCGCCTTCAATACCGCACCGGCTACCTTTACCGGAGGCAGCCGGATAGCATTCGCGATCAGTTTCGGCAGGCGCTGTGGTCGGCAGCGGACGTCACAGATCTTCCGCTGCGAGCCACGCCGGCCAACGATGCCAAAGGCCTCCTGCTGAAAGTCGTCGTGGGGCCAGAGGAGTTGAGCCCTGTGCCCGGCGGCAATCGCTGGAACGACTTTCTCGACATCTTCGTTGTCAGCCGCGACGATGTGCGTCGATCGGCTCAGGTACAGGGTGAACGCGTTGCGCTGCATCTGCGGGATGCGACCTGGCAGAAGGTGCAGCAGCAAGGCCTCGCCTTCAATCAGCTGCTGAATGCACCCCCTTCCACGGGAACGCTGCGGCTCATTGTGATTGACGAGCACTCAGGCAAGCTGGGCAGCCTGACGATTCCCGCATCCTCCCTGATCCAGCCTGGCAAGACACCCTAGCTCGACTCCGTCAATCCAAGAACCTGGCCGGATGGTTGGCTCGGGCACGCTCAAGCTGCTTCACCGCTGCTGTATCTCAACGTTGCAATGCGAAGCGGCCTTTCCTTAAGAAAGAGCCACCTGCGAAGTTCGCCTGCATGGGCCGCATGTGCACAGGAGCCGCTCTAGAAGCGGTAGCCGGGCTTGAGTTCGCAGCGGTAGACGGTGGATTTTTCGCCTTCGGTGTTGGTGCGCATCACGCAGTTGGCCCAGCTGAGGTAGAGTTCCGGGCCGAGCGGGAAGACCATCGGCTGGCCGTTGACTTCGGCTTCGATGCTAACGCCCTCTTCGCTTTCAGGCAGGGTAAAGGTAAGGGTGCGCTCGTAGAGGACCGGATAGGAGTGACGCACGCCGCCGCTGACGGTGGCGTGGAAGACTTCTGCTTCAAGCAGGAAGGTGGCGGTGTCGGCCCAGGCGGTGGCGGAAGCGGTCACGGTACGACCGCCCTGGTTGAAGCCGCTGGAATCGATGTGGGTGAAGGGGCAAGCGCCGGCTATGCAGGAGGCGCGGACGTTGCTGAATTCATTCCCGGAGCCCGCGTCCATGGTGACGGAACTGCTGGTGGCTTTCCAGAGGCCGTCGGGCGAGCAGGGGGATTGCTGATTGCAGGGCTCACTGCCGTGGTGGACTACCTCAAAGGTGCGGACCGCGCTGCCGATGTTTTCTTCGCTGCGTGTGTTGACGGTATAGCGGACACGGATATTGGAGAGAACCGTGACGGGCACGGACGGGTTGGGGTTGGCCGGCTGCGCAAGGGGCACAAGCTGGCCGATGTAGAGCTGGCCGTTGCCGGGGCTCAGGTGGAGCTGGGCCTGCATCTGGAGGGGCTTGTAGCCGGGCGCGGAGAAGTGGAGATCGATGGTGCGCCGGGGCACGAGGCCAGGGCGGAAAGTGAGCGCGAAGTAGCCGGAGGCGTCGGATTGGGCGGTGACGCTGCGGGCGCCGTCGGTGGCGGTGACGAGCGCGCCGGAGATGGGGAGCTGATTGCGCGGGTTGGCATCCTGGCGGATGACGGCGCCCTGGATGCTGAGAGCGAGCGGGGTCCAGTGCTTCTGGTGGAGGATGATTGCGGCGACCGCGGCGACCATGAGCACAACGATGCCCGCGAGGGCGGGAACTGCTTTTTCGTTCATCGGGGACACACCTGCCTGCAAGCTATTGTCGCGCGTCACGCGGCGGGGAGTGCAAGGGCAGGGTGCGTTTCAAAGGAGTGATCCGGCTCATCACGGTCAAGTGACTGGCCTGTTCAGGGCCTTTGGCATCCCCGGTTCTCGAGTGTGACGGACCGGTGGCAACCTGTCGATTGACGTACGTCGGACTCCCCACGGCATAGGCCTGGTATTCGCTCACAGGGTGATGACCTATCTGGATCACATTGCCCGTCTGGTCCACTTTCCCGCGCTTGTACCAATCGAGATGCTGGCGTAATATTCTCTTTCACAAATAAACACATCATAAGGTTGTGCCAATGCAAAGAACGCTCGGCGTTCTCTTGTTTTTCGCGGCTGTGTGTCTCTCGCCGCTCACAGGTCACGCAGCTAGTCGTTCTCGTTCCAGAGCCATTCATCATAAGTCATCAGTCTGGGCAAAGCCGGTTTACTCGCACGGCTACGCGCGACGGAGTGGCACCTACATTGCTCCGTACAGCCGAAAGGAGCCGCAAAAGGTGCCCCGCTCTCACATAGGAAATCGTGTGAGAGTGCGTCATTCAGTATTTTGAGTCGTCTTTTAGAGGCTGCATACAGTAACCCCGGAACGAGGGTGATACATGGGACTGCTGGATTCGTTTAGGAAGCGTCGAGAACGCAAGCAACTCAAGACGTGGTTACAGAAGACGAGACCCTACATTTTCGTCATGTTGGCTGGCGAGGTCCGCTGGGTCCATTGGGAGATGCTCCCGTCCATGGAAGAAATTGGCGTGCTCCCGACGCCTAGTGGCTTGCCTGTCGTAATGACCGAGGAAGAATGCGCAGCGGTCAATGGGGGGAAACTTCCTCCCTACTGGGGTCAAATGCCCTATGCATGGCGGATGGAGGCGCAGAAGCAAGCTTTCCACGCGAAGCGTCCGGAACTTTTCAATCGCGAACGCAAGGTCGCTAGCGAAAGAACCGCGTATCCGACGCCGGAACAGATAGCGGAGTTTCTGGAAGCGAACCGGAATGGCGGGGCGGAGGCGATAGCGAAACTCTTGCTCGAAAAGCAAGCGCAGAAGGCGCACGAACCGAAGGGCCAACAACAAACGAAGAGTTTGAGGGAGCAGGCGAATTGGTCGAGCACGCCTGTACCCCCTCCAGCGCAATCCGACAAATGCAAGGACGAAGTTGAGGCAGACTACGATGGGGAGTTCGACCGTATTTCGCGTCCTGAGCTAATCAACGGCGCTCTTTCGGCTACACGACGGGATGTCGATTCCCCAAAGAACTTGTACGAGATCGACATGCAAACAATGTCTGGTGAGTTCTTAGAGTGCTGGAAGGCAGCCGGCATTCACTTGAGCAAGCAGGTAGACGGGGAATTGGGCTGGCTTCGCGCTGATCCGAGACCACCTTTTGTGGAGCATCTGTCCTTTCGTTTAGGCAACCAGTTGTTCTTCGTCCGTGTCGAGGACATTGATGGGAAGGTCAGAGGTCCCGGTTCACTACTCGGGCTATTGAGTATTGCGGAAAAGGCGAATGGTAGAGCCTGTATCTTGCCAATGAAAAAACCTGTGGGCGAAGGATGGATGAGTGACCTGAATGACTGGGGCCTTCTAGACGCGGAGACCAGAAGACCAATTAATCCTGCGATGCTGGTCAGTGAAGAAAAAATAGAGATGACGCCTTGGGAAGTACACAACATGGCCGTTCAGGTAGTGCGTGACTATATCCAAAATCAAGGCTTTCAGTTGATGAGTTGGGATGGCAATTGATTTCGCTACTCTGAGTTGGCCCCTTTTGCGCACTTGATTTGGCCCCACCTGGGCACCTGATTCCGTAGATCGGAA
>JAJYAE010000253.1 GCA_021779695.1 Acidobacteriota bacterium | reverse complement strand
CAGCGGTGTCGAAAAGTGCCTGGCAAGGCTCCTGGCCGACTCGCGCGCGCGCAAAAGATCGCTGGTATAAACCACCTGCGGCGCGGTGGGCAAAATCGATACGGCGCGTTCGATCTGGATGTGTCCCACATCATTCAAAGGAGGATCGGAGTGGCCGCAAAACCTGCCAGCCATATCCGTCGCTCCGTGGCGTATCAGAATGCACGCTTTCATCGCATCCACGCTCCGCAAAGATAGACCGCGATCTCGGAGATCTGAAGCGTAGCTCCCATGCAATCGCCAGTGATTCCTCCAAGCCGACGCTGATAATACGCCCCGCTAGCCACAATCACAGTGGCGACGGCAAGAATCGGCTGCCATGCTGCAGCACGCAAAATCAGCACTGCAACAGCGACCGCCATAGCCGCGCCCAAGCCAGCGGTTAGCCACGACGTCGCGCCCGCCATTCGCCCACCCTGGCCTTCCGGACCTCGCGCCGGCTTCAATGCAGCGCTAAGGGGCAAAGGCGTGCAGCGCGCGAGCACATGTGCGGAAATGATGTACCGGATCACAACACCGGCTGGCATCTCGGCCAACAGCAGAATGCGGCTTCCCACACATAAGATGAGCGCGAGCGCCCCAAACGTCCCAATACGGCTGTCCTTCAGGATGCGCAGGCAGTCTTCCCGCGTCCACCCGCCCCCCAGGGCATCGGCGCAATCGGCTAACCCGTCTTCGTGCAATCCGCCGGTGACGATCACAGTGACGAAGACGGCGCTGAATACAGCGAGCGTCCTTCCGAGGTGCGGGCTTACCAATGCATAGGCCGACGCAGACAATCCCCCCACAAGCAGTCCCACTGCGGGAAACCAGACCGAAGCGCGGCTCAGGCGCGCGGGATTGAGCCCGCTGAAGCGGATAGGCACACGCGTCATGAACTGAAGCGCGAGCGCCATATCCTCGAGAATCCTTCTCATACGCCAGCCTCACTCACACTGGCGGATTCGAAGGTGGCCATCTCGTGGTAGAGGTGAATTGCCGATTCGATAATCGGTAATGCCAAAGCGGCTCCAGTTCCTTCGCCCAGCCGCATATTCAGGCGGAGGATTGGATCCAACCCAAGATGGCGCAACAAAAAGCGATGACCAGGTTCTTCGGAGCAATGTCCCGCAACCAGATAATGCTTTACGTTTGGTGCGAGCCCGACTGCGAGCCCGGCAGCCGCAGTGGAGATGAATCCGTCGCACACCACAACCATTCGATGTTGCGCAGCGCCGAGGACAAAGCCGGTCATCGCAGCGATTTCCAATCCTCCCACGCACCGCAGCAGCTCCAGCACAGGTACATTCAAGGTTTCAGGAAAGTGCCTTCGCAAGGCCCGGCGAATCACATTCAGCTTCCGGTTCCGCCCTGCATCATCAAGACCAGTTCCTTTGCCTGTTACTTCGGCCGGGTCACGTTGCGTGAGGACCGCCGTGATAGCGCTTGCCGATGTGGTATTGCCAATCCCCATTTCGCCAGCAATCACCAGGTCCACGCCCTGCAAATAGGCTTCATCCGCCAATGCAAGGCCGGCTTCGAGAGCTGCAAACATCTCTTCCTCAGTCATCGCAGGCTCTTCCAGAAAGTTGCGGCTTCCGCGCCGCACCTTCACAATCCGCAGGCCGGAACAGTCATCAAAGTCAGCGTCAACCCCGGCATCCACGACGGTCAATGATGCCCCATATTGTCGCGCCAGTACATTGATCGCTGCTCCGCCCCGGAGAAAGTTCAGTACCATTTGCGCGGTGACTTCCGATGGATACGCACTCACACCGGCGCGGGCCACGCCATGGTCGGCGGCGAACACATAGATGGCCTTTTGCAACTGCCTAATGTTTTCGCCACGAATGGCGATTAACCGGGCGGCGAGCGATTCCAGTTGTCCAAGACTTCCCAAGGGCTTCGTCAACCGGTCGAGGTGACGCACAGCCTCTGCCAGGACTTCCGGATCGAGGATCTGAATGGATTCCGCCACGCCGTGAATGCGGTCAAGTTTTGCGGCTTGGGAAAGCATCATAGTGCAATTTCCTTTCTGCCATAGTCGCCGGAATCGAAGCTCACATTGGGCGCCCGACATTGGAATGCCCGCTCCAAAACGGCGGATTGAAGGATATCTTCGGGGGGACCGATTCGGAGACGCTCGTGAGGACTGATCAGAAGAACCGACGAAAACACCCCGGATATAAGAGCAAGATCATGCACCGCCGCGATGATGTTTACGCCCCCTGCATGGAGCCTCCGAATCAGCGCGATCAGTTCCATTTGGCGACCAAAGTCCAGATTCTGTGTAGGTTCATCCAGCAAAAGGAGCGTCGGTTCCTGGGCCAGTCCGAGCGCAATTTTCACGCGCTGCTTTTCGCCGCCGCTCAGCTCGTTGAAGATGCGATGGCGAAGCGGGCCTACACTGGTCAACTCAATTGCTCGCTCAATTACAAAACGGTCGTTCGCCTTGAGTCCGCCCAACAGACCAATGTGCGGCGTGCGGCCCTGCTCCACGATCTGCTGGACCGTGAACGAAAAAGGAATTTCAAGATGCTGGGGAACAAGCGCAATCTGCTGTGCAATGCGCCGTCGAGACCGGGTCTGTACTTCTTCACCTTCAAAAAGAATCTTTCCCGTTGAGGGATGTATCAGTCCCGCGGCGAGACGAAGCATCGTAGTCTTGCCGCCGCCGTTCGGGCCGATGAGTGCTGTGCAGGTGCCGCTCTCAATTCTGAACTCTGCATCCGCAATCACCTGGCGGCTCGGGTAGCTGAATGAAACGCGTTCAAAGCTAAGGAGTGCTCTCATACTGTGTACCCCCGCTTCGTCCGTCTCAGCAGGTAGAGAAAAAACGGTCCGCCTACAAAGGCCATGAGGATTCCGACGGGTAATTCAGAAGGAGCAAGAATCGTGCGGGCCAGCGTGTCTGTCAAAACCAGAAACGAAGCTCCGGTCAGTACCGTAATCGGTAAGAGGCGCACATGATCCGGCCCTGCGATCAGGCGGGCCAGATGCGGGACGATCAGTCCAACAAATCCGATCAGCCCGCCAAGCGACACTGCGACCGCCGCGAGCAAGGAGCCCGTCAGAATGATGGCGATCCGGACACGCTCTACACGAACCCCGAGTTGCTGGGCATATTCATCTCCGAGAGCGAGCGTATTCAAACGGTGCGACAGGATCGCCGCACAAGCGAGCGAGCACGTCAGCAAGAGTCCGAGGATAACCAGTTGCTTCCACTCCGGAGTTGAGATCGAACCATGTAGCCAGGCGGCCAAGACACGCAATCCCAAACCGTAATCGCTGTCAAGCACCTCGACAAAATAGGACGAGTAGCTCAGCATCGTGCTCACGGCAAAGCCTGCCAGAAGGAGCGTTACCACTTGTGTAGTGCCGCCAACCCGCGCCAGACTATAGACCAGCGCGATGGTTACGACGGACCCAGCAAATGCCAGTACAGCAACGGCACTAAACCCTAGCCAGCTAAGCTGCGGCAACAGCACCAATCCGATGGTAGCGCCCAGTACGGCTCCGCCGGATGAGCCGATCACATATGGATCGGCCAAAGGGTTTCGAAAGAGTCCCTGAAACAGCAGCCCAGCGGCGGATAGGGCCGCACCCACCATAGCGGCAGCAAGAATGCGAGGGAGGCGAATATCAAACAGAATGATACGATCAGCGGGCGAAAGGGGATGCGATTCGAACATAGCCCCGACAATGCTATGCAAGGGGATCCGAACCGCTCCGCACGTAATTCCGAGAACGATGGCACACAGAAGTGCAAGCACGAGGACAGCCAAAACTGTCCCCGTGCGTACGCCTGAAGTATGCACCTTCATCTCCGGATTCTGTGCCAGAAGGACTATTTCAGTTTCCAGGATTCGCCTCCGAATGTGATCTGCACGCCCGAGCGGAATGTGAACGGCAAGGCCGGATATCCAAAAGCCTCGGTGTAATGTTCAGAGAGCAAGTTCTGAATCCTGCTGGTCATCTGTATACGCGGGGTCACTGCATAGCTCGCGGCCAAGCCGATAGCCTGATAAGCCCCGTCCAGATTGCGATTTGGCAGCAACAAGGTGGGCATCGAATTCGCGTCGTAAGCAAGAAAGTCGCTGTCATCGCGCTTGCCAACCAGAGTTCCGGTGAGCAACGACGTGAATTTGCCGTGCTCATAATTCATGCCGAAGTAGCCGGAATGCGGCGCCCTCCGAAACGGGCGCGCGCCGATCAGCGGCGAGTAGGCGCCGATCGGAACCGTCGGGAAGTTCGGGTTGTAGGTGGGCCCAATAGCATCGGAAGTGAACGAGCGTTGAATGACCGCATCCAGGTACGTATATCCACCGCGTACAAACAGACCCTGCGCGAGCTGAACTTGTGCGTCGGTTTCGATACCCTGAGCGCGGAACGCCTGCGAATTGACGGTCGCTCCGTAAGCTGCTGCCGCAGCCACGGCGGAGGGAACCCCGAGGTCAATGAGGCCTTGCGGCGGAATGTACTCAATGCCGTTAGTGAATTCATTGTGAAAGTACGTCAGGCCGACTTTAGCCCTTCCGTGAGCAAATTTCTGGTCGATGCCCGCATCGTAGGTGCGCGACCACTCCGGCCCAATCTGGCCTACTTGATATTGCGCAATCAGCTGCGCGCCATTCGGCAATGCAGCCAGCTGGTCGTAGAGCGAATCCGTCTGCTCGAATATGCTCGGTTCCTTAACGCCCCGGCCGAAACTGGCGTGAAAACGCGTCTGTCCCCAGAGTCCTGCCTGACTGGTTCGACGAAGCACGTAAGCCAGCGATGCGCGCGGAGTAGGCACCACGCCGAACAGCTGATCATCCACAACACCGGTTCCCACGGTGTAGAAAAGCCTGTCCCACAGGTCACCCTGAAAGAGGAGGGTGTAATTTGAGTTTCGCCGCTCTACGAAATTGGAAGGCCCCCCTGAGTATCCCCGTTCGTTTTCAAATTCAGCTCCAATGAGCACCAACAGATGAGGAGCAACCAGGTAATCTGACTGCGCCTCAGCGAAATCCTTGTCCGTCGACGTCGGGTAGCTATAGGGATACTGCATGGGATACTGGTAGACCGCCTGCCCTGACACCGTGTAACCGTTGGCACCGTGAATCGTCACCGGTGCGCCAAGATAATCAGCGATCACACAGTTTGGATCCGCCTGGGGAGTGCAACTGGCGTAGGTCACACTATCCTCATACTGAGGAATCCCTGTTGGCGCGAAGTCGGTGTACTTGGATCGCAGCCGTAGCCCTCCGTAGCGAACCAAGCTATGCCACGCCGCAGTGCTCTGTATTTCGTATGTGAGGCCGAAATATGCATCTTCATTGCCTTGGCGCGCATCGTCAGGAATTCCGTAGAGGAGAATAGCGTTGGGCTGGCCACTCGCCAATTGGTCGTGACGCACGATCGCGCGAAGGCTGGAATTGGAAGATGGCCTCCAGCCAAGATTTGCGGTCGCCGTGCCGATATGAAACCGGTCATTCGGAATACCGTTTGAAGTATCAAACCGCGTGAAATCGGCGAAGTAGTCTGTGGTCTTCCACTTGCCTCCCACGTTACCTTCATTGAGGAAGCTTTCGAAATTGCCGCCGTCCCCGATGTAGGTGATCTCGGGTAGAGGAGTGGACCCGGAGCGCGTTGTCAGGCATACCACACCGGCCATGGCATCTGCGCCATACATGGAACTGTTGGGGCCGCGCAAAACTTCAACCCGGCTTATGGCCGAAGAAGCAATATCTGCAAACTCCACGGCACCGCCGATATCATTCATGGGAATGCCATCGATCAGTACTTTGTTCGCATCACTGTTTCCGCCCCGGATATAAAGCGCGGCTGTTCCGCCGAGCCGTCCGGTTTCGGTCATCTGCAAGCCCGGTATCCAACGCAGCGCCTCCTGAATCTCATCCGTACTCGCAACTTGTTTCTGTCCAAGCACGGTCACAGCTGACCCCACATGCGACTCGAGCGTTGGCGTGGCCGTAGCCGTTACAGTCACCTCCTGCGACAGGCTGTTCAGGCGTAGTGTGATATCCCGGATCGTCGTCGGAAGACCCGACGAGACAACCGCTTGCGAATTGTTGGTCTTGAAGCCAGGTGCGTGGACTCGGATCTCATACGTGCCGGTGCCCGGAACCGAGGCGACATAGCGGCCCGTCTGGTTAGTGGTGACCCTTGCTACCACGGCGTTATGCGCCAATACATCTACAGTTGCACCGCCTACGAGCGCTCCAACTGGATCGGTGACCGTGCCGGAAATGGACGTTCCATGGTTCTGCGCGGTGAGTTTTAGGCTGAGGCAGAGAACAAATGACAAACAGATGAAATATCGAACTCGATGCATGCATTCCCCTCGGAATTGGTTGCGCAGAACCGGTCTCCTGACTTGCGCTTCGCCAAACCTGTCCGCCTTCCCGGAGAGTGTCTCCAGTGGCACTCAGGACAGGTTCTCC
>JAJYAE010000252.1 GCA_021779695.1 Acidobacteriota bacterium | reverse complement strand
CGCTGCAGCGCGCCAACCTCATCCTGGAAGATCTCCGCAGCCAGATCCTCGGCGAGGCCTTCCGCATCGGCTTCCTCAAAGACAAGCTCTCCATCTATCGCCGCCTCACCGCGCTCGCCCTCGATCTCGAGCCCACCGAATCCCGCTTCAGCACCGTCTTCTCCTACATTGAACGCGCCAAGTCCCGCTCCCTCGCGGATCTCATCAGTCTCGGAACCCAGACCCTTCGCACCCAGAGCGCACAGCCGCCCACGGAAGACCTCCGCATTGAGGACCTCCGACAGCGCATGACCATGGCCTACCGCCAGGCCGTCCGCGCTGACTTCCGCGCCGAGCGAGACTCCGTCGACCGCATCCGCCACTTCCGCGAGCAGTCCAGCGACTACGAGCAGCAGCTCGCCCTCGCTACCAGCCTGCCCGCCGCTCAACGCGGACGCTTCGCCCCCCTGCTCAGCGCCGGCACCCTCCCGCTCGACGAGGTGCTTAAAAGCCTCGCACCCTCCACCGCCCTCATCGAGTACTTCGAGTCCGGCGACCGCCTCCACGCTGCCGTTCTTCATCGCGGCGTCATGCGCGTTATTCCCCTCTGCCCGCTGGAGCAGGCCGCGCACTCGCTCCGCCTGCTCCAGTTCCAGCTCTCCAAATTCGAGCTCGGCTCCACCCACCTCCAGCGTTTCCAGCACTCCATCCAGGCCGCCACCCGGCAGCACCTCGCAGACCTCGACGGCGCCCTCATCGCCCCGCTCCGTCTGCCCTCCACCGCAACCCATCTCGTCTTCGTACCCCACGGCTGCCTGCACGCGCTGCCCTTCCACGCGCTCCTTGCATCAGCGCCATCGGGCCAGTCCACCGCGTTGATGGACCGTTACACCATCTCCTACGCTCCCAGCGCCAGCGTCTATGCCTGGTGCCGCTTCGCCCAGCCCGCCCCCGCAGGCCGCTCGCTCGTCCTCGGCATCCCTGACGCCGCCGCGCCCTCCATCCGCGAAGAAGCCTCCGCCGTCGCTGACATCCTCCCCGACGCCAGCCTCTTCCTTGGCAGCACCGCCACCCGTCAGATCCTCTGGCAATCCGGGCCCCAGAGCCGCTTCATTCACATCGCCACCCACGGCCTCTTCCGCCGCGACAACCCCATGTTCTCCTCCATCCGCCTCGGAGACACCGACCTCCATCCCGTCGATTTCTACGGCCTGCGCCTCTCCGCCCGCCTCGTCACTCTCAGCGGATGCGGCACCGGCCTCAACGCCATCGTCGGCGGCGATGAGATCCTCGGTCTCGTGCGCGGCCTCCTCTACGCCGGCGCACAGGCCGTCCTCGTCTCCCTCTGGGACGTCAACGACGCCGTCACCGCCCTCTTCATGAAGACCTTCTACCGCGAGCTCATGCGCGCCCCTTCCATCTCCGCCGCCCTGCGCAGCACCATGCAGTCCATCCGCGCCGCTCATCCCAACCCCGCCTACTGGGCCCCATTCGTCCTCATCGGAGACGCCGAAACTCCCGTCTTCTCCGCGCAACCCCATCCAGATTCCAAAGCCGGGAGGTGAAAAGTCGAAGCGCTGATAATTTTTTCAGTGTCCCTATATTTTTTCCGAAGATCGTCTCCCTCCCAAATTAGGACGCCTCTCCAGCTCCACGGACCAGGCTCCTCTACCGAGGATTAAAAAGTGCAAAGACACTACGACATCACGGAATGGCTCGATCATCTCCGCGGCTTCACCGCCGGAGATCGTAAGACTGCCTTGGATACACATCGCCGCCAGTGCGACGTCTGCAACACCACCGCCGATTGGCTCTCACGCACCCTCACCGACGCTGCTGCCGAACGCAACACCGCGGTCCCCGAACAGGTTCTGCACAACGCTCGCGCCATCTTCGCTCTGCGCGCGCTCGACCAGATCCACGTCCGCCACGGACTGCTCGCCCATCTCATCTTTGACAGCTTCACCCAGCCCGCGCTCCAGGGCGTCCGCTCTGAGCAGCGGCTCGACGTCCGCCATCTGCTCTATGACGCCGGTGCTTACGCCATCGACGTTCGCCTCGAGCATGAGCGCGGCACCCCGGATGTCGCAATGATTGGGCAAATTCACTCCGCTGCCGACGCCGCCCAGCACGTCGCTCACATGTCCGTCACCCTCACGTCCAACAAACAAGCCATCGCCCACACCGTCTCCAACCAGTTCGGAGAATTCACCCTCAAATACACTCCCCAAAGTGCCCTCGGCCTCCATCTGGGAGGTCATGAAGAGGTGCAGCCCCAAGGCTGACATCACATGCCCTCTCTATCTGCTTTTCCTGCGCTGCTCAGCTTCACTGATGCCGATGCGCAGCTCGCAATCTCAGGAGTTGTCCCATGAAGCTGTCCACGCTCTCCGCCTTCCTCCTCGCACTCGCAGTCGGCTCCGCCGCCGCCCAATCGCCGTACATCCTGCGACCCACCGCGACCGGAAGCGTGAGCGCCATCGCCTCGCGCCACAACCTCACCGTCGTCGAGCCTCTCGACTCCGCCGACTCCGTCTATCTCGTCACCGGACCCTCCAACGAGTCCACCGCCCAGGTCGAGTCCGACGTCTCCTCCGACACTGAAGTCACCGACATCGAGCCCGACCAGTCCACCGCCCTCCCCGAGCTCTCCCAATCCACCGGCGTCATCCTCGATCAGCTTCCGTCCGCCACCGCCTCCAACTACGCCGGCACCGCCGTCCTCGGCAGCTACCTCACCCAGCCCGCTACCCAAATCATTAATCTCTGGTCCGCCCAGTCCAGCTTCCAGGTCACCGGCGCAGGCACCGTCGCCGTCATAGACACCGGCATCGATCCCACCAGCACCGTCCTCGCTCCTTCCCTTGTTCCCGGTTACGACTTCATCCACAACACAGCCGGCACCGCCAGCGACTGGTCCGAACTCGGTCCCAGCGCCCTCACTGCTCTGCAAGGCTCCAGCACCAATCCCGCAAACAAGACCGACCTCGCCCTGCTCAATCAATCCACCGGCGTCATCCTCGATCAGTCCACGGGAGTCATCCTCGACCAGTCCACCGGCGTCATCCTCGACGGCCAGATTCCCGCCGAGTTCGGCCACGGCACCATGGTCGCAGGCGTCATTCACCTCGTCGCACCCACGGCAAAGCTCATGCCCCTCAAGGCATTCCGCGCCGACGGCTCCGCGCAACTCTCTGACATTCTCCGCGCCGTCTACTACGCCGCTGACCATGGCGCCCAGATCATCAACATGAGCTTCTCTCTCCAGCAACCCTCTGACGAGCTCCAGGACGCCATCCAGTACGCACACAACGCCGGATCCATCTGCGTCGCCGCCGCCGGCAACTCCGGCATTTCCCAGCTCCCCAACCCCGCCAGCCTCGACAAGGTCATGGGCATCGCCTCCACCTCGCTCAAAGACACCGTCAGCCAGTTCACCAACTACGGCGACGGCACCTTCATCGGTGCGCCCGGCGAAAACATCATCACCACCTACCCCGGCAATAACTACGCTGAGGTCTCCGGTACCTCGTTCAGCACGCCCTTCGTCGCCGGCGCCACCGCGCTGCTCTATCAGCTTCTCTCTGAAGCCGGCTGGGACGACATGAAGTCCAACCTCTCCCATGCCGCTCCCATCTCGTCGATCATCGGAAATGGCCGCCTTGACGTCTATCAGGCTCTGCAGGCCGCTGCCACCGCGTCCGACTCCGATGACAGCAGCTCCACCGGCGACAACTAAGTCCACCCCCAGGACACTTCCGCGTATGCATTCTGTATCACTTCCGCCCTTCTCTTTCCGCTGGAGAAGGGCGCCTTTTTGCTCTTCACCTCTTGCCCCATCCACGCTCAACACCACGCGGCCACTTCCTCTCACCGGCCCCGCCGCGTCTGATTCTGTAAAATAGCCGTTGGCACTTTGGCTTCAGAGAGGACGAACCTTATGGCAATCTCCATCATGGCCGGCACTCCGGCTCTCAAAGAACTCTCCTCCGATCTCAGGCGCCGCATGGACCAGGCCGTCGCCGGCTTCCAGTCCAATCTGGCCTCCACTCGCACCGGCCGCGCCAGCGTCCACATGCTCGACTCGGTGAAAATCGACTACTACGGCACGCCAACTCCCATCGCCCAGGTCGCCCAGGTCTCCGCCCCCGAGGCCCAGCTCATCCTCATCCAGCCATGGGACCCCAGTGTCGCCGCGGAGATTGACAAGGCCCTTCGCACCTCCGACCTCGGCTTCAATCCCCAATCCGACGGCAAAGTCATCCGCGTCCCCGTGCCGCCCATGACCGAAGAACGCCGCCGTGATGTCGTGAAGCACATCCACAAAGTCCTTGAAGACCACCGCACCTCCATCCGCAACGTCCGCCGCGACGGCAACGAAGCCCTCAAGAAAATGGCCAAGGACAAGAAGATCAGCGAGGACGAGGAAAAGCGTGCCCTGGAAGAGGTCCAGAAGATGACCGACGAAGAGATTCGCCGCATGGAAGAACTCAGCCGCAAAAAAGAAGCCGAAGTCATGCAGGTCTGAAGCCCGCGTCGCCAGCAGCACATGCATTCTGCGCTCGCGCCACCGGCTTCACTGTCGGAAACACAGGAAAGGGGCACTCTCGCCAGGAGAGTGCCCCTTTCTTGTCTCAACTCCGCACGGACCTCGCGCCGCCGCCTTACTCCGCCGCGACCCGCAACAGGACTCCCGGCAGCCGCGCCATTTGCTCCCGTCTCCGCGGGAATTCCCGGCTCAGCCACCGCTTCGTCTGTGCTGCAGTCTTTCCGTCCCGGTTACTCCGAGCTGCGTCCCCCGTTGGGCCCGTTGAAGTAGAACGTCGCCGTCACCATCGGCGTCACCACCCTGGGGAAATTTCCCCGCTCCACCGGCACGTCCACGCCCGCACCCCACGTGATGCCGGAGTGCTTGCCCATCGGCGTCGTAAACTCCACCTCCGGCGCCACCGCCAGATAGGAATAGGCCGGTGCTGTCGCCTTCCCGAAAATCAGGTTGTGCGCGCTTTGCGACTGCCCATTCATCTCCGCCAGTACGCCCAGTCCATGCTTCGTGTTCATCACGTATTCCATCGCGGCGCTGTAGTACAGCAGATTCCCATCCACCATCCGCACGTTCTGCCCGGATGTCACCACCGCCATCCCATTGTCGAAGCCATATCCCTGCGACACATGCGTCGGGTCCGCAATCAGGTCGCCCACCTGCCCGTACAGAGAGAAAGGCTCCACCCGCTTGTGAATCAGCAGCGACATCCCCTGCTGGAACGTCCCATTGCCAAACTGGTCCGCTCCATACAGGCCCGGCTGCAGTCCTGAAGCCTTGCCCGTCGGAAAATAGAAATCCGTCGTCAACCCAAGCGCCGGCCGCGCCAGCAGCTTGGACGTATCCGAGTCCTGCGTCAGTTGATACTTCACGTCCAGGTGCAGATCCCCCGGCCCGGACTGCGTCACCGTCTGACCCGCCGGGGCATTCACCGTATTCACCACCATGGGCATTTGCGCGTCAAACTCGAGATTGTTCCCCAGTCCCATCGCCATCTTCTGGTTGAACACATTGCTCGACGAGCCTTTCTTCTGATTGCTGAACAGGAATGGCTCCACGTAGGAAGAGCCCAGCGGCTCCACCTCGGCCGTGCCAGTAAAGAACGGTCCGCTCGTCGTCGGTCCCCACACCTGCTTCCCGCGCCGGGGAGCAGTGTACGGGGTCAGCTCAAACGCCGGAATCCCGCTCAGGCTGCTCGACTCCACCGTCGGCTGCGGCATCGGAGCAGATGGCAGTGCGTCAAATTGATTCGAAGCTTTCACCAGATCGCGCATCCGGGATGCAGCCTCCGTCGACGGCCCATCCGGCTTCTGGCTCTGGAACTGCGGCGTCACCAACTGCGCGTGGCTCGTCCCACAAATCAAGGCAGCAAACACCAACGGCAAAATCGACAAGGCTCCCATTGGACGGTACATCTAGCGCCCCCTCAAATCGCCTGGCCTTCGGGTTGGTGCTCAGGCCAACTGTTCCTCTGCGGCCCCAACCCCCAGGTTTTCTTTCCACAACACCCCCTTTTTTTGCAGCGGGGGCCAAACCGCCTCCCACGCGCAGCTAGGCTCGCGTATCAAACACATAAAAAGGAACTTAAATGGAGTATCGTCCAGCCGTCTGTACCTCCCTCCGCACCGCTGGATTTCTCCCGGCAGCACGTAAAACCTACCCGACTCCGGCAAATCCTGCTCCGTTCGGCTGCGCCGTTTCTTCGCTGGAGTCCGTCCCCTGATCTGGACGCCAAATCCCTTCGGAGCTACACTTTTCCCTGCCGCAACCCCGCACGCGGTGGCCACCGTCTGCGGGCCATTGCGCGAAAGCGGGGAAAGCACGTGAGCCCGAAAATCTGCCGTTTTTTCTTCCTGTCCATCGCCTTTTCCATCGTCATCCTCGTTCTGCCGCGCCCGGCCCACGCCCGTTTCCAGCCCACGCCCTGCAACAACCCCTATACCCAGCCCCAGGAGATTCA
>JAJYAE010000021.1 GCA_021779695.1 Acidobacteriota bacterium | reverse complement strand
ATCAGGCTCGCAATTGGTGGTGGTTTCAGCCCTCGCATGGCGCCGACAAGTCAGGACCGCTGGCCTGCGTTCCATACGATGGCGCCCTTACTGAAGCGCAGGGCAAGGAACAGTGGTGGCAGGGGCTCGATCCGCAGCGTCTCTACTGCGTGAAACATCCAGGCGACGCGCTGCCGGATGTTTCCTACGTAAAGAACTTCTACGACCGAACGCGCGATCTGATTGACCAGCACAATCCCGACCTTCTCTACTTCGACGACTCGCTTCTTCCGCTCGGCTGGGCCGGCATGAATATCGGTGCGTACTTCTACAACAACAGCCTGAAGAGGAACGGCGGCAAGATGGATGCAATCCTGAACGTCAAGGACGTTCCGGACCGGCTTGTGAAAGCAGTGGTTGCCGACTATGAGCGCGGCTTGACCGCTGACATCATGAAGTATCCCTGGCAATCCGAAACCTGTATCGGCGCGTGGCACTACCTGCGCTTCCTGTATGAGAAGCCGGGCGAGTATGGCGGCTATCAACATCCAAGAGAAGTGATTCACTGGCTCATCGATACCGTGAGCAAGAACGGCACGTTCATCCTCAACGTGCCTGGAAGACCTGACGGAACGATCGACAGCAAAGAGGTCGCAGTGCTCGATGGCATAACTTCGTGGATGGAGGTCAACGGCGAAGCCATCTATGAGACGCGGCCGTGGAAGATCTCCGGGGAAGGCCCCAACATGGTGAAGGCCGGTTCGTTTCAGGGCGAGAGCGTCAATAAGCTGGGCGAAAAAGACATTCGCTTTACTCGCAACAAGGCGAACAACGTTGTCTATGCCATTGTGCTTGGTTGGCCCGCGGAGCCCATTCTCATGCGTTCGCTGGGATTGTCAGCGGCGACCAGCCCCGGCAAGATCGCGCGTGTTGAGCTCTTGGGAACCAGCGCAAGCGTTGACTGGAAGCAGACCCCAGACACTCTTCGCGTGGCACTTCCCAAGAACTTTCGCCCGAAAGTGGACTACGCAGCGGCTCTTAAACTGAGTCTGTCGTGAGAGCATACGAATCTCGTTCTTTTCTCGCACGCGGATGAACTCATGAATCGTCGTACGTTTGCGGAACCGCCACCGAAACAGCCAATCGACCAAAACAAAAATGGCAGCCATTTGGGCCGCCTCGAATCACATTGATTTTATTTGATTTATTGGCTCCTCAGGTAGGACTCGAACCTACAACCCTTCGGTTAACAGCCGTGGGCGCTGTCCCCCAACCTGCTGCTACGGGTTGCTATAAAGTCCTATCCTTTGTGCACTTTAGCCTCTACCTCCTCGGTCGCGATTGCTATCTATACCGCCCCAATTATGACCGATTTTGAAGGTGGGTGGGCACAAAAATGGGCACAGTCGCCTGAGGCGACTCCCTTGGTTGAGATCGATTGAAACTGACACCCATGGGATCGTTGAATCTCCGAAGACTGAAGGCTCGGTCTTCCTTGACGAAAGCGCATTCAGGAATCGCCCATGCGGCGTCTCGGCTGAGACGGAAAAGCGGCCTTGGGACCGCTTCGATTCGAGAACCATTCGATTCGCTTCTAACCGCCGGCGAGGAAAGCTCGCGCTGCGCCCATGATCTCCGGCGCAACTGTTTCCAGATCGTTTTCCCTCATGAGCCGAAGCGGGACGCGGTCGCCGAGTTCCGGGTTCACGCCGGTTAGCCAGGATTGGATCACGGCAGGGTCTTCCCTTTCGGCGAGCATCCGGACGAGCTGGAAGGCGAACCTCAGACGCTGTTCGGCATCACCAGAGAGCTCGCCTCTCTTCATCCATCGATCGACCGCGCGTACATCCCGGACACCGCCGGCGTAGGCGGTAAGCTTGCGGCCGATAATGCCGACGAGTTGCTTTACGATCTCCGGCATTGGCGATTTGTGCCTGCCCGCAATTCGCCGGACCTGATCGATCACTTCCCGTTCGTTCTGAAGACAGAGCGCCTTGCGGCCGCAGTTCGCGCGGTAGACCACCAGATTGTCGTCACCGCCAACAGTGCTCGGGAACACAAGGCCCTGGATTCCGGCGGAGATGAGTTCGCGGGCCAAAGCCATCGAAGTGGTCAAGTCATCCTTATCCAGACAGGCAGCCCTGATCACTTCGGCAACCTGCGACGATCCAAGAGTGGAAAGGTTGAGCGATTTCTTCAAATCGACGGAGACCGCGTACACAACCCGAGGGTATTTTTCGACGCTGATCTGGCCGACGCCACCAAGCCTCGACTTGCGTGCCGTCACTTCCTTGCTCGCTCCTGCATCGGTCGCTGACAGGTAAACCGCCTGGGTGCCGATGGGAGCAAATCTCCCTCCGCAGGCCCGAGCTCCAGCCCCGCTCAGGACGTCCACCGGATCCATGTAGCGGTATTCGACGCTGCGGAAGAAAAGCGCCTTCATGGGCGCCGCATAGCTAATCCAACGTTTGATTGCCCTCTGCTGTCTGGCACTGAACGTCACACTGGCTGTCCCTCCCGCAACCTGTCGAACTCTACGACGAGATCGCGGATACGTTCATCGGCGATCAATTCCTGGGGAGTTCGTCCTGCGAACACCTCAAGTGGCGACGAGAGCCACTCCTTCTCTTTGGGAGCCACGACATAGTCATCCATGCGAGACAGCAGTTCGCGGAGATCGCGGGTCTTCTTATGCATCTGGCTGGTTCCTTTGCCCGCTTCCCAGTTCTGCACGGTGCGAGCGGTCACATTCAGGGCGTTCGCCAGCTGTTCCTGGCTCAGTCCAAGCCGCTGCCGGGCACTTCCCAGTTCGAAGGTCGATTTCTCGTCCCCTTTGGGTCGAGCGTGGGCACGGATGTTCCGCGCTTTCAGGAGTTGCCGGAGGTGTGGCCAGTTGAAGGCCCATTCAGCCTCGGCGAACTTCTGCCGCCCGACAATCGTTCCCACTCGAAAAGCGAAATCGGCCGAGTGGTGGGGCGTATAGACCAGGAGCGTTGAGACCTTGCAATTCCGGAGCGTAGCCAAGGTGCTCTCCACTGCGGCATCCTCTTCGGGCCTGGACAGGTAAAGAACGCTGACCTGGGCCTTGCCCAGTGCGGACTTCAGGTGACAGGGAACGGTCTGAAACCGGGGTGCGTAGGGTGCGAAGAGCGACTTCGCCTCGTCCAGCGCCTTGGGTTCGGTCCAGACGACGAGTCCTTCGGAATGAGTTGCGGTCTGCATTCTCACCTCCGATTCCATTATACGAAGTTTTTCGTGCGTAGCGAAATATTCTTCGCATTGACCGGACGAATTGAACGTGCAGTGAATGATCCCGGCCTCCTGTCCCCTCGATAAGGAATCCTCCCGCGGCTAGCCATGCCCACCGGAGCCAGGGTCTCCAGATCGATTCCCTTCGCAAGGCTAAGTAGGGCGCGATCGCCGAGTTCAGCGTTTAGACCGAATAGAGAAAATTGGATCATTTTTGAAATCCTCCTATTCTGCAGTCATGCCGACGTCTGGAGGCCCAACAACAAACGGTGTTCGGAATCCCCGTGAAGATGCGAGGCGAAGCGCTTCATGATGCGCCGCAAGTTCAAAGCGAGAGACTGCTGGAACCAGCCAAACTAGGTGAGGGCGGGTTGCGGTAATCCTAGTTCTTAGCCTTTGGGAATTGCGTCCCGATTGTTCTACCATGGTGTCCGACAACAGTTTCCTTTGACAGATGGGCACTTTTGGCTGCCGTGGTGGAAAACCGGCCCTTTGGGACCTGCGAATTCATCCTTGGCAAACATTCCGATGACGGAGCGCGACCGTAATGCTTGACTTGACTCTTCGGGAAGAATTTCGTGGCAGACGCCTCAAAGGGACAGCAATCGAGCTCTCGAACGATTCGAAAACGGGCGCGACTCAGATTACAGCCGAGAAGTTTCTTGAAATCACCTACCCAACGCATGACCTGCTAAGCGCAATTGAAGCCGTGGGGCCGAACCGCGGTCGGCCAGTCGCAGTAATCGGCGAGCGGGGTATTGGTAAATCGCACCTCCTGGCTGCACTCCACCACGCCTTAAGCGATCCTCCCGCAACTAGGGCCTGGCTAAAATCTTGGGCGACCACGCTCAATGAACCGCTGATCGGTGAAATTGCTCTACGTGAGGGCATGTTGGTCATCGGCGAGAGCCTCCATCGTCAGCGATATAAGTTCCTTTGGGATTTACTGTTCGAACGCCACCCATATGGCAGCTACATCAAGGGCAAGTGGGAAGGGATGGGTCCAGCTAAGACAGACGTGCCTTCGGACAAGCTCATGATCGAGCTGTTTCAAAAAGAACCGACAATGTTGTTGCTGGACGAGTTCCAGACCTGGTACGACGGACTAACAAACACCAAGCAGTATCCGTGGAAGCAATGGGCGTTCAATTTTATCCAGATTCTCTCAGAGATTGCCAGTGAAAGGCCGGAGCTGCTGGTCCTTGTAGTCTCAGTTCGTAATGGCGAAAGCGACGCATACCAGCAAGTGCATCGCGTTAACCCCGTCGCCATCGATTTCAAGGGTGGGGGCAATCCTGAGCGAATTCAGCGAGACCGCCGTCGAATGCTGCTTCACCGATTGTTCGACAACCGCCTGCAAATTGCGAACGAGAAGATCGAAGCGCTGATCAATACTCATGTTTCAGAGTGCTTCCGGCTTTTAGCGGTTCCATCCATCGAGCAAAGCCGAAAAAGTAATGAATTCATCGAGTGCTGGCCCTTTGCACCCCATCTTCTGCGTCTGTTGGAAGAGCAGGTATTGATAGCAACGGATGCGCAAGAAACACGCGATCTAATCCGAATTCTTGCCAATCTATATAAGAGTCATGGCAACTCGGTCCCAGTACTCACTGCGGCGGACTTTCGCCTGGACGATGATGCGTCAGGTATAGGTGCTCTACTGGATTCAGTATCTAATGAACATCATCGGACGTTACGCGCAAAAGCCCAGCAGAATGTTATCTCGGTCGAAGAAGCAGTAACCGATCACGCCAGCGTTGCTCCCCACTTACAGGAAATTGTTGGCGCACTGTGGTTGCGTTCCATTGCAGTGGGCAATCTGGCCGGAGCAGAGCCCGTGATGTTGCAGGTTGACATCACTCGTGACAAGCCCGTCGATGACAACGCATTTCAGGTTGAATTGGCCACGATTGAGGAGAACAGCTTCAACATCCATGAGGATGGCTCCCGACTCGTGTTCCGGGAAGAGGAGAACCCGCGGGCTAAACTGATGTCGTATGCTCGGAACGACAAACTATTCCCAGATGGTTCCGATGTAACCCAACTCGCCAAGCAGATTCGCTATGTAATAGGCGGCACAGAAGAGGTCGTTAAAGCGTTCCGCGTGATTGCGTTGCCGAAGTCATGGCTCAACGATCCCTGGTCGTCACTCGATGAAGCTGAGCAGCCAGATCACTGGGATGATCGTCTACCAATCTTGGTACTGCCGGAGGAGCCAGAGAACGTCAGTCAGCGCCTCGGCCTTTGGTTGAAGGACCAACTTCAAAAGCGCCGAAACACCATCCGTTTCCTCTTGCCACGATCGGGATCGACGAACGCATTTCTTGATCGCGAGTTGCTGATCCTAGCTCGCGCGGAGATGAAGGCGCAGGAGTGGAGCAGCCAAAACCCAGAGTACAGGAGGCTTCACAAGGAGTTCGAGGGGACGCTGCGCGAGAACCTCAAAAAGCGTTTCGATCGCTTTGCCGTGCTCCACCGTTGGGATTTCGCTGATCCCAACCAATCTGTTTTCAGTATTGAGACTCTCAAGAAGCAAGGAGCGCAGATCCCGGAAAGCATCGAAGAGTCTCTGGTCAATGATCTTTTCGTTCCGGAAGACTTTGAGTCGCTCGTGCTCGCCGCCGCAACGGCAAATTCGTCCCTCGGTAAGTTGCTCCGCGAGTTGCAGGAACCGCGACCTGCTGGACAGGACTGCATTCCATGGCTGGGTGAAACAGCGATGAAGGAGCGCATTCTGCGCACATGTGCGAGGGGTCAGATCGCCATCAATCTGCGCGGAATGGAGAACTTACAAACGCATCCTGGTGAGGATGAAGACACAGCGTGGCGACGGATGCGTCCCAAGCTGTCCTTCACAGGACGCCAGCTAGACGAAGTCTTCCTGATGTTGCCATCGGCCGTACCGGCCACGGGCGGGACGTTCCCGCCCGCTCCTATTCCGTCTGGCGGCGCTAATGGTGGGCTCTTTTCCGGAGGAGCTATGCCTCCCGCACCTCCAGAAGGAACTCCGCCGGCTGGACCTTCTATGCCTCCGACCGGGGGTATTTACGGAGGAGGGGCACCTGCTCCGGCGCCGGTCGTGCGCATTCCACTCAGCGCACCGTCTACCTCGCCGCTTAACCTCGTTGGCAAGCTCGAAAGCTGGGGAATTGGCCCAGCCACGCACGTATCCGACGTATCGATCAAAGTGTCCGCAACCAGCGGCGCTCAGCTTTCAGGAGCACAGTTGAAGGAGTTGCTGAAAAAACTGCCGGATGGCCTCACCTTCGAGTTGAGTCTCGAAAAGGAGGAGAACTGATGCCGCTCGATTCCGGCCTGGTGGATGTTGTCACCAAGGGGTCAAGTGCCGACGCATGGTCGGCCACGATCAATAGGGTCCTCGAAATCTCATCACGGCCGTTGAGTCTTGGCAACGTGCCCCACGAGGTGGTCAAACGCGATCGCGAAATTGGCGATCTCGATCTTCTACTGTCATCGAGCAGCTGGGATCTGTGGCAAGCCTTCTCCGAAACTGTAAAGCGCAATTCGGCCAAGCTTCTCGATTGGTGGGCGCATCCCTTCAGCGCAAAGGCGGTGCTGATCCTCGACGGTTTGTCTCTCCGGGAATTACCGTGGCTTTTGCAGGGGGCCCAAGATCATGGATTCTCGGTGCACGAAGTAAACGCCAACGCTTCAGAATTGCCCGGTGAAACGGATGAGTTCGCGCAAGCGCTGGGGTTCGGTAGCCGTAGCCAACTCCAGAACAACGGCGGCGGCTCCGCGCATAAGTTGCAGCCCGCGCGCACGGAAAGCGTTGACCTGCCCTGGAAAGATTGCGAGGCGTTGATTGGGAGCACTCCAAACCAGCTCTTCTGGCACCACTGGCCTGACAGCAAAGTGCACGATGGCGCAGGCGCGGGACAGGGCCTCGAAATTCTGGCTAGGGACGCTGCGACGCAGCTTAATAGCGAAGAATTCTGGGATTTTGTGAAGCGCCTGGCCACCGGTCGGCGGTTGGTGATTACGTCTGATCACGGTTATGCCGCGACTGGTTACTTCCCTGATGCGGAGGGCGAATTGGCTCAGTTTCTTAAGAGATCATTCTCCAGTGGTCGCAACACAACCGGTGCGCAAGATTCAGGTCCTTTTGTCCCGCCTGTCGCTCTGCAGGTGAATGGTCCGCACGGGGCACACCTCCTCGCGCTCGGCCGCTGGAAATGGAAGAACCAGGGAGGCTATCCGACATTGACACATGGCGGCCTATCTCTGCTCGAAGTGCTCTGTCCCTTTGTTGAGTTGACGAGATAAGGAAAGTTGAATGGGAACAAAAGAAGTGATCGCACAGTCAGTCGCGAAGGCAGTCGGCGCCGGGAAACCCGTCTCGATGGAGACCGTCGACTTTAGCGACCCGAACCGACCCAAAACTTGCCTGGAAGTGGATTTTCCGATTCTCGCCGTTAATCAGGTGGCAATCATTGAAGGCAACGCTGGGAAGCCGATTTATCAAATGTCGAAGTGGTGGGCTCGGCGTCGCTCCAGCGTGTTCCGCTCCATGTTGATAGCTGCTGCGACCAAGGCTCCCGCTGACACGTCTCATGCGGCCCGCCTCGTTTGGGACAATTACTACGCCAATCACCAGAAAAAGGGCGCATTTAAGCACCTCAAAGTTGCCGACATCTTCATGGGTGGTGGAACGACCTTGGTTGAGGGTTCTCGCCTCGGCATGCAGATGAAAGGCAACGATCTCAATCCTGTTGCCTGGTTCGTCGTCAAGCAAGAACTGGCCAACGTGGATCTCGACGAAGTGAGGCGTCTGCTCGCTGACATCGAAGCCGTGGTCAAACCCCAGATTACGCCCTATTACTACTGCGATGGCCCAAATGGCGAAAAAGGAACCTGGACGCATCTTCCGACGCAGAAAGTGATGCCAGCTGACTTCGAGCCGCTTTCCATTCCGCGCGAGGAGCGCAAAGACTACAAGTACGATGGCCCAGAAATCATCTATACGTTCTGGGCAAAGCACGGTCCTTGCCAGGTCACCGGCTGCGGGCAGCGCACGCCCATCATGACCAGCCCAGTGATGGCGATAAAGACATTGAGCGTCAAATATTGGGAGTGTCGTTGCAACCAATGTGGAGAGCACTTCCATGTGGAAGAAGAGGCGGCTCGAATGGCGCCAGATGTGCCCCTTTACGTGGTTCCCGGTGAACATTCTTACTCCGTACTCGACCGAAAGAGAGGGGTTGTTTGTCCGAAATGCGGATTCGCTGCTCTGGTAAACCTTGGAAAGGCGAAGAGCAAGAAGGTCGAACTAAGCCTGCTTGTACATCCGCAGTGGCTCGCAGGAGGGCCGAAGCAGAGTGCCATCGGACAACCGTACGGTGGCTCGGCGCAAGATGATGCTTCCTCAACTGCTTCCTGGGATCAGGCCCGGGCACGAGAAATTCGTCTTCTGGAAGTGCGTGGGGCCCTGCCAGAAAGCGTTACAGATCCGGAGACGGGCAAGACCTTCAACCCGGAACTCGGAACGGTGCCGAAGAAGTCGCATTATGCATGTGGCCGATGCGGCACGGTCCAAGATGTGCTGACGACCATCAAGGCGACGGGGAAAACTGGGCCTATGGCCGCCTATGCCGTACAGTGTTATTCGCCGAAACGTGATGCGGCTGGTCAGCCTTATGGCGGTCGCTTCTTCTCTGCCTTCGGCGAAATACATGCAAGACAGTACGACGCTGCACTCCAAGAATGGGAACAGCGTAAGGAGAATGACCTCAAAGGCTATTGGCCGACGTCAGAACTCCCATTCGGATTCATGACTCACATGAACAACGGCGGCATCCCAAACCATGGATATACCCACTGGTGGACGATGTTCAACCCTCGCCAGCTGTTGGGTCATGCACTCCTACTTAAGGCGATTTATGAAGTTGGCGGCTACGATTCTTCGGTTCGTGACTATGTTCTTGGCGCGTTCCAGAATTATCTAAGAAACCAAAACATGTTTTCCTTCTGGCACATGACTTACGACAAGCTTGCGCCAGCTATGTCGAACAGCAATTTTCACCCCAAGAGCAACGTAGTAGAAGTAGGCGTTTTCCCGCCGATGGGTTATGGCCCATGGTCATCTACGCTCGAAGTGATTCTTAGAGGCGGAGAATGGTCGAAGTCGCCTTGGGAAGCGGTTAGCGTTGAAAACATCAGACGTCGAGATCCTCTGCTCGCTGAAGAGATCAGCGGAAAGAGTGAAAAAGTATACCCTGGTGATGCAATCAGTGGTGCCGACGTTTTCTGCGGTTCGTCCACGGATCTCGCGCAACTTACTGACTCCGATGTCGACTTGGTTATTACCGATCCACCGTTTGGCGGATTGCTGCACTACTCCGAGCTGGCGGACTTCTTTCATGTGTGGCTGCGCCTAGTACTGAAAGAAAAATACCCCGAGAACTTTGGACCGGAGTACACCCCGAAGTCGCTGGAAGCCGTCGCTAATCGCGCTCGCGAACCAGAAGATCCAGATGGCTTTTATCAACGTCTTCTGACTCAGTGCTGGAGGGAGGCGCACAGAGTTCTAAAGCCCGGCGGAATCCTCGCTTTCACTTTCCATCACAGTGAAGATGAACCTTGGATCGCCGTGCTCGAATCGCTTTTCGAAGCCGGATTCTACCTCGAAGCGACCTATCCCATTCGTTCTGATGAAACGAAGGGAGAGGGAGCGAAACCCGGAACATTCGGTTCCCAACTCATCGAGTACGACATCATCCACGTTTGCCGCAAGCGGACTGAGGAGCCGAAGTCTGTCAGCTGGGGCCGCATGCGCCGCGAGGTGATGGCCGAAGTCCGACAGTTGCAGGCGCTGCTCGAGAATCACGCGAAGGATGGCTTGCCGGCGGCGGATCTGCAAGTGATCAGGCGCGGCAAAGCCTTGGAGTATTTTTCGCGCCATTATGGGAAGGTCTTTGTAGACGAGGGACGTACCATCTCCGTCAAGGATGCGCTTGTCGGCATCAACCAACTCATCGATGAAGATGCGGATAAAGGCAAGGAGCCTCCGCCGGTAAACGCAGAACCGATGACGCGCCAGTTCCTCCGCACGTTTGGTCACGCCACGGAAATGAAACGTGACCAGTTGCAGAAGTTTCTGAAAGGATCGATCACAACTCCAGACGACTTTGTGCAGCGTGGCTGGTGTGTTGAGAAGAACAAGGTCTTTACTCGGATCAACTCGCTCGATTTCGCCCGCGAGTGGGTCGGCAAGCACCGCCGCCGCCTTACTTCAGATCTCGATCAAGCCTTAGTGGTGGTAGGCGCATGCTTTGATAACAGTGGAATCAACGCATCGGACACGCTAAGAAACGGCAATTTCAAGCCGCACGTAGCCTTGAAGCCGCTATTGGAATGGTTCCAGAATAACGGGCCCGACCAGTCCACCCGGAACGCGGCTTCCCGCGCAGTTGCGATCTACACGACTTGGGCTGGCAGCCTAGCAAGCAAGCCTGCGCAGGGATCGTTGTTCGAGGAGTACGCGCTATGAGGCAATTGCTCGACACGGTTTGGCAGCGGCACGGCACAAGCTGGATTTGGGATGAAGAAGCCCGCAACCAAGTTTGCGCCGCGAATGAGGTCTGGAGCATGCGGCAGTTGCTGCGTGCGGTGGGAAGTTGGCCGAATGATCTTCCGAGCAACGACAATCAAACGCTCGTTGTTGCGGGGCTTGAAGGTGGGCTCGACCTGCTAAATCCGCTGGACGCTGAAACCTGGCTGGGCAATGCAGTGAAGGATGCAATTCTGTCATTCCAGGCCTACTTCGAGGGTGAAGCCGCACTGATTTTCTGGCTACCATCCGGAAAGGGGCGAATCAAGCTGAATCCCGCTACCGATTCCATTTCGTGGCGTTGTGCGGTGCCCCATGGCGAAAGCCTCCTCGCCTTTGGCCGCATCATGTGGGGAGAAGCGAACGAGTATCCGCAAGAGATCGTTCTGGGCAGAGGCGGGGAGCCCGCCGGACTATTTCATTTGCGGATCACATAGAGGGATACGTGGAAGTGGAGGTCCAATTTCAACCCGGCGAACGGATCGCGCATCAGGAGTTTGGACAAGGTGTTGTTCTGGAGCCGGTCCACGACGGTTATCTTCGCGCCTTCTTCGGTGTCGGTGAGCGGCGCGTACCAATCGCGTCGGTCCGTCGCGAGCTCTCCCGGACAGAGCGCATGCTGCGCGGCGTTGCTGGTGGTGCTGAGCGGTCGCGGAAGGCGTGGCTCACGTACGAGGCCTATGCCTTGCCGGTCATGGAGAGCGCGTCCGCGCTGACTTCAGCGAAAATTGACCTGCTTCCTCACCAAGTTGTCCTGACGCATCGTATCGCAACAGCGTCTCCCCGTCGTTATTTGGTCGCCGATGAGGTGGGCCTTGGCAAAACCATTGAAACCGCGCTGATCCTGCGCGAATTGGCCAGCCGGGGCGAATTGAACCGAGCACTGATGGTGGTTCCCGCCGGTCTCGTAAACAACTGGCACCGAGAGCTTAACGAAGTTTTTAATCTTGGTTTCGAAGTGTTCGGCTCCGAAGGCGATATTACTGACCGGAAGACCAATGCGTTTGCAAAACATGACCGGCTCATCGCCAGCATTGATACCCTTAAGCGCCCAGCCCGCATAAAGCGCCTTCTGGAAGCGCCACGTTGGGACTTGGTCGTATTCGACGAAGCACATCACCTAACGGCCTTTCGTTCTGGCAACAAGGTGAGAAAAACAGAAAATTACAAACTGGCTGAAGCGCTCCGCGATCACTCGCGAGATCTGCTATTGTTGTCCGCTACTCCGCACCAGGGCAATCATTTCCAATTCTGGATGTTGATTCAGTTGCTGAACCCAACCTTGTTTAGCAGCCCTGAGGACATGGTCGAGAACCGTCATCGCCTGAATACCGTGATGTATCGGCGCACAAAAGCGGATGCCTGCCAACCGGACGGCACCGCTCTCTTTGCACGTCGATGGGTCCACACTGAGTCATTCCTCATGAACCAAGACGAACGGCTTTTCTATGGAAAGCTAAAGGAGTACTTGGAAGAAGGTTTCGATCTCGCGCGTCGTCAGGGCAACCAGGGACGGGCTCTTGGATTCTTGATGGCGATCTTTCAAAAGATCGCTGCTTCCAGCTTCGCCGCTGTCCGCAGAACACTAAAACGCCGCCTGCTGATGCTGACGTTGCATGAGGCGCTCCTTCACGACAAAGACTTGGACATCGAAGGACGCGAACGGTTGATGCAGGAGGCCCGTGAGCTGATTCATGAAGAATTTGGGTTCGCACGGGATAGCATCGGACGGAGCGAGGTGGACCGTGTGCTCGCCGACCTCAAGTATCGGCTCGTCAAGAAACTTGATGAGGAAGAATTGGAATTGGCGTCCGATCCGTACGGTAGCGAGTATTCCGCCACCCATGCGGAAGAGGCCGCGGCGGCAGCGGTGAACATTCATCTCCCCGAGGAGCGCCTGCGCATCCGCGATCTTCTCAAATTATTCCCAGAACTGCGTGAAACTAAGGTGCAGAAACTGCTCGATGGCCTCGGCGTCTTATGGCGACAGAATCCGAACGAAAAGATCGTAATATTTGCGACTTATTTGGGAACGGTGGATTCGATTGCCCGCGAGATTGAACTGACATTCCCAGGTCAAGGCGTGGTGGTCCTGCGGGGGGGTGACCACGGTTCGAAGTTGGCGGCTGAACGCAGGTTCCGTCAGAAAGATGGTCCCCGCGTACTCGTCTGCACTGCGGCAGGTCGCGAGGGTATAAACCTCCAATTCGCTCGAATCCTCTTCAACTTCGATTTGCCATGGAATCCGATGGATGTAGAGCAGAGAATCGGACGCATTCATCGTTACGGGCAGAACCACACGGCGCAGGTGTATAACCTAGTGCTATCTGACACTATCGAGGGTCGAATCTTTCTCTTGTTGGATGAAAAGCTCACCGAAATCGCGCGGACGGTTGGTAAAGTCGACGAGCAGGGCAATATCGCAGAAGACCTTCGGGCCCAGATTCTGGGCCAACTGTCAGAGCGGCTCAATTATGACCGTCTGTACCAAGAAGCATTGACTGACCCCGAGCTGAAGCGAACCCAAGTTGAGTTGGAAGCGGCCTTATCGAACTCGCGCGAAGCTCGGCAGGTGGTATTCGATTTGTTTCAGGACCTCGATGGTTTCAGCCTAGATGACTATAAGCCGTATTCGGACGTGTCGTCGAGCCTACAGCGATTGGTGCAGTTCCTCTCGGCGGCAGTTTCGGAACACCAGAATAGACTTGTGAAAATTGATGAAGAAACTTATGAGTTGGTGAAAGCTGACAGCGCCCGCCCTGTCCGGTTCACGTTGAATCGGGACATTGCCACGAGCAGCGATGACGTCGAATTGATCGGGTTGGACCATCCGCTGGTGCAAGAGGAACTCGGCAGATGGCGTAGTGTACCCCCTGAAGAAGTCGGCACCGTTGTCTCGATGGCTGTCGACGATACAGTACTGCTCTCGCTGTGGCTAGTTGAATTGTCTGCGGGCAGGGGCGAACGTAAGATGATTATCCTTCCGATCGCGGAGAAGCGTGACGGAACTCGAGTGCCCGCGATCGAGCGTCAAGTCCATCATTGTCTGCGAGCGCCTGCTGCTGCGGCCAAACTCAGTCCAGACGACCGGCTCACCCTATTTGCGCGGGTTGTCGAGCCGACCTTGCAAAGAGAGCTGAAACACAGAGGCACCGCAAATGGAGACGGGAGCTACTCTGCGGATCTGGTCGGATACGTAGAAATAGTCAGTTCTCCCTCATAAAACTCACAACTCTTTGGTACTTTCATCAGACAGCTTGAATCTGCTTGTGCGTGCCTTTTCGAATCAGCGAACTGTCTGTGGTCGGCGGCGGCGAAGTCGTGTCTCGCATTCGCATCGCGCTATACGCTGACATCTATCTCGTATGCGTGAATCCTCTCTGTTTAACAGAACCTGGCTTGGAATTTTCCTAAAAGAAAGCTACACTTCCCGTAACCTGTTCGACCGGCCAAACGAGGATTGCGATGCGGTTTTCCCCCAAGCGCACCCAATCCGTTGCCGTCCTTGTCACGTGTACGGTCGCGATCATTCTGGTTGTCGCGTTTGTTCGTTACCGCATTCGGCGGCGGATCGACTCAGACAGTGCCGACGCGCTCCTGCAGCGTGCCGACGATCTTGCATGGAACGGCCAGTGGTTTGCCGCCGCCCCTATCTTCCACCAAGCAGAGACAAAGTTCACTGCCGAGCGGAATGAGGCCAAAGCCCTCTTTGCCCAGGTGAGCCAGATCCCAGCCTATGGCGAGTCCGCCAGCCTTGCGGACACAATCTACGCCCTCACGGAAGACCTGAAGAAGCCCGAAGCCGCCGATCCTGAAACTCGACTGCGGATTCTTGAAGTGCGGGGCATGATCGAAAACAACTACGATGCGAGCCTCGCGCGCCAAACCTGGAGCCGGGTTGCCGTTTTTGCACGAGACCGCGGCCATTTACTTCTGGCATCTCGCGCGCTTGGTGAAGAGGGGATCTCGGCATTCCTGCTCGGCGATACAGCGACCGCGAAGAAAGAAGTTCTGACGGCCTGGGGCGTGGCGAAGGTCGCTCACGACATTCCGGCCCAGGTTCGATACGCCAGCCTTTATGGCGCAGGTCTGGTTGAAATGCACCGTTACCAGCAAGGGCTGAAACCTCTCGACGAAGCCATTGCCATAGCCCGAGCCCATCCGGCTGTTGCCTACCCAGCCGTTGCGATTTCCTCCAAGATCGATGCTCTCCGCGGACTCCACCGCTATCAGGAAGCACTAACGCTCGCGAATCAGGCGCTGGCCGAGATCCCCAGCCCATCACTCAAAGGGCACTACTACCAGATCCTCACGTCGCGAGCGAGCGTCTATGAGGACCTCGGCCAGTGGGAGAACGCGATCGCAGATTTCAAACAGGCGCTTTCTCTCGCAACGCAACTTGACTATTGGCGCGGCGTTACGCAGGTAGCGGGAGAACTTGCCGATGCATATATACACCAGAAGGATCTCAATGCCGCACTTACCTCGATCGATCAGGCGATCGATGCCAACAAGCGGATCCCGGATGAACTGTATTTCGTTCCCCGCGACCTTGCGATTAAAGCCCGCATTCTCGCACTGCTGGGACGCCAGGATCAGGCCGGTGAGCTCTACCGCAAAAGCGCACTTCTGATTGACTCCCTGCTCGAGAACGTCCCGACTCCCTTTGTCGAGCGCTTGCTGCTCACAGAAACGGGTGAGGTCTACGCCGGCTATTTTATCTTGAAGTGTCGTGAACACGACTACGATCAGGCGCTTCGGATTCTGGAGGAGGCACGCGGGCGGATCGAGGCACAGGCACTCGAACACCACGATTACCCGGCGCCCCACGCACCGACGCCAGCAGAACGTCATCTGACGATGCTGAATGTGGCTCTTCTTAACACGGATAATGCAGCTACGCGGCAGGCATTGTCGGAACAGGTCCAGGGTTCCGAGTCAGCGCTCGATCAGCGGTCTCTGGCGTCATCCACCATCGAACATCCGGTCAGCCTCGATCATCTCGAATCAGATCTCGCCAAAAACGAATTGTTCGTGGAGTACGTTCTCGCTGATCCCCACTCTTATGCGCTCGCCGTGACAGGTACCTCCGCACGAGCCTACGAGCTTGACGCGAGGACCAAGATCGAAGCCGACGCCAACGGATATCGCGCGAGTATTCGGGATCAGCATGCAAATTCAGCCCTCGGCAATGCGCTCTTTCATGAGCTTTTGGGCAAAATCCCCGAGTATCGCGATCACTCAACCCTGGTTCTTGTGCCTGACGGAGAACTGGACCTCCTCCCGTTCGGCGCGGTCACCGACAAAGGGGTTCCGCTTATCGAAAGCCACACTATCTCTACGTGTCCCTCGGCCACTGTCTTTTCAATCCTCGAGAACAAGCGGGCGGTGGATGCTGGTCCTCCGCTGCCCTACCTGGGGGTGGCCGCATGGACAGCAGAGGCAAAAGTCGAGGGCCCGGTCTTTCGCCTCTTCTCCGGATTCAGTGCAGGGAGCCTCAAACCTCTCCCCGAGAGCAAAACGGAAGTCGAGACCATCGCATCCGATCTCCCCAAACCGAGCACACTCCTCCTCGGTGCGGACGCGACAGCGGCTCGGTTCACGGGCCTGCCGCTTTCCAAATTCAATGTCCTTCACCTGGCCCTGCACGGCTACGTCAACACCGACTACCCCGACCAATCGGCACTCGTCTTCGCACCGGAGCATAAGAATCTGTACGAAAGCATGCTGCAGGTCCGGCAAATCCGAAACCTGCATCTTGACGCGCGGCTTGTCACCCTGTCTGCCTGCGATACAGGCGTCGGCCCGGTAGGAGAAGAGGGCGTCGACAACATCGTGAACGCCTTCATTGAAGCTGGCGCGGACTCTGTTGTGTCGACTCTATGGGAGCTTGAGGACCATACTACCGAGCACCTCATGGCCGAGTTCTATGCCCGGCTTGGCAAAGGCGAATCGAAAGGTGAAGCGCTTCGCGCTGCCCAGCGCGAATTGATCAAAGAAGGAGTCAAACCTTACTATTGGGCCAGCTTCGAACTGGTTGGAGACCCCAACGGCACGATCTAACCCCCGGAGGATTCCCCCATGACCCTCACGCGATCGGACCGGGAAGAACTGCTGCAACGGATCGAGAACACCGTGCAGGAGAAGTTCTACGATCCCAAGTTCAACGGCAAAAACTGGAAAGAAATTGTTGCGAACCACCGGCAGCTGATTGCCAATGCTGATTCAGATCCAGCATTTGAGGCCGCAGTATCCGTGATGCTGGATGAGCTTGGGTCAAGCGGCCTGGGGATTCTCGGCCCGCATACCGCCGTAACGCCGCGCAGCAGCATCAACGCCAGCTTCCGCGCGGTCTATACCCCGACTGAGGGTCTTCGCTGGGCCTTCCAGGATATTCTGCCCGGCGGTGTTGCGGCGCGGGCCGAAATTAAGCCGGCGGATCTCCTGATCGCGGTCGCCGGGCATGAAGCAGAACCTCCCCACTCGCCGGCCTTCGAAATGGATCGAGAGACTGAGATTACGGTCTCGCGGGCAGGTCAAAGGCGGTCTGTCCGCATCGATCTCCGGACCAGGAAGGCGAAATACAGATCCAATCCGTACTCCGAACCGCGAAGCGTCGCAGCCTCGGTTCTTGAGAAGTCCATCGCCAACCTAAAGGTGAGCCTTTTTCCGGGCTATATCGGCATCGACTTCGCCAATGAAGTGTCCGCCGCCTTCGACAGGACCTTCCAAAGCTCCGATGGCCTCCTCATTGATCTGCGGGGAAATCCCGGCGGTGGAATCGGCGGCCTTCGCATCATGAGCTATCTGACGCCAGGCAAAACGCCGATCGGGTTCAGCCTCGATCGTCCCATGGCCGAGCATGGCTATGACAAGGAGAAGCTGCCCCGGTTCGGACACATTCCCCGGTTCAAATTCGAGCTTCTACCCCTCGCTCTCAAATTTGCCGGAAAGAGGTCCATCGCGCTTGTCACCGAAGGGCTCGGCCAGCGGCGATTTCACGGCCGGGTGGTGATTCTTGTGAATGAGCACTCTACGGGAGCCGCGGAGATGCTGGCTCAGTTTGCGCAGGAAAATCATCTTGCCACGATCGTTGGCAATCGCACCGCTGGCCGCCTGGTATCACGATCCGGCGTCAAAATCGGGCATGAATACACCCTGGTTCTTCCTGTGGCGGCATATACGAGCTGGAACGGTGTCCGGATCGAAGGCAAAGGCATTACTCCGGATGTCCCCGTCGACTGGTCGTACGAAGCGGCCCTCGAAGGCCACGACCTGCAACTACAAACAGCGTTGGCAACACTCAACGCCGCGTAAGGTCCGGTGACTCGGCTTAATGACCTAGGCAACGTGTCTGGGTTCAAATTTGTTGAAATCGACTTGGATATGGTCACCGAAATCAAATATGGCATTCATAACCGACTTGCGATCTTGATCGTGGCGACAGGAAAAGCCTTTCGCCGCGTCAGACTCTTCTCGACAAGAACGCCGCAATTGCATTTCCGATTGGCAATCCGGTCAGGTGCTCAATCCAAAGCCACTGTCCGTTTGGGTTGATTTCAAGAAAAACATATTCTCCGTCTGGCCGGACGACAAAATCGAGCGCGCCAAATTTCAGATTCAACTTGCAAATAAGTTCTAAGCACTTCTCTGCAACGGCGACCGGAAGTTCGTGCGTTCTATGCTGAGTATTTACAAAGTCACGCCTCCAGTCATGAATGGTCGCAGGGTTTGCTTGCGAATCTATCTCACATGCAAAGATTTCGTCTCCGACGATCGTAATGCGGGTTTCAACCCTCTTTGGAACATATTCTTGAAAAATCCCAGGAGCACATACAATGTCTTCCAAGTTCTCTAGATCTGATGCGTTCATCTTATGTGTGTATAAGACCTCAACTCGATCTGCGTAGTCGATCGGTCCGCCTCCCAGCCTCTTGAAGACCATCTCACCGAGGCATTCGTCAAAGAACTGTCGAACCGCAACCGGTGAATTTGAAACGAGCGTGGCTGGAATAGTAAATCCGCATTCTGTAGCTACCTTAAGCTGATATAGCTTGTTACTGGCCACGCGATTTGCGTCGGGGTGATTCACCCAGTTGCAGGCCGACATGAGCTGCCAAATACCGGTTTTCGCTTCCTTTGCTTCGTGCTCGGCAAATGCCCTCTGCGTTGGATTCTTGATCGCGTTGCCGAAATCACCTGGTAAGGGCCTGCGATACCAAACAGCATCAATCAGCTCCAAGTCAATGGGACGACCGGCTTTCGTAAGGATCTCGCCACTCCTATATCCTTGAGAATCGAACAAGACCTCAAAGTAATTGCCCAACGGAAAATCTTCCGTGTTCCACCTGACAAAGGGCGCTCCTCGTCTGGTGAGCATCGAGATTACGTGATCGGCGTGAGTGTCGGTTCTGTTTGTAACAATGAGAATCATCGGAAGGGCACAAGGCGGCGTTCGTGGCCACCCACAAACTTACGCGGTGGACAGACTTATCTTGCTTGAGCGAAGGTGTCGATCATGGACGCTAGCCGAGGACCGGTATTGTCCAACCGATTTGGCTTGCCCAAATGAACGACATCAACTAACCGCCCCAGTCCTGATCGGCAAACGCAGTGTTAGTTGGCGTAGGTGGGGTTCCAGCTTCGCTGGAATAAACACCAGCCTGCTTCTCCTCGTCGTACTCCACCCTGGCTTCGCCATCGACCTGCACGGTCTCAGTGAACCTCAAGCCAAATGGAACGAACGTGCGCTTTCCCGCCTCTTCGGTGGACTGATCTCGAACTCCTGCCATAGAGGTCCTCCTGCTCGGACAGATCTTCCAATGATAGTCTTGAATCGCGGCGAAGATTTTGCACTATTAGTCTGCCTCGCGAAGGTTCCCTTGTCAAGAACAAGTGCAAGTCACGCAAGTACTTGCGGATTCGGTAAACTGAAACCTGCACTCGCCTGGCTCTTTCATTCCCTTTGATTCGTCGCAGGATTCTGCTCTATTGGGTAGAAGCGAACGGATGCAACCGGGGATATTTGCAAAGCAGTTTTGAACAATGCCTTGCTCACGCTAATCGCACCGTCCCCCAGCCGCGCAATAGCGATTCGCGGCATCAAGGTACTGCGTCCAGTCCGACGCAATTCCGTGCTGCGCCGCTTCGAGGGACATCCTGTCGGATTTCACTTCGTCGGCAAGGTAGTTCTCTACCCGGTCTTTGATTTTGAAGTATCTGTCATCCAGGGCAACGGCCGATGGCCCGCATTCCGGCCAGATGTTTCCCAGACCGTCCGCTCCGCCGAGTTCCAGCGGTACAAGGTGATCCAATTCGCACACCTGGGTTTCACCATAATTCCGGCGCGGCACTCGCAGCCCGTACCAGCGGTAGGTGACATGCTTCTCCGCCTCGCTTGTCTGGCAGTTCCGGACGCACCCGGTTCTCCAGGCCCGATTCCTGAGAACGTCCACGGTTACGCTCGGGTTAATTCCTCCCGGCGTGCATCGTGGATCGGGAACCGGATAGCCGCGGCGCACGGTCGTGGAACAGTCCCCCACACCCGGCCTCCGCCATGAACCAAAGTATTCCGACGAACAGGTAACGCCGAACTGAGAGCATTCGGAGCGCATCTCCGCTTTCGACTCCGATCTCTCAGAACGCTCGTGCTCGGGGTGCCGCTCTCGCGGATAGGACTCAAATGACCGGTCCATTCCTGGGATTGGAGCCGAGGTTCTGCTCCAATGGAAGTAAAGAACAACCCCGGCCACAATCAGGAAAAGAAGTAAGGAAGAAGACCCACGACGCATGTTCTATTTCACCTTAGCATTGCTCGAAGCCGCTGCCGGCTGCGCCAACAGACGGTCATGCCGGATAGACTGACAGGATCATGGCCATTCAGGATCATTACCCGGAAAATCTGGCACATTGCTACGGCTGCGGCCGGCTGAATGAACAAGGCCACCATATCCGTACCGATTGGGACGGAGATGAAACGGTCGCCGTCTTCACTCCCGAGCCCTGGCACATTGCCATCCCCGGTTTTGTCTACGGCGGCGTCATCGCTTCACTTGTAGACTGTCACTCGACCGGTACTGCCGCCGCCGCTGCCTACCGCGCCGCCAGCCGCGAACCCGGCACCGAGCCGCCGTTTCGCTTTGTTACCGGCGCGCTGCGCGTTGACTACCTCAAGCCCACGCCTCTCGGTCCGCCGCTCACCATACGCGCCCGCGTCAAGGAAATAAAGGGGCGCAAAGTGGTGGTCGAATCCACGGTTTACGTTGAAGGTCTCGCCACGGCGCGCGGCGAAGTCGTTGCTGTTCAGATGCCGGACGACTTCGGTAAGGACTGAAGCAGAGCCATCGAATCACAATGCTTCCCCTGAACGGACCCGACGTGCAAAACCCAGCCTGACATAACGATTTCGTACGGCGCGTTGGGTAAACGCCTATTGCCGCTCCACTGGATTCTGAGGCAAGGAGTGCGGGTCTCGCGCGTCGGCGCGGAGGCTAAGGCCACCCGCGGTGCGCGTTACACTCCAATCGCCAATCAAGCGTGCATCGTCGCCAAAAAGCTCGCGCTTTCGCGCGATCATCCGTTCCATTAGTATGTCGGGCCCAGCTGCGCCGGCCGTAAGGCGTCGTACGTCGTCGATGTACTGATTGTTGTTGAGCACATCCGCGAAGATGACCGCATTCCAGGCGGTGTATGCCACTTCCAGCGCTTTACGGATTTCGCGATCGGGCGCCTCGTCCCGAAGAGTATCCAGCAACGGCGCAGCGAACTCGAGCAATGTCTCAGAGATCTTTCGATTCGGAAAAACCTGCGTCCGTTCCATGGCCATGTGGCTCCTCACTGTTCCAAGCTGCGCTGTGGTCGGTCTGAAGTCGCGGGTATGACCTTAAACCGGCGCTGCAGAAACAAGGCATGGCCGATGCAGTTCCAACACGGCAATCTAGACCGCTTCGTAATCGTAACCCAGCCAGGAGGACTCCGCTGGAGTCGGCATTGCCAATCGTCAGCTGTTTGCCTGAATGCTCAAACGGTGCTTTGATGCCGGGAACGAAGAAGCCGGGGCACTTGAAGGGCGGCCATAGATGTCTCGCCTTTGGATGCGTCTCCCCCCCCCGACACCGCTGACATTAAGGTTATAAGGCTCTACAGAGGTACAACGATCCTTTTCATGAGAAATATTGAGTACCCGAATGGAAGCCGCAGCAGTAGTGAATTGCCTTACACCGGTGCGGGGTTTGAGCGAATTTCGGCCTAGAATAATGGTCAATGAGCTGACTCGGCTGGTTATATGTACAAGCAGACGAGAGGCTCCGAGGAAAAGTGAGCCAGCCATGGAGTTTGCGGATCGCTTTCTGAAATGCCTTGAATGCGGAGCTGAATTCGTGTTCAGCTCCGGCGAGCAAGCCTTCTTCAGCGAAAAACAGTTCACGAACGACCCAAAGCGCTGCAAGAGGTGCAGAGGAAGGGATGGCTTGCGGCGAAGTCCCCGCCCAGAGACACACGTAACATGCGCCGAATGCGGTGCCGATACGACAGTTCCGTTTAAACCCACACAGGGGCGGCCGGTTCTGTGCCGTGCTTGTTTTCAGAAGGTTCGGAGCGCTACCCAAATGCCGTCGACCATTGCGCCCGAGAGAACTGCCCAGGCTAAGCAGAGACCATTGAAATCCGTTATCCCATTTCGACAATCCAAAATGGAGCCTTAGCATTTCGCGAACGACAGGCGGTCTGGATTCAATAATAATTCTCACTTCTATGGATTTTGAGTTATGCCCTCGGAACCTTCAGATCGGTTGGTTGAACAATCATTAGCCAATCGATTCGTCTCAGGGAATCAGTTCAAGAGAGCAACGACGAGCCAAGTGAACCTCAGCGGCGAGGACTTGGAGCACTTTCATGGCGAGCATCGGAGTGCTGCGAATAAGATCATTGAACTCCAAATTGCTGATCTCTCGAATTTCCGCTCCGGCACACGGCGCCGCAGTCATGGAATAGGGTTTGTTCCCGACAACAGCAGGTAGCCCCACCAGAGACCCAGCACCGGCCCTCACGCACATCACCATCCGACCCCCAGATTCCATGGCCAGCGCGACTTCGCCGCTTTTGACGAGATACAACGCGATTGGCAAATCGCCTTGCCGAAACAGAACGCCATCGCCGATTGATGAACAGGGTTTCGACCGCTTTTCGATCTCATGCGCCAGTTCAGGATCGGCAACGAATTCCTGCGAGATAGAATCGGGTTCTTTTCCAGCCGGTGGTTCCATGGGGGCAGCCCCTGAAAGATTGTGCCAGCCTCCACCTCAGCGCCATGTAACGCAAATCGCTTTCAGATTCGGACGGCTTGAGCTTCACGTGTTTTCGCACTCGATGCCCATACCCAGCTCTTGCCCTCCGCTTTCTGCGACCAGAGCTGGGGCCGGGAGCAGTGCATCGCCCGGCCCCTTGAAAGGGGGAAGCCTAAATTCACAAGCCTAAAAAGGATTCAAACTCCCAAAGGACTATGAGGCGTTTCAAGCAAACCTGCTGTGATTAGCATCACACAAGGCGTCTCTTCGAATCTGCCTCTGAAAGGCTAATCATCCGGTCCAATGGCTTCGGAAGGGGCCGGGGCTGTTGAAAACGAGGAGTTGACTTCGGTCAGGATCAGATCCTATAGTTCAAACCATCTGGTGTTCGGGAAGACGGTGCAAATCCGTCACTACCCCGTAACTGTAAGCATCGAGAACTGAGCAGGATAGATAATCCAGCCACTGCGGGCGGAGCTCGTGGGAAGGTGCTCAAGTTCGTTTGAGGTGCAAGTCAGGAGACCGGCCAGATCAATTCCGGGCGAATCCGACTTCGATGGGAGAGTTGGAGAGCATTCCACGCGGTCCTTTCACCGCATTGAAAGCTGCCTGAATATCCCGCTTCTCCGTGGCGCTCAGATGCCATGGTCAGAGGCTTTGTATGCAGGGACTGCACCGACCTTCGGTGACGCTCGTGCTTGGCGGCGTGCGTAGCGGGAAAAGCCGTTTTGCGCTCCAGCTGGCTTCGCGCGTTGCTAAGGTCACCTTCGTTGCCACTGCACGGCCTTCGGACGATGAAATGCGCCGCAAGATTGAGCGGCACCGCCTGGAACGGCCTGCGCACTGGCGCACTCGGGAAGAACCGCTCAAGCTGGCTGAAGTCATTGAGGAAAGCGAACCTACGAGTGAGTTCGTTGTGGTTGACTGCCTCACTCTTTTCGCCTCGAACCTGATGGAGGCGCATCGCGAAGACCGGACCACAATCGGGGCCACCATCGACGAGCTCTGCGTCGCACTGGAGCGGACGAACCGCCAAATCGTACTGGTTTCGAACGAGGTGGGCAGCGGCATTGTTCCCGCCTATGCGGCGGGGAGGCAGTTTCGCGACCTGCTTGGCGAAATGAATCAGCGCGTGGCCGCCATTGCCGACAGCGTCGTGCTGCTGGTTGCTGGGCTGCCAATGTGGCTCAAAGGCGGAAGCGAGGGACGGTTGTGAGGGGCGTTCTGATTGCCGGGCCGGCAAGTGGCGTGGGCAAAACTACCATTGCGCTGGCCATCGCCGCAGGCATGCGCGCTCGCGGCTTGCGGGTGCAGGCATTCAAATGCGGTCCGGATTTTCTTGATGCCGGTCATCTGAGCGCGGTGACTGAGCGCCCGGCACTGAACCTCGACGGCTGGATGCTCGATCGTAACGGCATTTGCGAGGCATTCGCTGAGGGCAATGCGGACGCTGAGATGGCCGTGGTCGAGGGCATGATGGGGCTCTTCGATGGCATCTCCGGAGAAGGTGAAAAAGGCAGCGCGGCAGAGATTGCCAAGATCCTTTCGCTGCCGGTAGTTTTCGTTGTCGATGCTTCCAAGAGCGCCCGCAGCATCGCGGCGGTGATCCGTGGATTCGAAGTCTTCGATCCGGAGCTGCGGTTTGCCGGCGTGGTGCTGAATGGCGTCGCCTCCGAGAAGCATTATCGCCTGCTTGCAGATGCGATTGCGGAAAACTGCGGAATGCCGATTCTGGGATGGGTGCCGCCGCAGACAGGGGTGCATATACCAGAGCGCCACCTGGGATTGCAGACCGCTTCCGAAATTGATTGGGACAAAAAACGGCATGCGTTCGAAATTCTTGCAAAAGAACGGCTGAATCTCGACCTGCTGCTCAGTCCCAAATTTCAGGTTGAACCCTGTAAGGTCGCAGTGAGCACAGTCGATTCGGAACCTAGAGTGACGATTGGCGTGGCTCGCGATGCAGCATTCTGTTTCTACTACCAGGACAACTTGAATCTGCTGGAGCGCGCGGGCGCAAAGCTGGTCGAGTTCAGCCCATTGAAGGATGCCACACTGCCGGCCGGCGTCGACGGGCTCTATTTCGGCGGAGGGTATCCGGAGCTTTATGTCAGCCAGTTGAGCGCAAACCTTGCGCTCGCAGGCGAGATTCGGGAGTTCGCCGCATCCGGCCTTCCGGTATACGCCGAGTGTGGCGGCATGATGTACCTGGGTGAGCGTCTGCGAACGCGTGACGGGCAGGCGCATGCCATGGCCGGAGTACTTCCTATTGAAAGCGAGATGACGGATAAGCTGGTGCGGTTTGGCTACGTTGGACTCGAGTTGCAGCGAGATTGTTTGCTCGGCGTCCAAGGCACGGTCCTGCGCGGCCACAGCTTTCATCATTCACGGAGTTCCAACACCTGCGACCTCGCACCGGCGTTCAAGGCGCATTACACGCTCTCCGGCGCAACAACAGAGGAGGGATATGCAAGTGGCAATGTGTTCGCGAGTTATATCCACCTCCACTTTCGAGGCGCAACCGAGATAGCAGAGCGTTCTGTTGCTTTGGCTGAGCAGGCAGCGCGGCGCTGGGCGGGGGTACGATGAGACGCTCCGTCTTCCTGTTGCTTTTTTTAAGTCCCGCGATTTGCCTGGCCTCACGGAAGGTGACGGACGAACTCGGGCGCACGGTTGTGGTTCCGGATCATCCACATCGATTGATCTGTCTGGCGCCCAGCGTTGTTGACGATGTTTACAGTCTGGGTGCGGGAGCGGATGTGATTGCCGTTTCCGATTACACACTCTATCCACCAGAAGCGGCGAAGAAGCAGACCATCGGGGCTCCTCTGAATCCCTCATTGGAAAAGATTATTGAGCTGCATCCGGACCTGGTGCTGGGTACTGGAGGGATGAACCAAATCCCTGGCATCGACCAACTTGCGCATTACGGAATTCCTGTATTCATGGTGGATCCTCATGGGATCGCAGGCATTTACAAATCAATTGAAAGTCTCGGTGAAGCGTTGGACCGGCAGGAGCAGGCAACGGCCCTTGTGAGTGCACTCCAAGCACGGGAACTGGCAGTACGTAAGCGCATTCGTGGCAAGCCGAGGATTCGATTGTTTATGCCCATCTGGTACGACCCGATTGTCACTATCGGCAAGCATGCTTTCATTACGGAACTCATTGCCGCGGCTGGTGGCAGATCGATTACCAGCGATATCGGGCAAGAATGGCCGCAGGTGAGCTTGGAAGCAATCATCGCTCGCAAGCCTGATGCGTTGCTCCTGATCAAAGGTTCAAGGCTCTCTCTGAATGATCTGGTGGACAGGCCAGGATGGCAGGCACTGACAGCGGTCAGAGACAGACGTGTTTATTACGTGGACAGGCGCATCGAGATGCCGAGTCCCGCTGCAATCTACGCCATGGAGGATTTAGCCAAAGAACTTCACCCGTAAGACGGCGCGCGATCCGTCAGCAACAAGATAATTCAACCCGCAGAATGCTCGGGAAGCGCGGTGCGAATCCGCCACTACCCCGTAACTGTAAGCGTGGAGAACCTGTCCTGAGTGCCACTGGAGACACTCTCCGGG
>JAJYAE010000251.1 GCA_021779695.1 Acidobacteriota bacterium | reverse complement strand
TCGTCCGCGCAGCAGCAGATAGCTGAGCCCCAGATTGCAAAAGAAGAATGCCACCGCCAGGCCGCGCGCCGCACTCAGTGAAACGCCCGTAGCAAAAAATACCAGCCACACAAGAAAGGGCCATACTGGCACTGCCGGCGCAGGGTTAAAGTCCCCCGCAAGATACCACTGGCCAAACAGGTGGGCGCGTGTTGCAGCATTGCTGTACCAGCCTTCATCGGTGTACTTCGCCCAATCCCGAAACCACGGAGTGTGATTCGGAAAATCTGCCTGCAGATGGACCGCGTGAAGCGCTGCAAATCCGCAGACAAGAGCGATCCACGCAACAAGACCAATTCGCTTTGCAAATGTAGACAAGGCCGCTTTCCCCCTCGTCAGGTCGCAGCCGGGCGAGTCGGGTTACCCCGCTCCGGTCAGCATCGCCGTCGTCGCACCGCCCTTATTCGTATGCGAGCGCATCAATCGGATCTTTGCGCGAGGCCATCCATGCTGGATAGGCCGCTCCGCACAGCGCTCCTGAAAATGCAATCAACGCTCCCCATCCAACCCACGCGGCGGTCAACTGAAAGCTGAACGTCGCGAACTTGATATGCAGCAACTCGCGCAGTGCAAACGAGGCGCCTATGCCAAGAATCACCCCGAGTACAGCAAGCAGCGCCGTCTCGCGCAGCACCACGCTCACAATCTCCAGCTTCGATGAGCCCAGCGATTTCAGAATTCCGATCTCGCGGGTGCGCTCCAGCACCGCCGTGTACATCGACTGGAAGATCACCAGAAACCCTACCACCACCGCAATCGTAATCACGACGTTCAGCGCAATATTGAATCCCGGAAACCTCGAGGGCGTATAAAGCGCCAGCAGATCCGTCATCGTCAGGACCTTGTAGCCATCCAGGCCGCGCGTCGCGTGAATCTCGTTGCGAATCGCGTCAATGTTCGCCGGGCTGTCCGCCTTCAGATAAATCACCGAAGCCTTTCCGTCCGTCCCCATCAAATCGCCCATCGTCTCGATCGGAATCAGCTTGCGACCGCCCTTGCCACTCTCCACAATCCCGCAAATGCGAAACGTATGGTTGAGCACGGTGATCGTCTCACCCACCTTGTGCCCTTTGCCTGACCGCGCGAACACATCATCCACAATCACGTCGTACGGCGACTCGAAGGGACCACCCTCCAAAAACACAAACGGCTTCAGCGCGTTGTAACTCTTGTAGTCAATCCCATAGAGAACTTCGATGGATCCCGTCATCGAAAAATCGGAGATCACCGGCGACGCCACCATCACGTGCGGCAATTTATCCAGGTAGTCCGCAAGCTTTGCTGACATCGGCGCTCCACTCACCCCGCTCATGAAGCTCGCATTCGAGGGACTCACCACCAGGTCCGCGCCAATCCCGTTCGTCCGCTCCTTCGAGTCGTTCAGCATTCCCATAAAAATCCCGACAATCGAAAGGATCATCACCACCTCGATCGAGACGGCCAGAATACTGATAATCGAACGCAATGGGCGGTGAAGCAGGTTGGCAACAATCAATTTGTTCATGCCAGGGCAGAACTCCACGCGGGTGGCAACTCGTCGTGCCAATCCCTCCTTATCAGGGTATCAGCACCTCGATCCATCGGCCCCCAAAGTTACCCCATCGGCCAGTGGTTACCTTAGCGGTAGCTCCCGCCGCTCCGCCACACACTTTCAACCGCCTTTCAGCACCCAGTCCATCTCCCCGGAACCGCGCACATCTTGAGTACCAAAGTGATGAAAAGAAAGATAGATGCTGATTTTCCCCTTTGACTTCAGTACCCACTTGTACTTATGATGACAGTGGAAAAATCCAATCGGTCACTAGACATCACCCTCGATGGTTACTGATGGGAAGCTTTGGACAGGACCTTCGCGCTGAGCGGCTCGCCCGCGGCATCGCGTTGGAGCACATCACGGGAATCACCAAGATCAGCCAGCGCCACCTCGTTGCGCTGGAAGAAGACCGGCTCCGTGCGCTTCCGGGCGGCATCCTGACAAAAGGTATCGTTCGCGGCTACCTGAGCGCCGTCGGTCTTGATGTGCGCCAGTGGACTGAGCGCTTCCTCATGGAGGCGGGCGCCGTCCTCGAGCCAACACAGGATGATCAGGGATGGGCCGCTTTCGCCACCAACGTCGGTCGCTCCCGTATCCTGCGCCACGAGGCCTCGCAGTTGCGCATGCGTTGGATTGGCGCTGCGGTCCTCATGTCCATCGTCTCAATCGCCGCCTTCGTCACGGTCCGCTACTGGGGCGTCAGAGCAGGCTGGTGGAGCAGTCTCCTGCCGCTCCACCCCGTCGTCGTCAAGGCCGCCTCCGTCTCCACCTCCATCCTTCGCTTCTTCTTCCGCTAGTCCGCTTCCACCCATTCAGGCTCGCGGGCCGCGATTCACCCCCTCCATTCCTCATTTGGACCCTCCCTTTGCCCCATTCAGTCCAGGCTCTTTGCACCCGCTTCTCCGCCCGTTTACCATAGAAGAAGCGCACTCAGGCCTATTCCCGCTTGCGCAGGCTTGTCCCTCCGACGCAGGATGCAGCACATAGCGTCCTCCGCGCCGGCTCAGCCCATGCGAATCAACAATCGCGGCGGGCCATCCCAAGGAAATCCCTTCACAGGGGAGGATTACGAAGTTGAGCGACCGTTTCTTGTTTACCTCCGAGTCTGTCACCGAAGGCCATCCCGATAAGATTGCCGACCAGGTCTCAGACGCCATTCTGGATGCCTGCCTCGACAAGGATCCCTACAGCCGCGTTGCTGCAGAAACTCTTACCGCCACCGGCCTTGTCATGATCGCCGGCGAAATCACCACCAAGGCTTACGTCGATTTCCAGAGCCTGGTGCGTGGCGTCGTCGCCTCCATCGGCTATGACAATGCTCTCTACGGATTCGACTCAAACACCTGCGCCGTCATCTCGTCGATCAACAAGCAGTCCGGTGACATCGCCCAGGGTGTGGATACCGGCGGCGCCGGCGATCAGGGCATGATGTTCGGCTACGCCACCAACGAGACTCCGGAACTGATGCCGGCTCCCATCTCGCTCGCTCACAAGCTCACCCAGCAGCTCACCCTCGTCCGCAAGAACGGCAAGCTGCCCTACCTGCGCCCCGACGGAAAGAGCCAGGTCACGGTCGAGTACGACGGCCACGGCAAGCCGGCCCGCATTGACGCTGTCGTCATCAGCAGCCAGCACGCAGAGACTGTCTCCAACGAAGACCTGCACGCCGACATCCTCAAGCACGTCATCCAGGCCGTGCTTCCCGCCAAGTGGCTCGATGAGCACACCAAGTACCACATCAATCCCACTGGACGCTTCGTCATCGGCGGTCCCATGGGAGACACCGGCCTCACCGGCCGCAAAATCATCGTAGACACCTACGGCGGCATGGGACGTCACGGCGGCGGCGCCTTCTCGGGCAAGGATCCGACAAAGGTCGATCGTTCGGCCGCCTACATGGCCCGCTACATCGCCAAGAACATCGTCGCCGCCGGTCTGGCAGACCGCGTCGAGGTTCAGCTCGCATACGCCATCGGCGTTGCGGAGCCAGTCTCCGTTCTCGTGGATACCTTCGGCACCGGCAAAGTCAGCGCCGCACAGATCACCAGCCTCGTGCGCAAAAACTTCGCGCTCACACCCAAAGGCATCATCGAGAGCCTCAACCTGCGCCGGCCCATCTACCAGAAGACGGCCGCCTACGGACACTTCGGACGCAACGAGCCCGAGTTCACCTGGGAAGCCACCGATAAGGCCGCAACCCTCGCCGAGCAGGCTGGCCTCAAAGCCGTCGCGGCCCGGTAGAACGCAATCCAACCTGGCAACAAAATCAAGGGACGCCGGCACAACGGCGTCCCTTCTTCATTCCCGCATTCCATCCACTTCGCAATGCCCTCACCCGCGCAAAGCGCCGAATTCAACTCCGGCACGTCCATGGAATAGAATGCTGCCGTATTCCCAATCATCTTGCGTGCGAGGTTTTCATGATCCGATTTCCTGTGCTGTCCGCCCTCCTTGTGTGCCTGGCGGTTGCAGCTTCGGCCCAGTCCAATGCGCCATGGGGTTACCGGGGTAGAACCGGGCCGCTCTCCTGGGGCAAGCTCAGCCCCGATTACAGCACGTGTGCGGACGGCCGCGCACAGTCCCCGATCGACATTCGCGATGCACATCGCAGCAAGAATCTTCAGCCGATCGATTTCCATTACGTCGCCGGCGGTGTCACGCTCCGGAATACCGGCCACACCATTGAAGTCGACGTCCATCCCGGCAGCTACATCGTCGCCAACGGGGTCCGCTATAACCTCGAGTCCTTCGAGTTTCACCGCCCCGGCGAGCACGCCGTCAATGGCCGCCTCACTGACATGGATGTCGAGCTCAAGCACAGAAGTCCTGACGGCCGGATCGCCATCCTCGTCGCCCGCTTCGTCGAAAACATGGACGCGCCCAACGCCACCATGGCCGCCCTGTGGCAACACCTGCCACAGTCGCCCGGCGCCACGCAAACTGATTCCGACCTCATCAATCCCGGGGGCCTGCTGCCTGGTGACCGCGGTTATTGGACCTACATGGGCTCGCTCACCACACCGCCCTGCACCGAAGGCGTTCGCTGGTTCATCCTTGAGCAGACCGTCCCCGTCAGCACCGCTCAGCTCAGCGCCTTCCGTTCTCTCTACAACCTGAACTCGCGTCCTTTGCAAGACCGGCACAATCGCGTGATCGAGGCAAACCAGTAGCGCTCAGAGGCCCAGAGGCGTGAATGTCAGAATCACGCCTTCGCCCTCCGCTTGCGGCTCCACGCGCATCCCCGTCAAATCACGCACCAGATAGTGGGCCGCTTCCAGTTCTTCGGCCGCATGCGAGAACGTCGTCGCGATCACCATGCATCCCGCTTCACGCCCAGCTCTTGCGCCCGAAGCTGAGTCCTCAAACACCACGCAGGCTCCCGGCGCAAATCCCAGCAGTTTCGCGCCGGCCTCATACGGCTCCGGGTGCGGCTTGCCATGCACCACCTTTTCCGCCGTCACCAGCCGCCCAGGCACCGGCACACCGCCGGCTGCCATCCGCACCCGCGCCAGCCGCTCCGTCGCGCTCGTCACCACCGTCCAGCGTTCGGCCGGCAAAGCCCGCAGCAGTTCCAGCACGCCTGGCAGAACCACCAGCCCATCGTTGTCCTCAACTTCAAAATCTTCGATGATCTTCAGCTCTGCCTCTGCATCCAGTTCCGGCCGCAGCCGCCGCACGCTGTCAATCGCGCGTCGCCCGTGAATCACGCTGATGGCATACGCCGGATCGATCCCGCGCATCTTCGCCCACCGTGTCCAGCTCCGCTCCACCGAACCCAGAGACGAGATCAGAATCCCATCCATGTCAAACAAAAATCCCTGACACGGAATCCGAACCGCCGAAGTGATGAATGATTGCCCCATGCCTCATTGTAGAGGGCCACTGCTCGCGCTTTTGCGCCATGGCAGCCTCATGCGCCTGCCCGTGCCCCGTAGCGGGATGAAGCTCGCATTGGAATCGTCGCCGCGCCGTCGCTTTAGCGCGCGCCCGCATGCTGCAAGGCCGTCGTGGCCTCTTGCGGCGCGGCAAAGTGAATGTGCGGCGCCTTGATGAGCGGAATCGTGGCGGCCACCGTCGCGCTCTGCGCGCCCTGCTTCACCGTGTTCGGTCCCAGTTCCACCTTTCCCTGCCCAATCGCTGCATCGCCGCTCCACGAGGAAAAGCGCGCAAGCAAGGCAGGCATATCACTTCCTGCACTCTTCGCCATCGCGCCCGACTTCCACGTGAAATGCAGGCTGCCCTTCGCCGATGCTGCCAGATCGGAACCCGAAAAACCCGCCAGGTCCACATGCCCGTTGAGCGCCACGGACCCGCCCGTGCAGCGCAGTCCGAGCAGTTCGCACACCGATGCGGCCTGCGCATGCGCCAGGTCGGCCTCCAGGGAGTACGACGGCTTGTCGCCCTGCGTCACCTTACCGGTCGCATGCAGATGCCCGCCCAACAGGGTCGCATCCAGACTCGTCAACTTCGCGCCCGCCGCATTCATTTGCAGAGTCGCGTTCGCTTCATCCAGCTTCACTGTTCCCAGCGTGAATGTCTTCGCATCCACCGTCGCGTCCAGCACGGGCCAATGCGCCGCGCTCGACGTCGTGAACCGGCTGATCAGATCCGACAACACGGTGCCCTGCTTGTGCGCTCCCAGCAGCGCTGCCTGCAGCGTCTCCGCATCCAGCGACGCAAACTCCAGATGCACGGATGGCGTGCAAGCTTCCCCGGCAGGGCACTCTGCGGGCAAATGCACCGCGGCCGTTCCCTTCAGCGGCCCATACGCGAACTGCACAGGATCCCAGGTCAACGAATCCATGCCAAAATGCAGCGTTGCCTGCGTCACCACCACTGGACTTGCAAGCGAGTCGCTCTTCCAGTTGGCGTCATGCAGCGTCACCGTACCGGTCAGCTCATCCCGCCGCACATCTTCCACCGGCCGGGCAGCCGCTTCTTCAAAG
>JAJYAE010000250.1 GCA_021779695.1 Acidobacteriota bacterium | reverse complement strand
ATTCAAAAACATGGTGCGGTAGAGGGTGTCGCGCTGGACGGGCTTGAAGCCGGCGTCGCGGATGATGCGGCGGAGCTCTTCCTCGGTGGTGCAGTTGCTGGTGCCGGCGGCCTTGACGACGTTCTCTTCAAGCATGACGGAGCCTACGTCGTTGCCGCCGAAGTGGAGGCCTAACTCCAAGACCTTGAGGCCTTGAGTCACCCAACTGGCCTGCACGTTCTCGATGTTGTCGAGGTAGAGGCGCGAGATGGCGAGGGTTTTGAGGTACTCGACTGAAGTGGCTTCGTCCCAGCCGCGGCCGCCGAGGGCGGTGTTGTGGGGCTGGAAGCTCCAGGGGATGAAGGCGGTGAAGCCGCCGGTCTCTTCCTGCAGCTTGCGCACGACTTCAAAATGATTGATGCGCTGGTCGAAGGTTTCGCCGACGCCGAACATCATGGTGGCGGTGGTGCGCATGCCGAGCTGATGTGCAGTGCGATGGACGCTGACCCAGTCTTCTGTGCGGCACTTGAGGCGCGCGATGCGGAAGCGGACGTCGTCATCGAGAATCTCGGCGCCGCCGCCGGGGATGGAGTCGAGGCCGGCATCGCGCAGGCGGGCGATGGTGGTGCGGAGATCGAGGTTCGAGTACTCGGCGATGGCCAGGACCTCAGACGCGGAGAGGCAGTGGAGCCAGATCTGCGGGAAGCGCTGCTTGATGCCACGGAAGAGCGACTCGAACCAGTCGATTTTGAGGTCGGGGTGGATGCCGCCCTGCATGAGGACACCGGTGCCGCCCATCTCGACGGTTTCCGCGATCTTGTCGTAGATGGTTTCAAACGGGAGGATGTAGCCTTCTTCGGCCCTGGGTCCTTTGAGCGGGCGATAGAAGGCGCAGAAGGTGCAGTACTCGGTGCAGAAGTTGGTGTAGTTGATGTTGCGATCGATGATGTAGGTGACGATGCCGTCGGGGTGAAGTTGGCGGCGGAGGGCGTCGGCTTCCATGCCGAGGCCGATGAGGTCGGGGGACTGGAAGTAGTCGAGGGCCTGCTGGCGGGAGAGCGACATGGATTGATTTTACCAAGTGTGCGGTTGTGGCGCCCAAGACCCGCTCATCGCCACAAGACCGCGATGAACGGGGCACAGCTTCCAAGATCCTGTTGCATGGAGCTGGAAGTCCGGAGTGGGGCGCGTGCTGCTAGCGGGTGCGGTGTTGACGGAAGAGAAAGAGGCCGCGGTTGACAACGGGCTCGCGGCGGGTGCGCGAGAGATTGGACGCGGTGGAGATGCCACTGAAAAGGACGAGGAAGTCCCAGAAGGCGTGGAGACGTTCGACGATGCCGGAACGGGTCATAGGGTGAAAGAGGAGCGTTGCTTCACTCTCTCCTCATTGTATTGGAGCGTCGAGCGGGAAGGAGGTTGCGGGAAAATTGGGCGCGGGTGCGCGAAGTGGGTGTTATTTTTTCGGTGCCTCAGGTGGCGGTGCGGGCTTCTTGTTCGGGCTGGAGATGCCGAGGCACATGAGGAAAAAGCGGATACCGTTGCGAATGGAGTCAAGCATGGCGTACCGGGTGCTGCGGGGTGGGGGTGACTCCGCGCAGCGCACGGAGTCACGGTGGGTGTTATTTGGCGGCGGGGCTGGCTGCCGGTGCGGCGGGCGCCAGCGCGGCCGGGCGCAGGAGGTCTAGCGCGGCGGGCGGCAGGGGCTTGTCGGCGTTGGCGAGCAGAAGGGTGACCTGCCACATCTCAGTTTCAGTGAGCTGCTTGTCGTAGGCGGGCATGCCGGTGAGGCGGATGCCGTTGTAGACCTTCCAATAGGTTTCGCCGGGCGGGTCGTCGCTGACGCCGACGACTTTGCCGTTGTGGTGGGCCTTCCAGAGCGGGGGGGCGTCGGGGAACATGTTTTTTCCAATGTCGGAAGGCTGCTGGTAGAGGCCGTGGCAGAAGGCGCATTTTTCGACGTAGATGTGTGCGCCTGCGACGAGGTTATCGCCGGTGGGCTGAATGGGAGGCTGAGCGATCATTTCGCGGTCGATGCGTGCGTTGAGGGCGACGTGGGTGATCTGCCGCTCCATGGGAAAGGGCTTATCGGCGACGGCGACGGGAAGGTCGCCAAATTTGAAGTAGAGCAGGCCGGCGATCGGAACGAGGAGCAGGCCGATGAGGATTCCGAGCAGGAATCTGGACATGAATGCAAAAACCTCCGTGGCATTCCATCGTATTGCATAGACGTTGGGCGTGGATGTGGAAGAGGAAGGAAAGTGGGGAGAAATGGGGCCAGGCGGGGATACGGGCGTGGGGCGGGAGGCGTCAAAGGGCGAAGAAGTGCGTCCAAGGAAGGAGCGACGACGCCCAAGGGGCGGTGGCAGATGATTTAATAACGAATGGGGGAGCGCTTCGAAGCGGGTGCTTCCGTCACGTTGTGGAGGTATCCCGAAAGCGATGGTTTTATTCCGCCGTATTGTGTGTGTGCTGGCTCTTTTGATGCCGGCGGTCATGGTGGTGCACGCGGAGGGCCCGGAGTCGAGCAGCAGCAGCTCGTCGCTGGACGGCCCGCCGGTGAGTGCGCAAGCGAGTCCGCAGCAGGACTCGGCACAGATGAGTGTGCAGGAACGGATCCGGTTACGGCGGCAGCAGCGCGAAGCGCAGGCGATTCACGATACGTATTCGCCGGAGTGGGAAGCGTACCTGGGGATGGGATATCTGCGGTTTATTCCCGGCCCGGACAAGGAGCGCGTAGCCTACTACGGCTGGGATACGGGGCTGACGCGGTATCTGACCCAGAGGCTTGGCGCGACGGCGGACATGCGCGGTTACTACGGAACCGCGTATGTGGGGCTGAACTTTGCGGCGATCACGCGGCCTGCGATCAGCGAATACACGATGATGGCGGGACCGACGTATCGAGTGTATGTGCGACCGAAGTATTCGATTGCAGTGAGGGCGCTGGGTGGAACGGCGCTGGGGAACTTCTCGAGCGATACGAACGGGTTCGGAAGCGTGCCGCTGGGGCTGTACCCGGATGGGTGGACGTATGCGATCAGCCCGAGCCTGCTGGGGGAGGCGAATCTCACGCCGAACATCTCGATCCGGCTGTCAGGGGATGACATGCTGACGGGTTTCGGGTCGTCGAACCAGAACAGCTGGGGGTTCAACTGGGGCTTTGTGTACCGGTTTGGCAAGAAGCTGCGCTAGCGCAGGACGATCATCTCACCTGATTGATTTCTCATTCTTTCCGCGGCGTTGACCGCGGAAGGGATGAGGTGGCCTGCGCAGCCGGCCTGCGACCTTCGATAGGCTACGAAGAAATCCAGCACAAATCTTTCTTGACATTTGAGGAAAGGCGTGACTATACTCGCGCCGCTTGAGTAAATCGAATTACTCTGCGCTCCTGAACATTCCGTGACGCGGGATGCGCAGAGTAGTGCGCGCTGGAAAACGTCTTCCAAGGAGAGCTGGATATGAGTTGCGGCTTGAAGAGCCTTTGGGCTCGGCGTGGGAATTGCGCACCTGGAGTGTGGGGTGCAGTGCTGGCGATGGTGGGGATGTTTGCGGGAACGATGCACGCGCAGACGGTGGCGACATACAACTTTGAGAGCGGAACGGACGGGTGGGTTTCATTTAACGGCGCGAGCGCGCCAGTGCAATCGAATGCCGCGGCATATGCGGGCTCGCACAGCCTGCTGACGACGACGAGCAGCGGCGGAGCGGGCGGGCCATCGATCGCTGTGACGGGCCTGCTGCAGGCGGGCGCGACGTATTCGATCACGGGGTGGGTGCGCCTGACGAGCGGGGAAGGCGCATCGGATGCGAACTTCACGATCAAGCGGAGCGATCCGAGCTGCTCCGGCGGCGCGTGCTACGACACGATTGGCGGATACAAGGTGGCCGTGAACGACACGGGCTGGGCGCAGATTGGGGGCACGTACACGCCGAGCACGACGGAGACGGCGCTGATGCTGTACGCGCAACTGGTGGGCGCGACGACGGCGACATCGTTTTATCTGGATGATGTTGTGATCACAGAGACGGCGCCGCCGCCGAGCGGTTCGACGCTGGCGACGTACACGTTTTCAGGCGGGACGGATGGGTGGATGCCGTTTGGGAGCGTGACGCTGGCGAGCGCGGCGCCGCCGGTGACGGACCCGAATGGCGATGCGGACAGCCTGCTGGTGTCGAATCGCACTGCTGGTTACATGGGGCCGAGCCTGAACCTGCTGGGCGTGAACGGCGTGGTGGCGGGAGCGACGTACCAGGTGACGGCGTATGTGCTGCTGGCGACGGCGGACGGGAGCGGCCCGACGGTGACGATGTCGACGAAGACGGCGGACTGCGCGACGAGCGGGGCATATGCGAACATTGCGACGTCAAGTGCGCTTTCTGCGACGACCTGGACCAAGGTGCAGGGGACGTTCAGCTTCAGCAATCTTCCGGGGCCGCCGACGACGCTGCTGCTGTACATGCAATCAAGCAGCGCGACGGACTCGTTCTATGTGGGCGATGTGACGATCAGCCAGTTGTCGCCACCGCCGCCGAATCCAGCGCAGCAGGACAACACGGGCATCACGAGCACGTTTGAAGACGGCGGGACGGATGGATGGAGCTCGCGGTCGGGCACGTCGAGCGTGACGAATTCAACGTCGGCGGCGCACAGCGGCACGCACAGCCTGCTGACGACGGGACGCATCGGAAACTGGGATGGTCCGCAGATCAGCGTGAACAACAAGATGTATCCGGGGTCGGTATACAACGTGAGCGGCTGGGTGATGCTGACGCCGGCGGATGGAACGAATCACGTCATCAACATCAGCCTGCAGACGACGCTGAGCGGGAACACGAGCTATTCAAGCGTGACGGGGTATCCGGGCGTGACGGTGCCGGCGGATGGGCAATGGCACCAGATCACCGTGATGGGCTACAACATGTCGAGCAACTACGACCCGGGGCAGGCGTATCTGTACTTTCAGACGGTGCCAGCGTCGGGGAATGACCTGGTGTCGTTCTACCTGGACGATTTCCAACTGACGTATGTGCCGCCGGCGACGATTCAGGCTAATATTCCGTCGATCTACAAGACGCTGGCGCAGTTCTTCCCGGTGGGGACGGCGGTGGATCCGACGGACTTGTCGGGGCCGCATGCGCAACTTCTGGGGAAGCACTTTGACAGCATCACGTCGGGCAACGACATGAAGTGGGCCTCGGTGGAGAGCTCTCCGGGCGTGTTTGATTTTGCCAATGCGGACGCGGAGGTGGGCGAGGCGGTGTGTAACGGCTCGCGGATTCGCGGACACAATCTGGTGTGGGCATCGGGCTCGCAGACACCGTCGTATGCGTATGGCGACGGGACGAACTCGGCTGCAAACCAGGCGACGGTGAAGCAGAATATCGTGGAGCACATCCAGAACGAGGTGCAGCACTTTGGGAGCAAGGTGTATGCGTGGGATGTAGTGAATGAGCCGCTGGATCCCTCGCAGCCGGACTGCCTGCTGCACGGGCCGTTCTACAAGGTGCTGGGCAAGAGCTACATTGACCTGGCGTTCCAGACGGCGCGGCAGTATACGCCCGCGGGGACGAAGCTGTTCCTGAACGACTACAGCACGGCAGACCCGGCGCGGCTGGCGTGCCTGGTGAAGGTGGTGGGAGATCTTCGCTCGCGGGGGATTCCGATCGATGGCGTTGGGCACGAGATGCACAACGCGATCAACTATCCCTCCACCACAGCCATGGTGAATGCGATCGACACGATGGCGGAGGACTTTCCGGGAATTGACCAGCAGGTAACCGAGCTGGATATGAGCGTGTACAACGCGGGAGACACGAAGTCGAACTATGGAAGTACCATTCCGCCTGCGGTGCTGGCCGAGCAGGGCTGGCTATACAAGCAGTACTTTGATGCCTTCAGGCAACTGAGCGGCAAATTGAGTGCTGTGACGCTGTGGGGCATGGCGGACGACGACACGTGGCTGGACAGCTTCCCGGTGACGCGGACGGATTATCCGCTGCCGTTTGACATGCAACTGCAGGCCAAGCCGGCGTACTGGGGGATTGTCGATCCGACGCAACTGCCGGGGTACGGGATGGCGTTTGCCATTACGAGCACGGCGACGACGAGCGATGAGCGCGTACTGACGGTGACGGCGACGAACGGCAATGCGGGACCGGCGTATGCGACGCAGCTGAACGGCATCACCTTCACGCAACTGACGGAGCCTGCCTGCACGCCAAGGGTGGTGTCGCCGTCGAGCTTCCCGATGCTGCTGGGCGATATTGGCACGGGCGGAACGGCGAGCGCGCAGATCACGGTGAGCATCGTGGGCTGCAATCCGAATGCGGAGTTTACGGTGAACGTGCCGTGGAGCTCGGCTGTGTATGACACGGGGACGGCGACGCAGACGATGAACTTCAACCGCGGCGCACAGCAGTAAGCGCCGCAAAACAGCAGGCTCCTCATGACCGGACCCGGCAACGGGCGGGATGAGGAGCCTGTTTTGCTTGCGCGGCTGTGTGCTGCGCTACTGCAGGATAGGGATGCCGGCGATGCGCTGCTGCCACTCGGC
>JAJYAE010000249.1 GCA_021779695.1 Acidobacteriota bacterium | reverse complement strand
GTCACAGCCGCGCTCGACGATTGGGACCGCGCAGACACCATCGACACCATGATTGGCCTCGATTCATGGCATCCTACGCACGGCACGCGTATGACCGGCAAGACGAATACGACCCGACGCCAGGTGATTGCGGAAGGCAAGCTTGTCCCCGTGACCTTGCCACCCGTAGAGAGGTCCTGGGAATTTGCCGATCCACTCGGCAGCCAGGCCATGGTCGAGGTGCCATTCTCCGAGATCGTTCTCATCGCGCGGCACGTCAGGACTGCCGAACTCCATACCTATCTGAACCGGATTGTGCTGGGCGATGTCCGGAACCCGGAGACGCCTGCGCCGAAGGTTGCGGATGCCAGGGGACGTTCAGCGCAACGCTTCATCGTAGATGTAGTTGCGACCCGCGGAGGAATGACCCGACGAATCCGTGCACAGGGGCGTGACATCTACGCCTTTTCGGCTCCGCTGATCTGCGCGGTGACCGTGCGACTGCTTGAGGGGAAGTTCGACAGGGCCGGGGCGCAGCCGCCGGCAGCCATGTTGAACGCGCGGGAGATTCTTTCAGAGCTCACGCCCGAACATCTGACACTCGAGTTCACCGGGACTTGACCCCCTTTCACCGTTGACTGCTCAGCGAGCGCCACATCGGCCGGGTCACTCATCGAGCGCAGATCTGTATCGGAAGTAGGCTTAGGGCAGGGTTTTCTGAGAGATCCTGATCGTTCCGAGCGAATCACCGGCCGACCACCCATTGCTCTCAGCAACAACCCCGCGTCTACCTCTCCGGCGTTCGGCGGGACGAGTCGCAAATTTCCGGCCGTTCGGGCTTTTGCATGTACTCTTCGGGTTCCTTTCTCAATTGAAGAGGTATTGTCCCGCGATTCACCTCCTGTTGATGTTCGCCTTCGACAATGGAGTCGTAGCAGCTAGCGAAAGCGGAAGCAGCGAAAGCCGAACCAGCGAATGCCGAACAAAGGGGAGCGGACATGGCCAACTCGACCATCTCGTACCTGTGGCGCGACCAGAACGCCGCGAAGGGATTCCGCACAGGCGTATCGTTGCACAGCCACACCAATCAGTCCCGAGAGACGCTGGATTTTCTGGCCAATCTCGGCAACCAGTACCCGATGATTCGTCCGCTGCTGGCACGGCTGGAACGCAGGTCAGAGCAGCAGCACGGCGTGCGCATCAACTATGCGGCCAGCTACTGGACTCCGCCGATGACGCCCAAGCTGGCCTTCGACCTCGAAAGCCGCCAGATTGAATCGCTCGATGTGGCGCCCATGGTTTCCATTTCAGATCACGACAACATTCAAGCGCCCATGCTGTTGCGCACCGTTCCGAGCGCGCGGCAGATTCCGGTTTCAGTGGAGTGGACGGCTCCCTATGGCGGCGTGCAGGCCTTTCATCTGGGCGTGCATAACCTGCCCAGCGCCCGCGCCACGCAATGGATGACGGAACTGGAAGCCTTTACTGCCCATCCCAGCGATGCGCGACTCACGGAAATCCTGGTGGCGCTGCACAACGAGCCCAACGTGCTGGTGGTCTTCAACCACCCGATGTGGGACCTCTACCTGGTCGGCCAGGAGAAGCATCAGTTTCTGGTGAACGAGTTTCTCCAGAAGAACGGCGCCTGGCTGCACGCGCTGGAGCTGAACGGACTGCGTCCCTGGGACGAGAACCGCACGGTTCGCAAGCTGGCCGAAAGCTGGAACATGCTGCTCGTCTCCGGCGGCGACCGCCACGGCGTGGAGCCGAACGCCAACATCAATCTGACCAACGCTGCCACGTTCACTGAGTTTGTTCACGAGATCCGCCGGGAGAAGAAGAGCAGGGTGCTCTTCATGCCCCAGTACGCGGAGCCGTGGAAGCATCGTCTTCTGCGTTCCACGCTCGATGCGATTCGCAGCTACCCGGATTTTCCGCAGGGGTCACGCACGTGGGACGAGCGCGCCTATCATCCCGATGCCCGCGGAGTCGTTCGCCCTCTGAGCGAGCTCTGGCCAAAGGGGCGTGCGCCGCTTGGCATCGCCTGGACCATTGGCATGGTGCAGCTCCTGGGTGCGGGACCGGTTTTCGACGGTCTCCGCATGGCATGGAGCGACTCCCAGCAGTTGCGCCTGGCACTGGGCGAAACTGAGGGATAAGGCAGCGAGCCGGAGCATCATGTTGCCGGCAGCCTGAGCGGGGATGGAAACACCACGAATGCCGCGCGTCGCGTACTTCCCTGACTCGTTTCACGAGGTCAACGGCGTCGCCCACACCAGCCGTCACTTTGAGGCATATGCGCGCCGCCACAATCTGCCCTTTCTCTGCGTCCGAGCGGGAAGCCGCGCTTTGCACTTCCAGCAGGAGGACAACGTCTGGACGCTTGAACTGCCCCGCGGCCCGCTCTCGTTTCCTCTCGAAAAAGACCTGAGCTTCGATCCCGCCTTCGGCCGCCACATGCCGCTCATCGATGAAGTCATCGAGCGCTTCCAGCCCGATCTGATCCACATCACCGGCCCCAGCGAGGTGGGCCTGCTCGGCGCCGGCCTTGCCAACGTGATGGGCCTGCCGCTTGCCGCAAGCTGGCACACCAACGTCCATGAGTACGCGGCGCGCCGCTCTTCCTGGTTCCTGCGCCTGCTGCCGCCGCGCGAGTCATCCGCTGCGGGCGAGACGATCGAAGACATCACGATGACCGCCGCCGCCGGTTTTTACTCTGCCGCGCAGGTGCTCTTCGCACCCAATCCGGAACTGTGTCAGACCCTGATCCGTCTCACCGACCGCCCCTGCCACCTGATGCCCCGCGGCGTGGATGCCGCGCTTTTCCATCCTGCGAATCGCCGCCGCGACCCAGCTGACCGCGCAATCGTGCTCGGTTTTGTTGGCCGGCTTTCCGTAGAGAAGAACGTTGCGCTCCTGGCGCAGATCCAGCACGAACTCGACCAAAGCCAGAAGAATTTCCGCTTCCTCGTCGTCGGCCATGGCGCTGAACAATCATGGCTGCGCGAACGGCTACATCGAGCGGAGTTCACCGGCGTCCTGCACGGAGAAGAGCTGGCCGCCGCCTACGCGTCGATGGACGTCTTCGTCTTCCCCTCGCATACGGACACCTTTGGCAACGTCGTTCTCGAGGCGCTCGCTTCCGGTGTGCCCGCCATCGTCACGCCCGATGGAGGCCCGAAGTCGATTGTGCGAGATGGCGAGACCGGCAGGGTTGTGGACGACCAGAACTTCGCTCACGCAATCCTTGAGATTCTGGCCGACCCCGAACGCCACGCGTCGATGTGCGCCGCCGCCCGCGCCTACGCCCTCACCATGAGCTGGGATGCCGTCTTTGAAGGCGTCTATGCGGGATACGAGTCGCTTCTTTGCCGCCCTGGTAGTGTGATCAGGCCCTAGGGCAGCGTTCCGGCAGTTCCCGCAGCCTGTCGCCCTGTCCGCAAATCCAGCGTGAATGGCGTCTCCCGGTCAGCGACCATCTCCCAGCCCAGCCCGTGCAACTGGCCGTTTGCGAAGCCGCGAATCGTGATGCCCTCGTCGGAGAGCTTCGCGGACTCCCACGCCTGCCCCTGCGTGCCCCAGGCCAGAATCGCGTGATGCCCGACGAAGAGCATCAGCCCCTGTGCCGCGGCGCTGAGCACCTGCAGCACAGGCCGGTAGGAGATCATCGTGAATCGTTCGGGCGCGCGCGTGTCAATCATGTACGCGTATCCGCCGGAGATGGCGCACAGCTCATCCGGGTTCGGAGTGGACCACAGCCCCGTCGGCGCCGCCGGATCGCGAAAGCCCAGCGCGCAGGTTGCCAGAAACGGCTGCGCGCCGTCGCCCGGCCGCACCATGACCTCCAGCGCACCGCGCTCCACCTCTTCTGCCTCGCGGGGATACACAAAGTGACGCGCCGGAAGAATCGCAGGACGCGCCGCCAGCACGTCTGCCTGCCAACTGTGGGGAAAAGGGAAGTGAAGGACCGCCGTCGCCACGCTCACACTCCCACGAAGCGTTCCACGCGCTGCTGCACGCAGGGAATGCCCAGCCCGAGCTCTGCGCCTTCTTCGATGAGCGGCACGAGCTTGTCGAACTCCGGCCCGGAGTGCATTCCTGTCAGAGCAATGCGCACCGGATGGAAGAGTTCCTTGCCTTTCACAGCGGCTGCTGCCTTGATCTCATTCATCCAGGTCTTGAAGACCTGCGGCGTAACGTTCGCGCTGTTGGCGCGTGCCCGGTCGGCCAGCTCTGCCAGCACAATTCGCGCAGAGTCGGCCGCTAGCACTTCCTGGTTTTCGGGCAGCATCCGGGCTGCATCGGGATCGAATCCAAAGACGAACGCAGCCTTCGGAGCCAGCTCGTCCAGCTTGTCCACGGAAGGCGCAAACAGCTCCACCAGCTGCGCCATCCAGGCCACCACGGCTTCGCTCGCGGCTTCGCGTGCGGGCAGCCGCTCGCCAAACGATGCCCACACCAGGTCCACCAGACGACTCGCAGACGCGATCTTGATGGAGTGCCGGTTCAGCCAGTTGAGCTTGTCAAAGTCGAACACAGCCGGCGACGGTGTCACGCGCTCCAGCTTGAAAGCGCGGGTCAGCTCCTCGAGCGTGAAGGTCTCAGTCTTTCCGTCCTCCGCGCCCCAGCCCAGCAGCGCCAGATAGTTCACCAGCGCCTCAGGCAGATAGCCCATCTCGCGGAAGCTCGCGACCGAGGTGGCGCCGTGCCGCTTCGACAGCCGTTCGCGATCCGCACCAAGAATGGTCGACAGATGCGCGAACTCCGGCACAGGCCAGCCAAATGCTTTGTAGATCGCCACCTGCTTCGGCGTGTTTGAAATGTGGTCGTCGCCGCGAATTACGTGGGTGATCTGCATCAGCGCATCGTCAATCGTCACCACGTAGTTATAGACCGGCATGCCGGGCGCGCCCTGCTGGTGAGACGGAACACCAGATCGAACTCCTGACCGGACCAGGACTGGATCACTCACCGTCTCGGCGGCGAACTCGACCGGCCCGCGCACGATGTCATGAAAGCCCAGCGGCTCCGGGCCAATCTTCAGCCGCACGGCAAACGGCAACCCCGCTGCCATGCGCTCTTCCGCTTCCGCTGCGCTCAAATTGCGACAGCGGCCCGAATAGATCTGCGGTTTGTGTTCCCGCACCGCCTGCTGATGTTCGGACATGAGCTCTTCCGGCGTGCAGAAGCAGCGGTATGCTTTGCCTTCCGCAAGAAGCTTCCCGGTGAGCTCGGCGTAGATCTGCTGCCGCTCCGACTGGCGATATGGCCCAAAGCCGCCGCGTTCGTTTTCCAGCGGATCGCCGGGCCGCCCCGTGCCCGGTCCCTCATCCCAGTCCAGACCCAGCCACAGCAGGTCTTCAATGAGCTGCTTTTCGTAGCGCGCCTCTGAGCGCTCGACGTCTGTATCCTCGATGCGCAGCAGGAAGTCGCCACCCGCCCGGCGCGCAAACAGCCAGTTGTAGAGCGCGGTTCGCGCGTTGCCCACGTGCAGCATTCCCGTCGGCGATGGGGCAAACCGGACTCGTACCCTTTCGCTTGTCATAGCAGCCTTGATGATAGTCGAATCCTGGATGGGCCGACGCCGGCGCGAGTGGCGCTGACGCGGCCTTACGCCCGTGCGACGCCTATCGCACTGTCACCATCGGACTGATGAGCTGGTCTGTTCAGACGCACCGGCCGTTCGCGAGGCTGGTGGGTGCTTGAGGCCAACGGCACAGGTCTCGGAGTTCATCGCAAAAGCGAAGATAGGAAGAAATTGACCGAGCGGGACAGTGCACGCTTTCTGTGGAAAAAGTATTGGAGGGGGGGTGGGTATTTATTTTTTTGGGCCGGAGAGCGATCGAGTTGATGCGAGGATTGCGTCATGGTTCTATTCTGCGCGTTTGAGGGGAATTAGACTGCAAAACGGCGGCGGGAAAATTGCGAGTGGAATCAGTGAGTTAGAAAAAAGTTTGGCGCGAGGGGGTTGACGGCGTCTTCCAGCTGCTCGCTTCCGGCTTTTCGGTGTCGGGGAGGCTTCAGGCTATCCCAGGTGCCCGAAGGCGAGGCACTTGGGGCAACCATCATTCGTGGAGGGATCTCACTTTTCTCCCCCGGCACCCCGGCCACCCGCCATCGTAACGATACCGCCCGCTCATCGCAAAGAACGCGATGAACGGGGCACAGTTTTCCTCCTTCAGTGCAACACTTCACAGCGCATGACCGGGCCACCTGCCCAGAAAGAAGCGAAGGATGGGGCACCCTCAGTTGTGTGCCGGTTGAAATTGTAAAAACTTAAGGTGCGCCACCCGCCGAGGCACCCGGGGCAACCGAAGTTCGTGGTGGAACTCAGTTCGCATCTCTGGCACCCGCCCGCGCCGCTCCCTGCGCACGTCATGGATGGGGGGCGAAGGGTCAAGTCAGGAAAAATAATTTACCTATTGACACCTGTGCTGCCGGGGACTTACAAAACGAGGGCTGGCGTGCGCCCGGGATGGGCCGCGCCCAAAGGGAGAGGAGTACCCGCATGAGAGGGATGAGGATGATGGCTGCAGGAAGCGGACGGAGGGTGGCCGGGACGGCGCTGATGCTGGGTTTGCTGGTGGCGGGGACATGGGCGCAGACGAGC
>JAJYAE010000248.1 GCA_021779695.1 Acidobacteriota bacterium | reverse complement strand
GAGCGCGTCTGGACCTATCGGCGATCCTTTGTCGTCCCGCCGCACATGCGAGAGCTTCGGCTGTTTCTGCACTTTGAGCGGGTAATGGCTGGGGCAGCTCCAACTCTGAATGGACATGCCCTGCCCCAGCATCTGGGGGGATTCCTACCCTTCGAATACGAAGTGACGGATCTTGTAACCCAAGGCGAGAACGCGCTCTCGCTGCAGGTGGACTCACGATGGCTGGATGTGCCGCCGAGTGGATCACTAAAAGGTCCGGTATCCATTGATTACATGCTGCCGGGAGGAATCAATGGATCGGTGAGCCTCCGTGCTTTTCCTCAGATATTTGTGCGCAGCGTGTTCGCTCGCCCGATGGATGTCCTGGGCGACAATCGACGGCTCGATCTGTTCTGCCGCGTCGATGCAGGCGGCCACTTGCCGGCAGAGATCCGCCTCCAAGCCACGCTGTTCAAAGAAGGACGCAGGATAGTGAGCACATCGAAAAGAGCCAGGATTGAAAAACCTGATTCAGAAGTCACGCTCACGATGGAACAGCTCGGAAATATTGGTCTGTGGGATGTGTCGAATCCGGAGTTGTATGACGTCGAAGTCACCCTCTTTGTCGACGACAGGCCCCTGCATCGACACGTAACCAGGACGGGGTTCCGAGACGCACGATTCGAGGTCGATGGATTCTTTCTGAATGGAAGAAGGTTGCAATTGTTTGGCCTGAACCGCCATGAGCTGTATCCCTACTTTGGCTTTGCGGCTTCGAATCGAACCATGCGACGCGACGCCGAACTTCTGCGCCGGCGTTTCAATTGCAATATCGTGCGCTGCTCCCACTATCCCCAGTCAGAAGCATTTATGAACGCGTGCGATGAGCTTGGACTGATGGTGTGGGAAGAGGTGCCAGGATTTCAGTACATCGGCGGAGAGGCGTGGCAAGATCTCGTTTTGCGCGACGCGCGCGAAATGGTTCTCCGCGATCGCAATCACCCTTCTGTGGTTATCTGGGGCGTACGCCTGAATGAGTCGGCAAATGATCCGGCGCTTTATGCGCAAACGAGGGCGATCGCACTGCAACTCGACGGCACGCGACAGACCTCCGGAACAATGACGCCTGCATCCGAAAAGACCTGGAAGCAGGAATGGCATCAAGATGTATTCGCGTTTGACGACTATCATGCTGCGTCTCCGGGCGAGGTCGGTATTCGGCCGCCATTACCAGCAGTCTCATATCTTGTCGCTGAGGCTGTTGGGCAATTCAACTATCCGGCCGCTAAAGGCTTTGACCTTACCTACCGCCGCAATGCCCAGCCCGCGGTGCAGCAAGACCAGGCGTTGTTTCACGCCGAGGCGCATGATAGGGCTGCTACGTATCCAACATGTTCCGGTCTGCTGGGCTGGTGCGCATTTGATTATCCAAGCCTCATCAACGCATTCAATGGGCTGAAGTATCCAGGCATAGCGGACTTCTTTCGCATCCCCAAGCTGGGTGCGGCATTTTATGAGAGTCAGGTCAGTCCGAACATAAGGCCGGTGATTGCGCCCGCATTCTATTGGGACTTCGGAACGCATCAGCCTGCCGGACCCGGCGAGCGGGCTGCCATCTTTTCCAATTGCGAGCAGCTTGAGCTACTCCTCGATGGGGTACGGCACTCCATCTTGCAACCGGACCGCACTGGATTTCCACATACCGTTTATCCGCCTTTCTTTGCGTATTTGCAGTTAAATGCCACGAACAAGCCTGAGCTCGAGATTCGCGGATATGCCAAAGGGCGGCTCGTCCAGTCACGTTTCTTTTCTTCCGATTCAACCCAGGACAGGCTCTGGTGTGAGGCCGATGACTTGGATCTTCACGGAGACGGGGCAGACTCCACGCGACTTGCATTTGGCATCGTGGACAAATTCGGCTCTCCGCGCCTATTTGGCGGCGGAGTGGTGACACTCACGATCGACGGCCCGGCAAAGATAGTGGGTGACAACCCATTCGATCTGAATCTGACAGGCGGGATGGGAGCTGTGTGGATTCGAACGCTGCCCGGATCATACGGAATTGTTCGTGTGCGCGCGCAACACACCTCATTCGCCGGCACCGCTGAAGTCATCGTACGGGTCGCGAAAGCCGCGTGGCCGCATTCTGCGTCGCTTTGAGGAATTGGAACGGACTTTGCGAAGAGGAAGAAAGCTTTGGCTCTGTATGTTCACGAATGACGTATGTAAAAGTCGCCGCGACGAAATCAAAGCGGTCGCGATCAAGAGCGAGGCAATCGTTTAGCGGGCATTTGGCAAGGAGTATTCTCCGTTAGTCAGAAGGCTTTTGGGGACCCTATTACTGCAGTGGCTCGTTGCGATGATGCCGTTGCAAGACCGTCCCAACTTTTATTTGTGTCCGGGATTGCCAAAGGCAATTCCTGCAGTCGCTGAGAGGAGTGAGACAAGGCATGAAGATTTTTCCATTTTGGCTAATCCTGTTTACTACAAGCGCGATGACGAGTTGCACAGCATATTCCGCAGGCTCTGGTTCCAGCGGAGCAGTCGCGCCCAACCAGAACCATTCTGCTGTTGGCGCGCAGCCTATGACCACGGCAGGCATACCGAGTCCGACCGAGAGTGCGATGCCAAATTCGTACTACGTGGATTGCAGTCAGCCAACTAACGGAACGGGAACTGAGGCCACGCCGTGGAACAACATCGCGGCTGCCTCTTCAAGAGCCTATCAGCCCGGCGACATCATCTACTTCAAGCGCGGGACCACCTGTAATGGCACGTTCGCGCCTGCTGGATCGGGCTCAACTGGCGTACCCATAACGGTTACCGCCTACGGAGCCGGGCTGCTTCCCGTGATCGATGGAGGCGCCATGAACAATGCGGCCGTCTATCTCGTCAACCAGTCTTACTGGACGATTGAGAATCTCGACCTGCGCGAAGGCTACAACTGGGGCCTCGTGGCGAAGGCATCGAACGGTACCTCTGTCTACGGCTTGACGATTCAGAATGTGATCGCTACTGCGGCAAGCTCGGTTGCCAAGCAACGCGCTCTGACCGGTGAGATTGGACTGCTTGCCGATGGCACGGACAACTCCACCATCAACGATGTGAATGTTTCGAATGTGACGGCGGGAGATACCAAGGCCGGAGAAGGCATCTTCGTGAAGGCAGGACCCCACGGGGTTTATTCTGGCGCAAAAGGCCAGAACATCTCGATTACCAACTCCAGGGTTTCAAATGTATATGGCGATGGAATCCTGGTGACGGATGCTGAGAATGTATCCATTACCCACAACATCGTCACGGAGTCAGGCGAGTGCCCTGACTGCTCGGGAAGCACGCCCGGGGCGCTCTGGGTTTGGAATAGCGTGAATGTGGAGATGGCATGGAACGAGTCCTACAAGAACACCAGTTGGGGCGGGGACGGCGGTGGAATGGACATCGACTACTTCAATCGCAGCGTGATCGTTGAACATAACTATATTCACGACAATAAGGGCTATTGCGTTTCTGTCTTCGGAGCGGAGAAACAGGTTACTTATAAGGCGATCATTCGCTTCAACGTATGCTCTAACAACGATTCTCAGCCAAACACGACTCAAAAAGGAGACTTCCTCGTGTCCACCTGGAATGGTGGATCCCTGAATGGCGTGCAGATCTATAACAATACGTCCTATTGGACGGCGCCCCAGCCAGGCAATTACGAGCTCACAGTGAATGGAGCGGCGTTCTCAGGCACACTGAGGAACTTCTTCGTCAACAACTTGATTTACACGCCGCTGCAGCATCCATATCTTGTGAATGCTCCCGGTGCAATGGAGCTCGACTACAATCTCTATTTTTCACCTGTCGCCTCCGAATACACCTTTGTCTATAAAGGCACGGCATGGAACAGCTTCTCCGATTACCAGAACGGCAGCAGTCAGGATGCCCATTCATGGGTCTCCGATCCCCGACTAGGGGATCCATCCTACGACGTTGATAACATCTGGCCGAAGGATCAACTGATGCCGCAAAATGGCTCGCCGGCCATTGGCGCAGGAACGGATGTTTGCGCTGGCTACCTGCCCACCGTATGCTCCATGGGCGCCACAGACTTCTTTGACGAGCCATTGCCCACATCGGGCCTCTGGATTGGCGCAATTCAAGAGAAGTACGACGGAAGTGTGCGACCAGACCCGAAGCGTCCAATTTGGCCTGCCCGGTAATTTGTGGGAGAGGAAGAATGAGTGTAGCCAGATCTTCTCACTGATTAATTCACCACACAACCTGCGACACCACACGATGACGAAGCTGGTCGAGTCGGTGGATGCCTGTGAGCGAGCCATTTCGTCAATTTCCGGGGAGGCCTGCCGCAGGGTGTTGACGGACTGCTCGCTCACCCGGCAGGAAACCAGACGCAAGGCAATTGCCGGTGGAAGACGAGCTGTAATCAGTGGGAAAGGTCAGAGCCAAAACAAAACAATCAAGTCGGAGTTGTCGGGACGAGCAGATTTCTGCCCCGTGGAGCAAGACCTGTCCGTAGGGACCCTTGAACTGCCTCGGCCTCGGCTTCGCCGCGAGCCCGTCGCAGGCCGGACTTGGCGCATCTTCGCTGCGCTCCGGCGCGCAGGATTGGGGTGCTGGGTGGACCAGCAGCGTCGGCTGCGTGGTAGTCCGACCTGGATTGCGCAGAAGAGAATAATGGTCGGGACGGGCAGATTCGAACTGCCGACCCCTCGCACCCCAAGCGAGTGCTCTACCAGGCTGAGCCACGTCCCGACACAATGGAGCCGGCTCGGGTGAGCCGGCCTCTGGGGTCTGAATCAGTTTACACCAGCAAGGTGTTTTGCGCGGACTACTGCGCGGGTGGTACGTACTCCTGCGGCAGCGCAGAGCCCTCACCGAAGAAAAACTGATCCATCTGTTCAACGAGGAACTGCTGGGCCTGCGGGGTCCACGGCTGAAGGCGGTACTCGTTGAGGAGCATCTTCTGGCGGTCCACCCACTCGGACCAGGCGGCCTTGGAGACATTCTTGTAAATCTTCTGACCAAACTCGGAGTCGAAGGGCGGCTCGTCGAGGCCCTCCATCTCTTTTTTGAACCGAACGCAAAAAACCGTATGTGCCATTCGTCGTGCTCCCTCTCCTATTGTATTGGATGGGCTGAGGCGGGTGGCGGATGCACTTGACAACGGAGCGCGATGCCGGTTTCTATGTTGGCAAATCCCCCTTGACGGGCCAACACCGCCGCAAAGTCTTCTGCGACTGCCGCGATGGAAGGCAGGAGGGCGAATCCGCAGTGCACGATGTGAGGAGGAGCCATGAACCGGCGAGTTGCCCCAAGAAAGCAACAGCAGGCGGCAGCAGATCGCGTTGCCGCCGGGCTTTCGTACGTGACGGGGATTCCGGCAGTCTTTTATTTGACCAGTGATCGCTACAAGCGGCGGCCGTATCTTCGATTTCACGCGTGGCAGGCGATTTATTTTGTGGTTGCATGTGTGTTGATTACGGCTGTCCTGGGCGTGGTGACGGATACAGTGCCTGCGCTCGGATTTCTGCAGTTCGACAATTTTCCACTGATCTCGCTGGCGCTGGTGATTGTGTGGGTAGTGGCGCTGATGAAGGCGCTGAACGGCGAGCTCTACCGGCTGCCGCTGATTGGCGCGATGGCTGAGAAACGGGCGAAACGGATTCCGGAGTGAGCGGGATGCGTCGCCCCAAAGTCAACGGCGCTTCAGTTTGAATCTCTTCTTGCGAGGGGGCGCGGTTGTGGGCTCGCCCTTCTTCTTTTTCTTTACGGGAGGTCGTGCGGGCTGCTGCTTTTTGCCGGTGAGTGGAATGCCTTCTTCGACGAGGGAAAACTGAAGCTTGCGCTCCTGCGCGAGGATGCGATCGAGGATGACCTGAATGCGGTCGCCGGCGCGGAAGCGGCGTCCCCAGCGCTCGCCGATGACTTCGTGCGAGTTTTCGCGGAAGGTGTAGCGGTCGTCGCGCAGAGTGTCGATGGGGATGAGGCCTTCGACGAAGAGATCGGTGAGCTCGACGAAGAGACCGTATTTGGAGGGGTTGAGGACGAGCGCGGCGAACTCTTCGCCGACGCGATCCTGCATGAAGCGAACCTTCTTCCACTCGACGAGTTCGCGTTCGGCCTCGGCGGCGCGGCGCTCTGTCTGGCTGGTCTCGTCGGCGATTTGCGCGAGTTCGGATTCGGGGATGGGCGGGTCGATGGTGTGGAATCCGGCTTTGCGGGAGAGTGGGTTGTCGAAGTTCTCTTGCTCCACCGAGGACTCTCCCACCTTAGGCGCGATGCTGTCGCGCCGAAGGTGGGGCACCCGCATGGATGGGGCGCCCGCAGCGTGGGGCACGCGGCCTTCACTCGGATGCGTCCAGGGTGAGGCGTGGCGGCCCTCGGGCACGTGGCCTTGACCGGCGATGCCGGCGTGGAGCAGGGCTTTGGTGATGCGGTGCACGATGAGGTCAGGGTAGCGGCGGATGGGCGAGGTGAAGTGGGTGTAGGTGGGCGCGGCCAGGGCAAAGTGGCCCTCGTTGGTTTCGGAGTAGCGCGCCTGCTTGAGCGAGCGCAGCATGAGGTAGCTCAGGATGCGCTCTTCGGGTTTGCCTTCAATGCGCGCGG
>JAJYAE010000247.1 GCA_021779695.1 Acidobacteriota bacterium | reverse complement strand
GATTTGGCCTAGCCATTGATCCTGGAGCGCCAGCAAGGCGCGGGCGCGGCGGCCGAGTGCTTTTTCTGCGCCGCCGTGGACAAGATCAGGCCATGGGGCATGGCCGATCTGGGGCGAGAAGACAGCGAGATATCGGTGGTTGTGCTGGCTCATCTGGTGCACGTCCTGCAAAAGCGCCTTCAGGGCCTGAGTGTCGCGTTGTTGAACGCCTTTGTAATACTCCGGCGTGATCGAGAACGTGTTGCGGGCGGTGCTGCTGACCTGGACTTTGTCAAACCCGATTCCGTCGTACATATCCTGCTCAAAGTGAGATTCGAAGTCGTGCGGAATGTAGTAGAAAGTGGTGTATCCAGCCGAAGAAAGAGCGCGCACAAGGCCGGGTACTCGCTTTGTCTGTCCGCCAAAGAACATCGGGTTTGGCGGGTACATCGACGTGAGGATTGAGAAAGTTGCCTTGGCCGTGTACGGAAAGGTGGAGTAGTGGGAGGTGCCGATCCAGGACTGCGCAGAGAGCTGGCGCAGAGTGGGCAGATCGTCGAGTGATGTGAAGGCGTCGTAGCGCGCCGGTGCAGTTTCCAAAACGAATAAAATCACATCGCAGTCACGTGCTTTGGCCCAGTAGGCGGGATTGGGCGGAATGCGGCGCGATTGGGCTATATCGTAATACTCCTGATGCAGTTGCTCGGGGGACTTCACTGTCGCACCAGTGCCGACATCCTCATCTCCAAAAAATGTGGCCGAGAAAATGGTGGCGATGGTGGAACGACCGTAGCTGGTTTGCGCGAGTGGGCTCTGCGCGCGAAACTCAGTCGCCGCAATACCCGCCAAGATGAAGATGGAGAGTCCTGTGTTGGCGACCTTTGCGAGCGTGGGATGAATCAGAGTGGCTCGCCAAAAGCGATGCATCACGAAAGCGAAGGCACCAAGGAGGAGGACGAAAAGCGACCAGCGGGCGAGGTTTCCTCGGCTGCCATAGTCGACAACGAAGTGGGGATGGGCTGCGGCCCAATGGAAGACGTCGGAGATGAGATACCAAGGTATGAAGTGACCGACGTTGCGCAGCGACTCCATCTGGAGAATGGTGAGGACGCAGGCACACACGCTGACCAACGCAACAAAGGCAGCCCAGAGCCTCCTGGGCAGGACGAAGAGCGCGAGAACCAGTGCGATCGGAACCAAAAAGAATCCAATCGACCAGTCAGAAAAGTAGAGAGACGCGCGCTCGAAGCGGCTGAAGTGGTCCGGGATTGGTGGAAGCGTGGAGCGATGAAAAGCATGGGCCAAGATGCGCCATTGCTTTTCGCCAAGGATCACAGACTTGGCATGGATGCCGAAAACGGCGACGGGCATCCAGATGGCCGTAAATGGAAAGCGGGCCAGGACGCTCGCTCTCATGCCCCTCCACGATGAGACTGGCGCGCTGTGCGTATCCATCGCGTGCACCGGGTTTCGCTCGTATTCGGCCCGATCGGCAGTTGACATCGGCAAGAATGCAACAGAAATTAATCATCATTTCCTATCACAGCGACGTGAAAAATGGTAGGAGATTCTGCAGCTTGGCGCAGTTATAAGCTAAGTTTCCGGGTGATGGGCGAGGACAGGTGGAAGGCACTGCAGGGGTTGTGTGGGGAGTTGAGCTATTCTGCCATATGATCGAAAAGCTGGCCTGAGGGAATCCATGTCATCTCGCCAGACACTAGCTTCTCCTGCCGCTTTGTCCTATTACACGCTACGTAAAGCGGTAGGAGTCATCGCGCTTTCGCTTCCGTTTGCCTTGCCTGCGGGAAGAATTCTTCTAGAATTACTCGCTCCAGGTCACACGTTGTCACACCCGCTTCTTCAGCAATCCATCAGCGACTACTATTACACGCCGGTGGGCGATGTGCTGGTGGGAAGTCTGTGTGCCATCGCGACAATTCTGATCTGTACGCGCGGCTACAGCCGTACAGATCAAATTGCTGGCTACATTGCCGGCGTTGCGACGCTGGGCGTGGGTCTGTTCCCATCGGTGAATCCCGACCATGCGCAGCTGACGCAGTTAGAAGTGGAGATTGGCTTTGCGCACAGCGGTTTTGCGGCGCTGATGTTTCTGACGCTGGCGTATTTTTGCCTGGTGCTGTTCCGTAGGACGTCACCTGGGAAGAAGATCACACGGCGTAAGCAACTTCGTAATCGCATCTATGCGGCGTGCGGCATGGTAATTCTGGCATGCAATGCGTTGATGGCCAGCCTGGTTATTCCAATGATTGATCATGTGCTGCGGCAGTATGACCCCCTCCTGCTCTTTGAAACTCTCTCGCTGGTAGCGTTCGGCGTAGCATGGCTCACCAAGGGCGAGGGCCTGATGAAAGACAGGCCCCCGAATCAAGCGCGCGGGAGTGGGTAAGCGGCGGACTGGAACATGCGCACATATGCCTAGCGGAGTGCTTCATCAATAGAAGTTATTGAGTCTTGGGTTTCATCTTAGGACGAAAAGGCCCGTCAAAGCGTGTTGCCCGTCGTATGGTGCTCGACGAAGCAACCCGGAAGGAGTTTCAGCGGCTGATTCGGCGATATGGCTGAGCTTGATGGATCGGTTTTTCCGTAATCTGACCGACAAGAGAATCCGCAGCGGTGATTTCCAGGACCTGGAGCAGCTGACCTTGGCCATCGGCAATTGATGAGTCCCGGCAAATTCTGTACCAGTTGGAGTGAGACAAACTGGAATGGTGACCCGTCCAGGAAACTTAAGCCCAAAGCAATTGGAGATTTCGGCCTGCGTGGCTCGGTTCGTGCCAAAATGCTGACCGTCCATTTGGTCCAGTTTTCGCGTAGCCCATCAAGGTGACCCGCCTCCGCAGTCCACCTGCAACACCAGGAGATACGGTTGGCCCGGCGAGCTCATTGGACTTCGCTGTCAATCTTCGCGACAAGAAGCTTCGGGCAGCCAACTGCATCCGGCGGGCCCTGAGCGGATGTCGGCCAATGCCGGATTACTATCGGGATTGAGCCTTGGCATGACTGCGTCGACGGATCTGCGCCAGGCGGCCAGTTTTCCCTGCAAATCGACGGCTTTGTCTGAGAAGCTGGAGGCCAGGTCGCACTGTTCGTGCGGGTCAACCGCCAGGTTGTACAACTCGAGGTGATGGTCTTCAAAAAACTCAATGAGCTTCCAATCGCCTTCACGAATTGCTCCGCTCGGAGTTCCGCCCTGATCGCTGTAGTGTGGGTAGTGCCAGTAGAGCGTGTTGCGCTCCGGGGCGGCTGCTCCGCGGAGAAGACCGGTCAGGTCGATGCCGTCGCAAGGCTGGGGCGCGGAGCCAGCCTTCGTCATTTGCAGTATGGTCGGCAGAAAGTCCAGGCCACTTACCGGAATTTCACACACTGTGTTCTGCGTCGTCACTCCAGGCCAATGTACGAGCAACGGCTCCCGTATACCGCCCTCATAGAGATATCCTTTCCCACCGCGCAGTCCGCCATTCTCGGTAATGCGATGCAGGTTGCGTCCCTGGAATCCCACGCCACCGTTGTCTGACGTGAGAAGAATGATTGTGTTGTCTGCAACCCCAGTGCGCTGGAGTACTGTCCGCAGCCTTCCCAGGGATAAGTCAGTGCTTTCAATCATGGCGGCATACACCGGATCGGGCTCGTCTTTGCCACCATTCTTGCGACGATATTTCTCGATCATTGCCAACTTCGCCTGGAGGGGAAGATGTACCGAATATTCTGCCATGTAGAGGAAGAAAGGTCCTTTGCCAGCTGCGTCCTGCACAAAGGCTTCCATCTTATCGGTGAGCACATCGGTCAGATAGTCCTGCGCCGTATATCCTGCGAGGTTATGGAAGTGGTAGGGACCGAAGTAGGAAGGCGGATGACCATGGTTGTCCCCGGCGATGTTTACATCGAAGCCAAAGTTCTCCGGCAAGTAGCCTTCCCCGCCTAGATGCCACTTGCCGATAGCTGCTGTGCGGTATCCGGATTTTTTCAGCATTTCGGCGATGGTTGGGACGCTGCGGTCCAGATGCAGCGGTGTGGGCGCTTCCAGAAGCTTCTTGTGCGGATACAAGGTGCCGGGGATCCACTGTGTGAGGTGCAGGCGGGCGGGTGCCTGGCCGGTGAGAATTGCAGCGCGACTTGGAGAGCAAACGGGCGCTCCAGCGTATGCGTTTGTGAAGCGCAGGCTTTCTCGGGCAAGCTGATCGATATGAGGTGTTTCATGGAACGTGTTGCCGTAACAGCCCAGGTCGCCCCACCCCATGTCATCAATCAAAAAGACAACGATATTTGGAGGTCGCTGCGTGTCCAGGCTCGCGCACAACCTTTCCGGGACCATGCTGAGCCCGGCCATTCCCGCCAACTGACCACAAAACTGCCTGCGTGTCCGCATCAATAGTCTGTCCCTTCCATCGTTGACCAGGGATTCATATCCATCGACCTTTGCTCCCTTTGTGAAAAAGGTTGCGCGCTTTGGCAGCCCTCTTTGGAGGAAGTCTTTGTATTCCGCAAATGGACGCGGCAGAAGACTTGCGCACCGATCAAGCCATTCGATCGGATACTCCCCTGACTTGGATTCGCGTGTCAAGTTATTGGCAGAACGTAACCGTTACTTCGCGGAATGTCTGGAAAGCGCCATATTCCTCATCCACTTGGAAGCATCTGTGACTCTCAAAAACGCGACGTGATAAGGCGTTATTCGGCTGCCCGATTGACAAGGTAACGGGCATCGTTTAGCGTAGCGCTCGGAATCATCACTCTTTCGCCAATCTTGCCGCTCACGTGACTAAACCGAAGGATAGTTGCTTCCCGATTCTCGGCATGAAGGAGATTGAGGGTGATGAATGAAGAACGGACGTCAAGACAATCCATGTCCGATGCAGACCCTCGCACAGTAACGGTCGCGCAGGAGAGGACGACGTCACGATCGGCGCCGGGGACGACATCCTGGCATGCCTTTGATCCGAGGCAGTTGTCTGAGGCAACCTCCTCGCAACATCTTCCCAACCCGCCGCGCAGAAATCTGATCGTTGCCCATCTGGAGCAAATATGCAGCAGCTCACTGTTCGCCTCGAGCAAGCGCTGTCAGCAATTCCTGCGCTACATTGTGACCGAGACGCTGGAGGGGCGAGGGGAACTGATTAAAGAGCGCAACATCGCAAGCGATGTGTTTGGCAAAGGCTCCGAATTCGAGCCAGGAGAGGACTCCCTGGTACGGGTGAAAGCCCGAGAGGTTCGAAAGAGGCTCGCGGATTTCTATGAGCTGCATCCCCCCGAAAAGATTCAAATCGAAGTGCCCTTGGGAGGCTACGCTCCACGCATCTACTTTTCCAGCCCCGCGAATACAAAAGGCCAGGACGAGCCTGAATCCTCGGCAAGCGCTCCGCCTTCACACCGGGTCAATCGGCGAAGGCTGCTCTGGATGCTGGGGGGAGCAGTTGGCGTAGCCGGCGGCGGAGCATTGTGGCGCGCCATGGAGCACCACACTACAGCTCTGGAGCGGTTGTGGAGGCCTGTGTTCGCAACGAAGACGCCCCTCGTCATCTTTATCCCTATTTTGAAGATTGCGGAGAGTGGAGAAATCTCAGACCGTGTGGGGATAGGACCCACAGCGGCGTTACGACGCGCGGCAGATTTCCTCACCGAGCATCGTTATCCCTACCATTTGCGGTTTGGCGCCGATCTCACCTTTGCTCAACTTCGCGAGCAGCCAAGCCTTCTGCTCGGAGGCTTCTCCTCTATCTGGACGCAACTGATGACCAGCAGTCTGCGCTTCTCTCTTGAGTGGAATAGCGATATTCACGAGCAGTCGATCGTCGACACAAAGACTAAACAGACGTGGCATGCAGTGAATAGAACCGAAGCGGGATACGCCGATCAGGATTACGGCTTGCTCTGCCGACTTTTCGACAAACAGAGCGGCCAGATTGCGATGATCGCGGGCGGCATTACAACTTTCGCCACCGAGGGCGCCGCATCAGTATTTTTTGATCCAGGCTTGGTTGACGAGCTTATTCGGCAGGCTCCCGGCGATTGGGAGACTCGAAACTTTGAGGCCGTCATCCGTGTTTCCGTCATCGGCACGACTCCTTCATCTCCCCAGTTGATTGCAACGCATTTCTGGTAGCGCGCGTTTGAGATAACGCGCCATCTGCAGGCCCAGTTGGCTGCATGGTCAATGATTACTTGTGTCGCGCTCGGTTCTTCGGTACCGCGCCGGTTGATTCTCGAACCACCAGGCTCGGATGAATCTTACGATCCAGATTCTTCGGCATCGAGCTCTTCTCTTTCCGAAGATCCATCAGCTGTGAGAAGGCCTGCACCGCGATCTCCTGGCGTGAAAGGTGGATCGTCGTCAGCTTCGGATGCATCATCGTCGCAACCGGAAGATCATCGAAGCCAAGGATCGAGATATCCTGCGGAACGCGTAGTCCGGCGGCGATCGCCGCCTGCACCGCGCCCACCGCAATCAGATCGTTTGCAGCAATCAGTGCGGTCGGCCTGGGCTTAAGGCGAAGAATACTCTCCATCGCGATGCGCCCGCCTTCGACCTGCATATCTCTGGAAGACACGTGTCCAGCCCCTCGCTGGATCCCAAGACTTCTTGCAGCCGCTTCGAAAGCC
>JAJYAE010000246.1 GCA_021779695.1 Acidobacteriota bacterium | reverse complement strand
GACCGAGCCTTTGCTGGTGGAGGTGATGCGTTCCTGCAACTCGCCCATCTCAGTGGCCAGGTTGGGCTGGTAGCCAACGGCTGAGGGCATGCGGCCCAGCAGCGTGGAAACCTCCGAGCCAGCCTGCGTGAAGCGGAAGATGTTGTCAACGAATAGCAGCGTGTCGGCGCCCTCTTCATCGCGGAAGTGCTCGGCGACGGTGAGGCCGGTGAGCGCCACGCGGAGGCGCGCGCCGGGCGGCTCGGTCATCTGGCCGTAGACAAGAGCGCACTTAGACTCCTGCCACGTGCCGGGCTTGATCACGCCGCTCTCCGACATTTCCAGCCAGAGGTCGTTGCCTTCGCGGGTGCGCTCACCCACACCGGCAAAGACCGAGTAGCCACCGTGGTTCTTGGCAACGTTGTTGATGAGCTCCATGATGACGACGGTCTTGCCGACGCCGGCGCCGCCGAAGAGGCCGATCTTGCCGCCCTTGAGAAAGGGCTGGATCAGGTCGATGACCTTGATGCCCGTCTCGAACATCTCTTCGCGCGTGGACTGCTCATCGAAGAGTGGCGCGGGACGGTGAATGGGCTTGCGCTCCTTTTCACCCACCGGGCCCAGTTCGTCCACCGGCTCGCCGATGACGTTGATGACGCGGCCCAGCGTCTCTTTGCCCACCGGCACGCGGATGGGGCCGCCGAGGTCAATGGCCTTCATGCCGCGGACCATGCCGTCCGTCGCTTCCATCGCGACCGTGCGCACGCGTCCCTCGCCGAGGTGCTGTTGTACCTCAAGAATGACGCTGATAGGCGACGGCACGGTGAAGCCGTCGCTGGTGACGCGCAGCGCCTGGTAAATAGGCGGCATGGTTGCTTCTTCAAACTGCACGTCTACGGCCGGGCCGGAGACCTGAATCACTTTGCCGATGTTCTCTGCCATAACTTTTCTCGCCTTTAGAGCGCTGCCGCGCCCGAAACAATTTCGATGATTTCCTTGGTGATCGCGGCCTGGCGCACGCGGTTCATGTGCAGCGTGAGCGAGTCGATCATGTCGGATGCGTTATTCGTGGCCGAGTCCATGGCCGTCATGCGGGCGGCGTGCTCGGCGGCGACGGACTCGGTCATCGCATGGTAGAGCATGGAGGAGACATACTGCGGAATGAGCCCTGCAAACAGCTCTTCGGACGGCTGCTCGTAAATGTAGTCCACCTGCGCCGTGCCGAATTTACGCGCTTCTTCGTCAACTTCGGTGGTGTCGGCCGGCTCCAGTTCGATGCCCGCAGTCAACGCAGCCTGGGCCGAGCGTTCCCGCTCTTCGACGCTGGGCTCGACCACTCCGGCCAGCTGCTGGCTGCCAATTTCAATCAGCGGCAGCAGGCGTTCCACGACGAGCCGCTGCTGGATGACGGACTTGAACTCGTTGTAGATGATGTAGGCGGCATCAATCTCCTCGTGCCTATAGCGCGTGATAATGCTCTGTGCCATGGCGAAGACGCGATCGGTCTCCAGCTTGAGCAGCATGCCCGGATGGTCGCCGGTGACTTCTACGCGTGCTTTGCGCTCGCGGACCTTACGTGAATTGCCTTGGTCATCGGCCATCTCAGCATAGGTGGCTGCGGGGTAACGGCGACGCATCTGGTCGCGACCCTTGCGCCCTACCGCTTCCACGTCAATTTCTTTATCTGGATTGCCCTGGATGAACTGGAAGGCGGTTTTAAGGATGTTCGAGTTGAATGCGCCCGCGAATCCCTTGTCACCGGAGACAACAATCAACATGATTCGCTTTTCCGGACGGGTGGTGAAAAGCGGATGGCGAAGGTTCCCAGTCTCCTCGTCAAACAGATCAATGCGACGAGTGAGTGACACCAGCACGCTGGCAATCATGCGCGCATAAGGCCGCGCGGCCATGGCGCGCTCCTGCGCGCGGCGAAGCTTCGCGGCAGAGACCATTTTCATGGCCTTGGTGATCTGTCGCGTGTTCTTCACGCTGCGTATGCGCCGTCTTAGATCAAGGACATTTGCCATATCTTGAGCGTCCAGCTCCTAGCTTCCAGCCCTAGCCCATGGTGCCGCTGCTGACTTGGTGCGTCTTGTTTGGAACCCGGTTGAGTGCTGGAATTCAGCCGAGTCGATTCTGTTCGTTTCCGCAGCCCATCACTGCTGGCTCAAAGCGCGCAGTGATGGGCTGCATTTCATGCCGTGACTGCCGCTGCATCTGCAACAAAGCCTGCCTTGTATTCCTTGAGAGCAGCGTGCATTCGGTTGCGAAGGTCATCGTCCAGCGACTTCTTCTTTGTCAGATCGTCGATCAGGGCTGATTGCGCTGTCGCAAAGTACTTGTGCAGGCCATTCTCAAAGGCTCTGATATCCGAGACCTGCAGATCATCGAGATAGCCCTGTGTTCCAGCAAAGAGAACCACTACCTGCTGCTGCCAGGTGAGGGGCTGGAACTGAGGCTGCTTGAGCAGTTCCGTCAGGCGCTGGCCGCGATTGAGCTGCTTCTGCGTCAGTGGATCGAGGTCCGAACCGAATTGAGCAAATGCTGCGAGTTCACGATACTGCGCCAGGTCAAGCTTGAGGGTGGAACCAACTTGCTTGACCGCCTTGATTGCCGCCGAAAAGCCGACGCGCGAAACGGAGAGGCCGACGTTCACGGCAGGGCGCACGCCGGAGTTGAACAAGTCAGTTTCCAGAAAGATCTGGCCGTCAGTAATCGAAATTACGTTGGTCGGGATGTAGGCGGAGACGTCTCCGGCTTGTGTTTCGATGACCGGAAGTGCTGTCAGCGATCCGCCACCCTTCTTATCGCTCATCTTGGACGAGCGCTCCAGCAGACGCGAGTGCAGGTAAAAGACATCGCCGGGATAGGCTTCGCGGCCCGGTGGACGGCGCAGCAGGAGTGAGATTTCGCGATACGCCATGGCGTGCTTTGAAAGATCGTCATACATCACCAGCGCGTGCTTGCCGTTGTCGCGGAAATACTCACCGATGGCGGTGGCCGCGTAGGGGGCAAGGTACAACATGGGCGCCGGCTCTGAGGCGGATGCGGCGACGATGATGGTGTGGCCCATGGCGCCGGCTTCTGTAAGGGTCTGCACAACCTGCGCAATCGACGAACGCTTCTGTCCGATCGCGCAGTAGATGCAGATGAGATCGTTCTTTGCGTTGTTGATAATCGTGTCGAGCAGTACAGCGGTCTTGCCGGTCTGGCGGTCGCCGATGATAAGTTCGCGTTGTCCGCGGCCAATGGGAATCATGGCGTCGATGGCTTTGAGGCCAGTCGCCATGGGTTCGCGCACGGGCTGACGATCAATAATGCCGGGAGCAAGGCGCTCAACAGGCAGGGAGCTTGTGGTTGCAATCGGTCCCTTGTCATCAATCGGCAGGCCCAGCGCGTTGACGACTCGACCAATCATGGCTTCGCCGACCGGGACGGAGAGAATCTTGCCAGTACGCTTTACCTCGTCCCCTTCACGAATTTCTGTGTAGTCGCCGAGCACAACGGAGCCTACCTGATCTTCTTCGAGACTCAGAGCCAAGCCAGCGATTCCGTGCGGGAAGCTGAGCAGTTCACCCGCCATGACCTTGTCGAGGCCGTGGAGGCGCGCAATGCCATCGCCAAGCGAGGTGATGGTCCCGACCTCATCCACCTGGACCTTGGAGTCGTAGTTCGCGATCTGCTCGCGAAGAAGCTGCGTAATCTCGTCTGCTTTGATTTGAGCCATTTTGCTCTTCCTGTCCTTTGAATCCTGACTTGAGCCGCGCCGGAACTAGCCGGCTACGAGAGTTTCTTTTAGCTTTTCAAGCCGGCCGCGCACGCTGCCGTCATAAACCGTTGAACCGATGCGCACAATCGTGCCGCCGAGTATCCCTTGATCCAACTTGAAGGTTGCGTCCACCTTGCCCTTGACGAGCTTCGCCACTCCGGCCAGAAGTGCTTCCCGCTCGGCTCCGGCGAGTTCGCGAGCCGTCACGATCTCGACCTGTTGAATGCCCTGGCGCTCCTGCATTGCAAGGCGATAGGCGGCAATCACAGCCGCAACTTCGCCAATACGATCATTGTTGATCAGGACCGCGATCAGGTTGCGCGTTTCCTTTTGCATGCCCAGCTTCTGATTCAGCTTGTCAAGGAATGCCACTTTCTGGGGCGCAGCAATCGCGGGGTTGGTCAGGAAAGCGCGGAGTTCAGCGCTGCCGTCCCAGGTCGCCAGAAAATCTTCGAGCTGGCGGTCCACTGCTGCCACGTCAAGCCTGGCTGAAACCACAACGTCCAGAAATGCCTGTGCGTAACGTGCGACAAACGCGGCCATTTAGTTTTGCCCCCTTGCGGCTGCGTCGCGAACAAACTCGTCAATCAGCGCACGATCCGCCTCTGGCGTCAGCACGAGTTGACGGGCGGCGTGATCGACCGCCAATTCAGCGGCTAAGGTGCGCAGTCCGCGGCGTGCTTGTGCGGTTGCAGAGGCAATCTCCTGTTCTGCCGCTTGCACGATGCGCGCGCTCTCCTCGCCGATGCTGGATTTGATCCGGGCCTCATCGCCCTTGGCCTCTTCCTCGGCCTGCGCTCGAATTTGCGCAATCTCATCGTCCAGTTTTGCGAGTTTGGCTTCCACGGCCGCAAGCCGCGAGCGTGCATCGTCCGTCATCCGCCGCGCAGAGTCCAGATTCTCCTGCAACGTGCGGCGCCGATGATGCAGAATCCTGGGCAGAATACGCACGAGCGGAATGCCAAGGGCAAGGGCCAGAACGGCGAAGTTGATGTACTCCAGCAGACGAGCCGTCGTCTCCAGCTGCATGTGCATCACACGAGAAATCGTCTGCACGATGGGCGCATGACGATACACATTGAGCTCGTCCTCTTCAGACTTTGATGCTTCCTGCTTGCCTGTGTTCTCTGCCACCTGGGGCGCAGCTGACTGAGTCTGCGCTACTTGCGGGGAAGAGGGGGACGCTGTGGGCTGGGCATGGGTCCATGTTGCCCCAGCGCCGATCAAGAGTGCGACGGCCAACAGAGCCCGTGCCACTGCTGCTGCGGAAAACTTGGTGTCATTCAATCGCATCAACGGGAACCCCCGGTTGCAGCCGGCATCACAACGCGAACGATCTGGCTGGCAAGTTCTGCCACTGCGGATTGCATGCCCTTGCGCGCAGAGTCCGTTTCCGACTCAATCTGGGTCTTTGCCTCGCTTACCTTTGCGCTGGCCGCCTTGCGCGCTGACTCAAGAGCCGCGTCTCGCTCAGCCATCCACTGACGAATCCGCTCCTCGCGGGCTTTGTAGACTTCCGAACGGGCCTGGCGAAGCCTGGCAGCGTATTCCTCTGCCCGAGCCTCTGCCCGGGCAATCGCCTGATGCGCCTCTTGCACGGCCCCTTCCGTGCGGGCACGGCGCTCTTTCAGGGCAGCCGTCAGGGGGCCCTGCACCAGAAACTCGTAGGCGAGCACCAGCACGATGAATAGCAGGGCTGTGGGCACAGCGCCCAGCAATAGGGCACCAACTTGTTGCATGATCTCTTGCATTCGATTACCGAGACTTCAAGGGGGTCGAAATCGACTTCCTATGCAGGTGGAACATCTTTTTGTATCAGGCGTAAACACGCTAGTCAACGCGAATCGGGCCGTGCCCACAGTGCACTGTGACTGCGGTCACGGTTGGGGAAAATCGCGCAAAATAGCACTTGATTTCTTCTACAAGGAGCCTACACTAAAGATACCACCTAGACCCGGTTCAGGGTCCAGCGGGCGGCAGGTTCGAGGAAGTCTCTCCACTCCTCGAAGCTGCCGCCTGCCTCTAATTTACGGGCCATTTTTCCAGATCGAAGTGCCCGCCCCTGCGGCCGGTCCAGAAGTATGCTGGTAGCACCGGATCCTTCAGTGAGCGACTTTGCCCAAACCGTGAAGCAGCAGGCCGACATCGTCAAGGTGATCGAGGGCTATATCCGCCTGCGCAAGGCCGGAGCGGCTAACTATAGCGGACTCTGCCCGTTTCACAAGGAAAAGTCACCCTCCTTCAGCGTCCACGCCGTGCGGCAGTTCTATCACTGCTTCGGCTGCGGCGTTTCGGGCGATGTCTTCTCGTTCGTGGGGAAGATTGAGAATGTCTCTTTTCCTGAGGCCGTGCGGATTGTTGCGCAGAAGTGCGGGATTCCGCTGCCCAAGCGCGAGTTCTCTTCGCCCGAACAGGCCGCGGAAGCACGCCAGCGCATGAAGCTGCTCGAGCTGCACGAAGCGGCTGCGGCGTGGTTTGAAGAGCAGTTGCAAGGGCCCGAAGGTGCAATGGCCCGCGAATACCTGGCAGGCCGGGGATTGGATGCCAAAGGAATTCGTGAGTTCCGTATTGGCTTTGCGCCAGACAGCTTCAAGGCTTTGCGGGAGCGGCTGAGCGGCATGGCCGATGAGGCCACGCTGCGCGCCAGCGGGCTCTTCAGCGCGAAAGAGCAGGGTGACGGCTCTCCAGGACCGATCTACGATCGCTTTCGGAAGCGCGTAATGTTTCCCATTCGCAACGAGAGTGGCCGGGTGATTGCGTTTACCGCCCGCACGCTGGAGACGGGTGACAAGGCCGGAGCAAAGTACATCAACTCGCCTGAGACGCCGCTCTATACGAAAGGGCATGTGCTTTT
>JAJYAE010000245.1 GCA_021779695.1 Acidobacteriota bacterium | reverse complement strand
GATCTCCTCGCCAGTCTCGGCCCCTGGCAGCGTCTCGACAAGACCCCCGAACCCACCGCTTCCGATGGGTATGCCACCGGGCTCGCCGTCCTCGCCTTGGAAGAAAGCAAGGTACAGGGAGCCTACCTGGAACAGGGAATTCATTGGCTCGAGACCCACCAGGATCCAGCCACCGGCACATGGCCCGCTCAATCTCTCAACAAGAATCGTGACCCCGGCACTAACGTCGGAAAGTTTATGACCGACGCATCCACCGCCTTCGCCGCGCTGGCCCTCGAAGACAAGCCCTAGCCGTCGTCACCGCGCCGGCAAATCAATCGTCACAAGCGTCCCGCGCCCCGGATTGCTCACCACATCAAATCGCGCCTGGTTGCCATAAAGCACTTCAAGGCGCTCCTGCACGTTCTTCATGCCGATGCCCGCGCCGGTCCGCCGCAGCGCCGTCTCTGGCCGATTGCCCATCCCCACGCCATCGTCTGCCACTTCAATATGCACCCGGTCGCCGTCCAGCCGGCTTCGCACCGTCACCGTGCCTCCGTGAATGCGCAGCTCCAGCCCGTGCTTGATGCTGTTCTCAATCAGTGGCTGCAGCAGGATGCTCGGCACCATCACCTCCAGCGTGCGCGGATCGATATCCTTCTCCACCCGCAGCTTCTCCGGTCCAAACCGCACCACCTCGATGTCCAGATAATCGTCGGTAAAGTTCAGCTCCTCGCGCAGCGGCACATATGTATCGTGATCCTTCAGCAGCGCCCGCAGAATATTCGCCAGCTTCACCGTCATCTCCCGGGCCAGCTCCGGTTTCACTCGCACCAGCGACGCAATGGAGTTCAGCGTATTAAACAGAAAATGCGGATTGATCTGCCGTTGCAGAGCATCCAGCCGCGCCTCCAGCAGCATCCGCTTCTGCTCCTCCAGCGTGATCTCAATCCGCAGCGCATTCCACACCTTCAGCGCAATCCCCACCACCATCGGCGCGCACAGCCACACGAGCACCTGCAGACCCCACACTCCCGTATTCAGCGCAAACAGCCGCCGCGGCCCCGTGCGATGCGGCAGATTCCGCTCAATCCACTCCCGGCAAATTTCAAACGCCCCAATCAGAAACAGCATCAGAATCTGTCGGTCGATCCGCGGCTTGCGCAGATTGCGCCGCACCCATCGATAGAGGCTCAGATCGATGAAGGGCGTGAACGACCAGATCTCCTCGCGCTCCACAAACCAGCTCAGCACGCCCGCCGCAACGCCCAGAAGCACATTGAACGGCAAGGCCAGGTACTCGTGATGCAGCACCGCCGGAATCGAAAGCACCATGCCGCCCAGAGCCGCCCATCCCGGCCCCAGCAGCAGCCCCAGCAGAATCACCGTCTCAAAGGAAATATCCGCCGCCAGAAAATTCGGCACCGTCGTCCGTACCCACACGCCCAGCGTCAGCGGAACCAGAAAGAACGCCAGCAGCGCCAGCGTCTCGCGGTGCCGCCGATGTTCGGCAAACAGCAGCCTCTGAAATGTACGTGACCGCGCCAGAGCGCTGGCCACAGCCGCAGCCACGCCCAGCTTCACCAGCAGCGTAATCAGGATCAGTCTGTTATCGACCACGCAACCACTCTATCGCGCTGCGCCTCATGCGCTCACCTCTTCACAGAACTTTCCGGATGCACACCGCTCCCGTCGTCGTCTGGTCCGCGTATGCCGCAGTGCGCGCAAAGCCCATCTGCTCATACAGCGCCAGCGCCTCCCGCATCTCCGGCATCGTGTCCGCCACCAGCTCCGCATACCCCGCCCCGCGCGCTTGCTCCATCACCCACTCCACCAGTCTTCGCCCCAAACCTTGCCCGCGAAACGCCGGCCGCACATACAGCCGCTTGAACTCCCCGCGTCGCTCGTCCAGCTTCCGGAGCGCAACACATCCCGCAGCCTCCTCACCTGCCCAGGCCACCGCCAGTCGCCCATCCGGACCTGCGTACCGCCCCGGCAATCCCGCAACCTCCTCGCCAAAATTCTGAAAGCAGGGCGTAAATCCAAATGACTCCCAGTACTCCTCAAACAGTGCCCGCACCGCTGCCAGCCCCGTCGCATCCTCCGCCATCCGGATCTCGATCACCTTTTCCATTCCAACCTCCGCCGCGGCACATTATTCCCACGCTCGTCACACGCCCTGGGATGCCCCGCTCGCACCACGCCGTAAAATAAAGGTATGCCACTCGAAAGCGTTCAAAAAGTCGCCGAGGCCGATTTTCCCACGCGCTGGGCGCACTTCCGCATCCTGGGATTCGAAGGCCTGCACGCCGCCCCAGCCCCCTGCGACTCCAACGCAACGCCACCCGAGACCGCCGTTGAAGGACTCGTCGCCCTCGTCCTCGGCGACATCCACACCGCCCCGCCCCTCGTTCGCATCCACTCCCAGTGCCTAACCGGCGACGTCTTCGGCTCCCTCCGTTGCGACTGCCGGCTCCAGCTCGAGCTGGCCCTCCGGAAAATCGCCGACGCCGGCGCAGGCATCCTCCTCTATGAGCAGCAGGAGGGCCGCGGCATCGGCCTCATGGCCAAGCTCCGCGCCTACGAACTCCAGGACCACGGCCGCGATACCATCGAGGCCAATGAAGAGCTCGGCTACGCTGCCGACTGCCGCGCTTACGAGATGCCGGCCGCCGTCCTCAAGCTCCTCGGCGTTTCCAGCGTTCGCCTCATCACCAACAATCCCGAAAAAGTCGCCGCACTCGAATCCGCAGGCATCACCGTCGCCGAGCGCGTCTCCGCCGAGGTCGAGCCGCAGGAAACCTTCGAGCGATACCTCCGCACCAAGCAGGAGAAGATGGGCCACCTGCTCGAGAATCTCAACGAAATCAAAGCCATGTAGCCGCGCGCACGCACGCTCTCCCAAACAGAGTTGCCCGGCGCGAGTTCTGAACAGCGAACTCCACGCCGGGCAATTCTTCTTTCGGTCTTTTCCGGCCTCGGCCCGCTCAGAGTCCTCTACGGATAAATCCCCCGGATCTGCACTGCCTCCGCCACGCGCCCAATCCCCAGCATGTTCGCGGCAATCCGCATCGGCAGCCCGCTCTCTTCGTGAATCTTCAGCACATCCCGGAACGCGGTCTTCATTACGCGCTCCAGCCGGTTGTAGACATCCTGTGCCTCCCAGAACAGGTGCTGCTCGTCCTGCACCCATTCAAAGTACGACACCGTCACGCCGCCCGCGTTGCACAGAATATCCGGAATCAGAAACACGCCCTTCGCTTCCAGAATCCGGTCTCCATCCGGTGTCACCGGGCCATTCGCCGCCTCCGCAATAATGCGCGCACGCACCGCAACCGCATTCTCCCCGTCAATCGCGTTTTCCAGGGCCGCCGGAATCAGCGCGTCGCACTTCATCGCCAGCAGTTCCGCCGGGTCAATCTTCTCCGCCTCCGGGAATCCTTCCACGCGTCCCGTCAGCGCCTTCATGTGCATCAGGTTGGAAATATCCAGCCCATGCTCGTTGTAAACGCACCCCGTCGAGTCACTCACGGCTATCACCTTCGCGCCCGCCTCGTGCAGCAGATGCGCCGCAATCGACCCCGCATTGCCAAAACCCTGCACCGCCACCGTCGCGCCACGCAGCGCCATGTGCAGGTGCTCGCACGCGCTCTGGATCGTGTAGAACACGCCCCGTCCCGTCGCCTCATTGCGTCCCAGTGATCCGCCCAGGCACACCGGCTTGCCCGTCACAACGCCCGGAATCGGATACCCCTTCGTCATGCTGTAGGTATCCATAATCCACGCCATCGTCTGTGAATTCGTGTACACATCCGGCGCGGGAATATCCTGATCCGGCCCGATCAGCGGCAGGATCGCGCTCGTATACCGCCGCGTCATCCGCTCCAGTTCGCCTTCTGACATGTGCTTCGGGTCGCACGTCACGCCGCCCTTCGCGCCGCCAAACGGAATATTCACCACCGCACACTTCCACGTCATCCAGGTGGCCAGTGCCTTCACCTCGTCCAGCGTCACATTCGGGTGATAGCGTATCCCGCCCTTGGCCGGCCCGCGCACCGAACTGTGCTGGACTCGGTACCCTTCAAACCGCCGTATCCGGCCATCATCCATCCGCACCGGAACAGACACCATCAGCACCCGCTCCGGATACTTGATCATCTCCCGCGTGTCGCTCTTCAGCTCCAGTGCGTCCGCTGCTGCGTCAAAGTTGTGCAGCGCCGCTTCGTACGCATTGATCTTCTCCTTGGTCGTGGTCGTTGCCATCGCGATTCCTCCCGGCTGCCCCAGCCGCGGCTTCATCAGCGTCCTGTGGTGGTCATGGCGCTTTCCACTTAGCTCGCACTTCCCCCCACCAGCGAGATCAGTTCCTGTTCATGTTCTGTCATCGTCTGGTACACCGGCTTCAGCCACTTCCAGTAAGCCAGCATGTGGCCCCGCGTCACATCAAAGTACAATTGCCCCATCGCGTGCGTCACCGGGCCAATCTTTCCTTCCTTCACCTCCCGGTGATCGACCCGTACAATCGGCGCAATTCCCACCGCCGTGCCCGTGAAGAACAGCTCATCGCACACATACAGCTCGCTGCGGTCAATCGGTCTCTCCACCATCGGCAAGCCCATCTCCCGCTGCGCCAGTTGCATCACAGTGTCCCGTGTAATTCCTTCCAGCACGTTCTCACTCACCGGCGGCGTAATCAACTTGCCGTGGCGAACCATAAAGAGGTTGCACGTCGAACCCTCCGCAACGTGACCGCTCTCGTTCAGAAAAATCGCCTCGTCAAATCCGTTCTGCCGCGCCTCGTCGCTCGCCAGCGCGCTGTTCACATACGCACCGCAGATCTTCGCCCGCGCCGGTATCGCGTTATCCTCCAGCCGGCGCCACGAGCTCACGCCCGCATGAATGCCCTTCTCCCCATGCAGATACTCCCCAAACGGCAGCGCCACAATCGCAAACGCATCCTGCCCGTCCGGGCTCACGCCCACACGCTCCGCACTCTTGTAGGCCAGCGGCCGAATGTACACGTTCGTCTCGAACTTGTTGCGCCGCATCAGCTCCACCGCAATCTCCGCCAACGCCTCGGCGCCCAGCGGCACATGGATGCGCAGAATCCCGCAGTTCTGCTTCCAGCGCTCAAAGTGCTCCACCGGCCGCATCAGGTACAGTTCCTGCGCCGCGGCATCCCAGTGCGCGCGAATCCCCTCGAACACGCCCGTCCCGTAGTGCAGCGCATGCGTCAGAATGCCCACCTTCGCTTCGCCCAGCGGCATATACTGCCCGCCAAAATAGACAATCAGTTTCGGATCCGCCTCAGCCTGCATGGCTCACCTCCTTCGCCGCCGCGCCAAACAGTTCCCTGCCTCGCGCCAGCGCGCGCTCGTCCAGTGCAAAATACTTCGCATTCTTCACAAGCCGGCGCAGCGCCGCGTCCACGCTCGCCTGCGGCAGCGCATCGGCCATCTCCAGCAGCGCGCCCAGCATCACCATGTTGGCCGCGCGCGCATCGCCCAGCTCATCGGCAATCTGCGTAAACGGCAGCGCCACCACATGCACATCCGCCCGCGCGCACTCCTCCGGAAACGCATCGCCGTTGTAGATCACCCATCCGCCTGGCTTCACCGCCTTGTCAAACTTTTTCAGCGACGGTTCATTCATCGCCACCAGCACATTCGGCGCCGTCACCAGCGGCGAATCAATCGCCTCCCGCGACAGCCGCACATGGCAGTTCGACGTCCCCGACCGCATCTCCGGCCCATACGACGGCAGCCACGACACCTCCAGCCCCGCGTTTAATCCCGCCTCGGCCAGCACCTCACCCAGCAGCAGCACGCCCTGCCCGCCAAACCCCGCCACGCGCACCTGCAGGTCAATCGGCTTTCCCGCCGTCGCCAGCTCCTTCGGCAGCGCAGCTTCACCATCCGTCAGCCCCAGAATCTCTGGAATCTTTTCCAGCGCCACTGCCTCCGGCCATGTCCGCGGATGCGCCTCTTTCGTGTGGTCGCGCATTACGCCCAGCGGATACGTCTTCTCCATCACCTCGCGCACCCACCGCTGTGACTCCACCGGCGACAGCTTCCAGATCGTCGGACACGGCGAAAGCACCTCAACAAACGAGAACCCCAGCCCGCGCACCTGGTTCTCCACCGCTCGCCGGATCGCCCGCGACGCCTGCGCAATCTCCTTGTTGTCGCCCAGCCCCACGCGCTCGATGTAAACCGGCGCCTCCAGCGTCGCCAGCAGTTCGCTCATCCGCAGTGGATAGCCCTCGTTCTCCGCGCTTCGTCCCCGCGGCGTCGTTGTGCTCCGCTGTCCCAGCAGCGTCGTCGGCGCAAACTGCCCGCCCGTCATGCTGTAGATCGCGTTGTTCACAAAGATCACCGCAATGCTCTCGCCGCGGTTCGCCGCATGCAGAATCTCCGCCGACCCAATCGCCGACAAGTCGCCATCGCCCTGGTAGCTGATCACGACGCTCTCCGGCCGGCTCCGCTTCACCGCCGTCGCCACCGCCGAGGCCCGCCCATGCGCGGCCTGCACGTTGCCCACGTCAAAGTAGTAATACGCAAACACCGAGCAACCCACTGGGCTCACCAGCACCGTCCGGTCCTGGATGCCAAGCTCATCAATCGCCCGCGCCAGCATCTTGTGGATCGTCCCATGCCCGCACCCCGGGCAGTAGTGCGTCTGGTGCTGCAACTCTTC
>JAJYAE010000244.1 GCA_021779695.1 Acidobacteriota bacterium | reverse complement strand
CCGGGGACATGTAAACCGGCCGTCATCCGAAGTCAGGAGAAGAAATGGCACGTTATACCGGAGCAGTCTGCCGCCTTTGCCGTCGCGAAGGCACCAAGCTTTTTTTGAAGGGCGCCAAGTGCACCTCAGAGCGTTGCCCGCTGGAGAAGCGCAACTTTGCGCCGGGTCAGCACGGCAAGGATCGCAAGGCCAAGATTGTGGGCTACGGTCTGCAACTGCATGAGAAGCAGAAGGCCAAGCGCATGTACTTTACGCTTGAAGGCCAGTTCCGCACCTACTACGAGAAGGCAAGCCGCGCGCAGGGCGTGACGGGCGAATTGCTGATCCAGCAACTGGAGCGCCGGCTGGACAATGTTGCGTTCCGCCTGGGCTTTGCGATGTCCCGCCGTCAGGCTCGCCAGGTGGTGCGCCATGGCCACGTGACGGTGAATGGCAAGAAGGTGAACATTCCTTCCTACCAGGTGAATGTTGGCGACGAGATCGCCATTCGTGAGGGTGCGAAGAAGATGGTCATCGTGGAGCAGGCGGCGCAGTTTGCTGCGGCAAATCCTGTTCCGGCGTGGCTTGAGGCGAGTTTTGAGAATCTGTCCGGCCGTGTGCTGAGCCTGCCCGGACGCAAGGACGTGAACCTGCCCGTCAACGAGCAGCTGATCGTCGAACTGTACAGCAAGTAACACCAGCTCTTCAGCTATCAGCCGTCAGCCTTCAGCTCACCCTTGCGATAGCGAGATGGAGCGGGAGGTTGAGGGCTAAAGCCAGGGGCTGCATTTCAACCGAAGGAGCACTTGCGCGGCCGCCGCAGAATGCATCGCGACGTACATGCCGCGTGGGAAACGAGACGAAGATATGTTGTGGAGAGGATTCCAGAAACCGAAGCGCCTGGCAGTTGATGCCGAGTCGCTGACCGAAACCTACGGCAAGTTCAGCGCGCAGCCGTTTGAGCGCGGATTTGGCACAACCATTGGCAATGCACTGCGCCGTACCTTGCTGAGCTCGATTGAAGGCGCCGCGGTGACCGCGGTTCGCATCGAGGGCGTGCTGCATGAGTTCCAGTCGATTCCCGGTGTGGTGGAAGACGCCACCGACATCATCCTCAACCTGAAGCAGATTCCCTTCAAGCTTGCGGGCGACGGTCCCAAGGCGCTGTATCTGCGCGCCGACCAGCCCGGCGTGGTGACCAGCGGCATGATTGAGGCCGATGGGGACGTGGAGATCCTGGACAAGGGCATCTACATTGCCACAGTGTCAGAGGGTGGTCGCCTGGAGATGGAGATGCGCCTGAAGCGCGGGCGCGGGTATGTCTCTGCCGACAAGAATTTTGATTCGGATCTCGGACTGGGCTTTATTCCGGTGGATTCGGTGCACTCGCCTGTGCGGCGCGTGAATTACCTGGTGGAGGCGGCGCGTCTGGGCCAGATCACGGACTATGACAAGCTGACGCTGGAAGTGTGGACCAACGGCGCCGTGGCGCCGGCCGATGCAGTGGGCCTGGCGGCGAAGCTGCTGAAGGACCACATGAACATCTTCATCAACTTCGAGGAAGAGATTGAAGCCGAGTCGCGTGGCGAAGAAGGCCGCGTGATGCTCCGCAACGACAATCTGAACCGCTCAGTGGAAGAGCTGGAGTTGAGCGTGCGCAGCTACAACTGCCTGAAGAACGCCAATATCCAGACGATCGGCGAGCTGGTGCAGAAGACCGAAGCGGAGATGCTGAAGACGAAGAACTTTGGCCGCAAGAGCCTGAACGAAATCAAGGAAATTCTTGCGCAGATGGGTCTTTCGCTTGGCATGAAGATTGACGAGAGCGGCAATGCGGTTCCGGGGCCGACGAGCATTCCCCCGGCAACGGCGCTGGCCGCCAGCTACGGACATTTCGACGACGAGGACGAGCCGCTGGATTCGGTTGACCTGCAGCTGCCCACGGAGACGGAGAATTTTTAAGAAACAGCTACTAGCTTCTAGCTGTTCGCTACTAGCCTGAGCGAGTTGGGACCAGCAGTGCCGGTTCTTGTTTGCGGGCTAGAGGTTGAGCAGCTGGAAGCTGGAAGCAAGTCGAGATTTCAAAGAGCGACTCGATTCTAGCTTTCAGGTGCGAATACCAAATTGCCGGTTCCGCGGCAATCGAGCTAGAAGCTAGGAGCAAGAAGCCAGGAGCCAAAGATGCGCCATCGCAATGCAGGATTCAAACTCGGACGCAACACCAGCCACCGCCGCGCGCTGCTGCGCAACCTGGTGACGTCCGTGATCGTGGAAGATCGTGTGGAGACCACCGTGGCAAAGGCCAAAGCGGTGCGTCCGCATGTGGAGAAGATGATTACGCTGGGAAAGAAGGGCGACGTGCATGCACGGCGGCAGGCGCTGAGCTTCCTCCAGACCGACGAAGCCGTAACGCGGCTTTTTGACACCGTGGCTCCTCGCTACGGCGACCGCAACGGCGGATACCTGCGCATTGTGCGCACGGGCTTCCAGAAGGGCGATGGGGCGGAGAAGGCCTTCATCGAACTGCTGGGCGCCGAGAAGCAGCTGGACGAGAAGCGGCAGAAGCGCGCCGACTCACGCGCGAAGAAGCGCGCCGAGCTCGAAAAGCAGCTTGAGGAAGCCAAGAAGGAAGAAGGCGGCGAAGAGGCCGCGTAAGCATCGGTCCTTCGAGCAGAAGATCGTCCTGCTTCGGCAGGGCGAGGCGGGCATATCCCATTGCGGGATATGCCCGTTTTCTGTTCAGGGCCGCTGTGCGGGGGCTGTGTGCAGGATCAATCCGCTTCGCTTTGCGGCAGAGCGCGCTCGATGCGGCGGTCAGGGACGAGCCAGATGAGCGCGACGCCGACGAAGATTGCCTGCGCCACGAAGCGATGCAGGAAGGAGAGCGGGATTGCGATGGCATAGAACACAATGGACAGAACGCCTTTGCGATCTGCGCCGATGGCGCGTGCCAGGATGGAGTGCTTCCCCTCAACCGCGATGAGGGCATGGGCCAGAATCCAGTAGGCGGCGCCGGCCATCATGAGGACGATGCCATAAAGGGCGGTGGGAACCGCACCAAAGTTGTTTTCGCCCATCCAGCCGGTGACGAACGGGAACAGCGAGAGCCAGAAGAGAAGATGCAGATTTGCCCAGAGCACGCCGCCGGAGACACGGTGGGCGGCATGGAGCATGTGGTGGTGGTTGTTCCAATAGATGCCGATGTAGACGAAGCTGAGGACGTAGCTAAGGAAGACAGGCAGAAGCGGTTGTAAGGCGCTGAGTTGCTGGCCGCGGGGAATGTGCAGATCAAGCACCATGATGGTGATGATGATGGCGAGCACTCCGTCGCTGAAGGCTTCAAGGCGCGCCTTGTGCATGGGACCTCCCGGCGGACGGGTTGAGACTGGAATGGCGTCGAGCGCGAGTGGGGCCGATCCGGTGAATCGATTGTAACTTCTGGAATTGCCCGTAAATAGCCCATCGGTTTGTAACCATCTGGGGATGGAGTCCCTGCACATTTGTGACATCGACTCCTCGCGTGGGAGCGGAAATACTTGAGGCATGATTGTTCGCGCCGCAGAACCTGGAGATGCGATGGCGGTTGCGCGGGTGCATGTGCGCTCGTGGCAGGTAGCCTATCGCGGACTGATCCCCGATGGATATCTTGATCGTCTTTGCCCGGAGGATCGTGCGGTGCGATACGACTTTACCCATGCAGTGCGTACCTGTGGGTGCTGAGAGACAATTGCCGTGCTGCGCGCTTTTATGGATGCGACCGATGGATGCCCGATGGGATGCGCCGGATGGAGAACGTCTGGGGCGTGCTGCTGGAAGAGGATCGCTTGCGTTGCCGACTGAAGTGAACCGGCCGGCGGCGCGGTTCAGGCGGAGTGGGTGAGCTTCTCCGGGCGGAAGAGGCGCAGTGCCAGATAGGAGAGCAGAAGCAGCGTCATGGCGCCGCAGCAATCGAGCAGGACATCGCGGGGCGAGCCGGTGCGATGGGCCAAAAAGCTCTGGTGGAATTCGTCAGAACTGGCGACAAGGCCGCAGCCGAGGATGGCGAGGATTGCGTCCTGGAAATAGCGGGACTTGGGCAACGTAAGCCACCAGGCGCGGAGCCAGAGGAGGCCGTAGACGCCGTATCCGCAGAAGTGCATCCCCTTACGGATATAGAAATGGATGTGCCCCCAACGCATATTGGAGACAGGGCCGAAGAGTTCCTCGTAGATCCAGCGGAAGGGCTGGCTGGTGTGGTCCGAGCTGAAGGCATTGGATGAGGATGCGGCAATCATCAGCGTGCCGATGAGGACCGGCAACCAGGCACTCACCCGAACAGAGCGTTTGAGGATGGGGCGAGGCGCTTCTGGCAACGGAATCAACCTTTCGTGTTGTGCGGGTGGCTGCCGCAGCAGAACCGCCTGGATGGCGGCCCTGCCTGACGGTGCAGGGAATGTGGCCGCGCAAGTGTGGACTATTCGACGCGGTAGTTTGGCGCCTCGCGGGTAATGATGACGTCGTGGACGTGGCTCTCGCGCAGGCCGGCGTTGGAGATGCGCACAAACTGCGCCTTTTCCTGGAGATCCTTGACAGAACTGCAGCCGAGATAGCCCATGCCGGAGCGAAGGCCGCCGACGAGCTGGTAAACCATGGCCTCAAGGGGACCGCGATGCGGGACGCGTCCCTCGATGCCTTCGGGAACAAACTTGGCGAGGCGGTTATGGCCATTGCGTTCGCGCTGCACAACGCCTTCTGAGCCGGTGGAGACGCTGTCCAGATCTTCCCGGGACTGAAAATAGCGCTCGCCGGAACCCTGATTCATGGCGCTGAGGGAGCCCATGCCGCGGTAGCTCTTGAAGCTGCGCCCCTGATAGAGGATGGTTTCGCCGGGACTCTCATCGACGCCGGCGAAGAGAGAGCCGATCATGACGGAGCTTGCTCCGGCGGCGATGGCCTTGGTGATTTCACCGGAGTACTTGATGCCACCATCGGCAATGACGGGAATGCCGTGTTCGCGGGCGGCGCGTGATGCTTCGGCGATGGCTGTAATCTGCGGCATGCCGGCGCCGGTGACCATGCGCGTGGTGCAGATGGAGCCGGGGCCGATGCCGACTTTGACGGCGTCAGCGCCCGCATCGATGAGGGCCTTTGCGCCCTCATAGGTAGCCACGTTGCCAGCGAGAAGAGCGACGCTGGGGAATGCCTTTTTGACTTCGCGGACCGCTTCAAGAACACGGGAGGAGTGGCCATGCGCGGAGTCGATGGCGAGGACATCGGCGCGATTGCGGACGAGCTCGGCGGCACGCTCCAGGTAGTCGCCTGTGGCGCCGATGGCTCCGCCGACGCGGAGGCGACCCTGGCCGTCCTTGCTGGCGTTGGGATACTTGAGCTTTTTCTGGATGTCCTTGACGGTGATGAGGCCTTTGAGCTCGTACTGGTCGTTGACGACGAGGAGCTTTTCCACGCGGTGCTTGTGAAGGATGAGCTCAGCCTCTTCCAGCGTGGTGCCGACGGGAACGGTGATGAGATCTTCCTTGGTCATCACGTCACCGATGGGAATGTCGGTGCGGGTCTCGAAGCGCAGGTCGCGGTTGGTGAGGATGCCGACGAGCTTCTTGCCGCGGGTGACGGGCACGCCGGAGATCTTGTAGCGGCGCATGACCTCGAGAGCGTCGCCGATCATCTGGTCGGGGCCGATCGTGACCGGGTCAACGATCATGCCGCTTTCAGAGCGCTTGACCTTGTCGATTTCGCCGGCCTGGTCCGCAATGGTGAGATTGCGATGGACGATGCCGATGCCGCCGAGCTGGGCCATGGCGATGGCCATGCGCGACTCGGTGACGGTGTCCATGGCCGAAGAGATGAGCGGCGTGTTGAGCGTAATGGTGCGGGTGAGCTGAGTTTGCGTGCTCACCGTGGCGGGCACGACGTCGCTGTAAGCGGGCACCAGCAAGACGTCGTCAAAGGTCAGGGCTTCCGGCAAGGGATTGGAGAGCATAATAGCTTGATGCGCCTGGCAGCGCGGAGATTCGAGTCTCCGGCGCGGCAGGCGCTTTCACCTATTGTAGCGGAGGCGGCAAAGGCGCGGGTTGGCAGGGCCCAAGGGAGCTATTCAATCGGAGCGGATGGAGTGGAAAACCGCTCTGTGAGGCCTAGATTGCAGGCCATTCGCTGCGAGATACGCAGCGGGATCTGCTCTGTTGTGCCGAGGGTGAGTACCATGTAGCGCCGAAAGAAGTATGTAGTCGTGGTGAATCGGATTTCGTTCCAGGGGATGCGCAGAGGCGGATGGCCAATCCGGAACAGAAACAGGACGGAGAGGTACAGGGCATCGTGTGCGGCAGTGATGCGGACGACGCTGCTGTAGTGCGTCCAGAAACGGAGATAGACTCCGTAAAAGAGCGGCCCCGCAGTTTTAACGTCACCGAAGGGCTGTTCTGTCGTACTGAACCTGCTGGCCAGTACCCACCAGCCGCTCAGAAAGCTGATGAGCAGGCCGATGAGCGCCCAGAGGCCAATGAAAAAGACGGGGAAGAGAAGCCAGAAGTGAGTCGGCAACGTGTTGGGAGTAGCTTCCACGGTCCCTCCATTCTTCCGTCTCTTGGCTAACTGGGAAGGCGGTTACACTCCCACCGGGAAGGGCTTGGGGCTGGACTCCTCGTCGGTGTTGGCGCCGGTACGCCAGCGTTCAAAGCGGCCCTGGAGCAGGCTCATGAGGCCGGTGTACCAGTAGCCGAT
>JAJYAE010000243.1 GCA_021779695.1 Acidobacteriota bacterium | reverse complement strand
CAGCGCGTCGGGCTGGCCCAGGCGATCGTCAACGACCCCGAGATACTCTTCCTTGACGAGCCGACCTCCGGCCTGGATCCAGCCGGACGCAAGCTGGTGCGCGATGTGATTGGCGAGCAGTGCAGTTGCGGCACGACCGTCTTTCTGAATTCGCACCTGCTCGGCGAAGTGGAACAGAGTTGCGACCGCGTGGCTTTCATTAGGGACGGCAGCATCGTCGGTGAGTACCGGATGAACGCATGGCAGTCGGCGCAGACGGAGGTTGAAATCAAGGTCGCGCGAGTGAGTTCCATCGCGATGGAGCGGCTCAAGGAGTTCGCGCAGAACCTTCATCTCGACGGTGAAATTCTGCGGCTTCGCGTGACGGGAACGAGCGATCTTCCCTACGTGGTTCGCTGCCTGGTTGAAAGCGGCGCGGAGGTCTTCTCGGTTGTTCCGCAACGCGTGAGCCTGGAAGATTTGTTTTTGCAGGTGATGGGACCGGAGCCCGGCAGATGAGCGAGAACGCAGTCGACATGGGCACGGCCACAGACACATCCACACCGCAAATGAGCGATCAGTCAATGAACGGCCAAGCGATCGAAGAGCTGTCGGCCCTCCGTCCTCCGCGCGGACCCAGCGCTCTGCAAACGACGCTGTTGATCGCGCGAGTTACTTTTCGCGAAGCGGCCAGGCGCATGATTCTTTGGATCGCCCTGCTTGCAGGCATAGGATTTCTGGCCTTCTTTTGGACAGCACTTCATTTCACGATGAAGCACCATTCGCCGCACGCCTCCATCGTCGACTTACGCGAAGGCATTGTCATGATGACGATGATGGTGCTGTATGCCGGAAGCATGATGACCTCGCTGATGGCGGTCCTAACTTCCTGCGATACGCTCTCCGGTGAGATCGCCTCGGGCACCATTCACGCCATCGCCACCAAGCCGGTGCAGCGGTGCTGCATTGTGCTCGGCAAATGGATGGGTTTTGCCGGAATGCTCACTCTCTACGTGTTGCTGATCGAGGGTGGCACCCTGATGGTCACCTGGATGCGGAGCGGCTATCTTCCTCCGCACGGCTCGGCTGTGCTCTGCCTGATCTGGCTACAGGCCATGGTGCTGCTCGGGATTACCATGGCGGCGAGCACCAGCTTTTCATCTCTCACCAGCGGCGCGATCTCGCTGGGACTTTACGGTGTGGCTTTTGTCGGGGGATGGATCGAGCAGTTTGGATCGTTGCGGCAAGTGAAAGCCTGCGTCGAGCTGGGAATTCTTTCCAGCCTCATCATGCCGAGTGACGCGCTTTGGCGTCGCGCTGCCTTTCTATTCCAACCACCTCTGCTGGGGGCAGAGGGCGTAACTCCCTTCAGCGGAACACTCGCGCCGAGCGATGCGATGGTTGTCTACGCCGTTGTGTATGCGGTGCTGAGCGTCCTGCTGACGCAGTTTCTCTTCTCGCGGCGCGATCTTTAGCCGCAGGTCGATAACTTCGAGCATACGTTCGTGCTAGTCGACGAGCCCCTGGCAGCAAGGATCCGGCTCGGCGATCTAATCGAGAATGGCATTTTGTTTCCTGGCGGTCGCAGATTCCCATTTTCGTGACGAAACCGTACCATGATCTTTCCCTGATATCGGATGGATAAATGGTGTGGCACTTCCACGATTGCAAAACCATTAAGGGTAAAGGTTTGGAATCGCTTCCTGTAGGTATGACTTGCAAGGTGCAAGCTTTTCCATTCTTGGCGAAAGGTATCTTGACAACCCTTTTGTGGACTTGTCGAACCGGGATCTGACCACGTACACAGCTTAGAATCGGCCGGAAAACTTTCCGATGCATTTTGCGACAGAACTTTGGAGACAGATTCCGCATGGTCACTCGCCGAAAGTTCTTAGCGACAAACATGACAATGGCTGCCGCGTCCGTACTTGGGCTTCCTCCGGCTGCCCTCGGCGAGGCCGCACCAACCGATCCGGTTCGAGAAAATCAGCTTCCACGTTCGCACAGAGAATTCTGGAACGACTGGCCCGATTCCATCACAAGAAACATGAACCAGGCCAGAGAGTCCCGTCGGGCCCTGCTGACACAGATTCAATCGAAGCAACAGGTGGCGGCCCGCACCGAAAACGTGCGCTCCCAACTGTGGCAGCTTCTGGGCGGGCGTCCGGAAGAGACACCCCTGAATCCCCGCATTACCGGCACCCTGCAACGAAATGGATATCGCATCGAGAAACTTATCTTTGAGAGCATGCCGCAAATTTATGTGACGGCGAATCTCTACGTACCCACAAAAGGCCAGCCGTCTTTCCCCGCAATTCTTGCGCCCATCGGACACACCCCCAACGGTAAAGCTGCCATGCGATACCAGTACACATATCAGAACCTTGCCAGGAAGGGATACGTCGTTCTGGCCTGGGATCCATTCGGACAAGGCGAAAGAATCCAGTACCTTCAGCCGGGAACGAACCATACGCGCTTCCATGCAATCTCAATGGAGCATACGCAGGCCGGCAGGCCTATGATTTTGTTCGGCGATGGTCTTGCCAGGTATCTGGTGTGGGATGGAATCCGCGGTCTTGACTATCTGTTGACGCGATCCGAGGTCGATCCGCAGCGCATCGGATGCACCGGTCAGTCCGGAGGCGGCACCATGACGATGTTTCTGGGAGCGCTCGAGCCGCGCATCCATGCGGCGGTTGCGATCGAAGGCAACTTCGCGAACGTGGCCGGACCGTTCTATGATCCACCCGGCTCCATTTCCGATGCCGAGACCGACATTGTGGGCAGTCTTCCGTTATGCATCGACCGCGGAGATCTGCTGGCCGCGTTTGCTCCCAAGCCGTTGTTGGTCTGCTATACGAAAAATGACGAGGGAGAAACGTACGGGCCGCGTAATACAGAAGCCGTCATCGAAAACTACGACGAGCTGACTCGTATCTACGGAATTCTTGGCGCAAAGGACAAAGTAGGTTTATTTGCCGGCGACCTACCCCACGGAATGGACTTTTTCTCTCGCCGAGCCATCTACGGCTGGTTCAATCGATGGTTTGGCAAGATGGAAGCGGGCGTGGAGGAAGCGGAATATGATGCTACGCCCGACAGCGCACTGAACGCTACTTCCACCGGCCAGGTTTTGATGTCTCTTCACGGCCGAACTGTGGTTCAGCTCAATACCGATCGAGCGAAAAAGCTTTTGCCAGTCAGCTATTTCAAAACTGACACCGATCCTTCGCACGCCACAGAAAAAGTTCGCACCCAGCTTACTGCGCTACTCACGCTGCCATCAAAAAAGACGCCACTCCAGGCTCAAGTACTTTCCTCGAACCTCCGAAAGAAAGACCGGATTGAAGAGATTCAATTCGAATCTGAACCCGGAGTCCGAATTGTCGGCTGGTTTGTTGCGCCCCAGGATGGAGCGGCAAAACATCCTTGCGTGTTGTATGTAAGTAACGGGTATGCCGACGAAGCGGTTGCGGAGCCAAACCCATTCGATGACGTTCTCCGTCAGGGCCACGCCGTCTGCGCCATCGCGGTACGAGGGACTGGGCTTTTGACGCCACGGCCACCTCGCGGTGGACCTGTCTTCTATCAGCAAATGAATCTCGAGGAAAGATTCGCCTGGGCCAACCTGGTGCTGGGGAATTCCGTCATTGGGCAAAGAGTCTGGGACATTGTGCGAACGCTCGATTACCTTTCTTCGCGACCCGATGTCGACGCGTCGCAAATTCGCATGATCGGACAAGAAGAAGCAGGGCTGGCGGTACTGATGGCTACGGTACTCGATCAACGCATTCGATCGATCCTTCTTACCCGAATGATTGTCAGCTATATGTCCGTTGTGCAGTCCACGGATTATTCGCTGCCGCTGGATTGGTTCGTCCCCGGAATTTTGCGGCACTTCGACGTGCCCGACCTTTTCGCTGCCGTCTATCCGCGGCCCGTGTGGATTGTCGACGCAGTCGATGCTCCTGGCACAGCCCTTGCCGAGCAAGACGTACGTCAATGCTATGCGCAACGTATACCGGATACCTCCGTTGCTATGAGAAAACTAAAAATTTTCAACACATCGGAGCAAATTCAGAAAACCTATCAGGATTGGCTTCGCAGTAGTTGAAGCAGAAACATTGGTCAGTCACTGTCGCCGAGCGAGATTGGGATTCAATAACGAGCGTCCAGCAGCCAGTTTTAGTGCCTGCGCTCAAAGTGTCGAGCCGGTTCTCGCCCTCATTTCGTGGCCCAACGTCTGCGCGCTGACTGAAATTGGGTTAGGCAGCACGCATTTGATTCAAAGGGATAAATGCCGTCTTCTTCATCGAGGCTTGATGACGATAGGGCGATTTTGCGCTACTTTATAAGGTTTCCGCTCCATTCGACTATCGAGGCAACGCTCGGCGAATTGGCAGTCTCCTGGTCACAATAGACGGCTGTGAGTCGTAGCTATATTCTCGACTGTGCAGGGTTCCGCGGAGATTCGGAGTCGGAAAGTCCGCACAAGCTTTTGATACATCATTCCGTTCCAGCAACGATGCATGGGTTCCAGGCTCAGTCGTTGGACTCAACCGCCAAAAGGAGAGACAGCATGTCAACTGAAGTGAAGTGCCCGTTCCATCACGCAGCAGGTGAAGGCACATCGAACCGTGACTGGTGGCCGAACCAGTTGAATCTCAAAATCCTGCGCCAGCACTCATCCCTGTCCGATCCCATGGACAAGGACTTTAGCTACGCGGAAGCGTTCAAGAGCCTCGACCTGGCTGCCGTGAAAAAGGACCTGCTGGCGCTGATGACTCACTCACAGGACTGGTGGCCGGCGGACTTTGGCCACTACGGACCGTTATTCATTCGCATGGCATGGCACAGCGCCGGAACGTACCGCATCGGCGATGGGCGCGGTGGCGCCGGATCTGGCCAGCAGCGCTTTGCTCCTCTGAATAGCTGGCCCGACAATGTCAGCCTCGACAAGGCGCGTCGGCTGCTGTGGCCCATCAAGCAGAAGTACGGCAACAAGATTTCATGGGCCGATCTGATCGTCCTGACCGGCAATGTCGCACTGGAGTCGATGGGTTTCAAGACCTTCGGTTTCGGCGGTGGGCGCAAGGATGTGTATGAGCCGGACGAGGACGTCTATTGGGGAAACGAGACCACCTGGCTTGGTGGCGACATACGGTACGGTAAGGGAAAATCGCCCGACGAAGGTGTGCTCGTTGCCGACGGGGAGTTGCACGCCACGGAGAAAGACCGGACTGGCGGCGGCCGCGACGAACGCAACCTGGAGAACCCGCTGGCGGCAGTGCAGATGGGCCTGATCTATGTGAACCCGGAGGGCCCGGATGGCAAGCCAGACCCAATGGCTGCGGCTCGCGACATCCGCGAGACCTTCGCGCGCATGGCCATGAACGATGAGGAAACCGTGGCACTCATCGCGGGCGGTCATACCTTCGGCAAAACTCACGGCGCCGCCCCTCCAACCAATGTTGGACCTGAACCCGAAGCCGCCGGCATTGAGGAGCAGGGGCTCGGCTGGAGAAACAGCTTTGGAACCGGCAAGGGAAATGACACCATCACCAGCGGTCTGGAAGTCATCTGGACATCCACGCCGACAAAGTGGAGCAACCAGTTCTTTGACCACCTCTTTCGCTATGAATGGGAACTGACTAAGAGCCCGGCCGGGGCGCACCAGTGGAAGCCGAAGGGGGATGCTGGCGCCGGTACTGTGCCCGATCCGCACGACCCTTCAAAGCGTCGCGCGCCATCCATGCTGACGACGGATATTGCGCTGCGCGTCGATCCTGCCTATGAAAAGATTTCGAGGCGCTTCTACGAGAATCCTGACCAGTTTGCCGACGCCTTCGCCCGCGCCTGGTTCAAGCTGACCCATCGCGATATGGGGCCACGCGCTCGCTATCTTGGCCCGGAAGTCCCTGCCGAAGAACTGGTCTGGCAAGACCCCATCCCCGCGGTCAATCACAAGCTGATTGATGCGCAGGACATGGCCGCCCTCAAGGCAAAAGTTCTGACTTCAGGTTTGTCGGTCTCTCAACTGGTTTCGACCGCCTGGGCGTCGGCGTCGACTTTCCGTGGCTCCGACAAGCGAGGCGGAGCGAACGGTGCCCGCATTCGCCTGACGCCGCAAAAGGATTGGGAAGCCAATCAGCCAGCGCAACTGGCGAAAGTGCTGAAGACGCTCGAAGGTATCCAGAGCGAATTCAACGGCAAACAATCCGGAGGCAAGAAGGTTTCGCTCGCCGATTTGATTGTTCTGGCAGGGTGCGCCGGAGTCGAACAGGCGGTAAAGAATGCCGGCCACAGTGTGACCGTTCCCTTTACCCCGGGGCGCACGGACGCTTCGCAAGAGCAGACCGATGTAGACTCCTTCGCTGTGATGGAACCGCTGGCAGACGGCTTCCGCAACTACCTCAAACGCCAATTCAGCGTACCCTCCGAGACATTGCTGATCGACAAGGCTCAACTACTGACGCTCAGCCCGCCTGAGTTGACCGTGCTGATTGGTGGCCTGCGTGTCTTGAATACCAACGTAGGACAGACAAAGCATGGCGTCTTTACCAAGCGGCCGGAAACGTTGACCAACGACTTTTTCCTCAACCTGCTCGATATGGGTACGGAGTGGAAGGCGGTCTCAAAGGCCGAGGACGTGTTTGAAGGGCGCGATCGTAAAACAGGGGAACTGAAGAGGACCGGCACGCGTGTCGATCTTATCTTTGGTTCAAAT
>JAJYAE010000020.1 GCA_021779695.1 Acidobacteriota bacterium | reverse complement strand
CGCCATGCCGGATAGAAAGAATAGAAGCCGCGTTCCGTTAAACTGCCCTGGCCGCGTCTTGCGAAGGGCAAGCCATCCGCGCACATAAATGGCCGAGGTCACCACTGTGCCCAGCGTCAGCCAAACTGGCACCTCCCAGTCGTCCATCACGGCCTGTATGGCAGATGTCATCCTTTACCGCACTTGCGCGCCGTTCTCAGCTGCGGGCTCCGCGGAGCTATTGGTCCGCGTCAGTTGCCGTGAAAAGTCCTGCGCCGGCGACAGATCCTTACCGCGCAGAGTCATTAGAAAGCTCACCAGCGCCCTTGTCTCCTCCTGGCTCAACGCCTTTCCATAGGCTGGCATGTTTCCGCCGCCCTGCAGCACCTGGCGAATCATCTGGTCTTCCGTCATTCGCGCGGCGATGTTGTCCAGCGCCGGTCCGCGCATGCCGCCTTCGCCGCCCAGGGCGTGGCAGTTGCGGCATTGCTTGTTTTGCAAAACAAGCGCGCCTTCGCGTTCCAGCGGTGAGCGTCCCTTCAGGTAGCTCGTTGGAATGGGATCCCCGGACCACGCGCTCATCAGCGGGCTCCAGGGCGTGTAGGTGCCCAATCGCGTAAACGCACCCAGCGTCACCGCAATCACGGCCACCATCACCACCGCGACAGGACGGCGCGACCAGTGCTTCTCGCCTTCGCCCGCCACCAGCGGCAACAGCAGCATGCCCCCAATCACCACAATCGGAGCAATGAAAAGAAAGGGTGTCTCCAGCTCCGGCGGCAGGTAGGCCAGCACAGCATAGAGCCACAGGAAGGCGAAGTCCGGTTTCGGCGCCGTCTGAATAATCGTCGGGTCCGGCTGTCCGGTGGGCCCAATCGGTCCCAGCAGCAGCGCGCACGCCATCACAGACAAAAGAATCGCCGCCGCAAACACGGCATCCTTCCACGCCGCATCCGGCACAAACGGAATTCCATCCTTGTGTGTCGCGTCATGGTATTCCTGCACGTAGCTGGCCTTGCTCACAATCCGTCCCGGCATCGGCCACTCGTTGATCCCCAGTCGCAGCACCATCCAGATGTGCAGCCCAACCAGCACCAGCAAGATCCCCGGAATGATGAAAACATGCAGCGCGAAGAACCGCGTCAGGGTTGTGCCGCCCACAATCGGACCGCCAAGTAGCAGATGCACCATCGGCCCGCCTGCCAGGGGAATGCGGCTCACAATGGAGGCGCCGATGCCCAGGCCCCAGTATGCGTCCTGGTCAAAGCGCAATACCTGGCCGGTAAATGCCATGCCCAGCGTCAAAAGCAGCAGAAACACGCCGATGATCCACGTCAGCTCGCGCGGAAACTTATACGCACCAAACAGAAACACTTGCACCAGGTGAATCAGCACGATGGCGATCATGAAATCCGATCCCCAGCCGTGCATCGCGCGCAGGAACCACCCAAGCGTCACATTGTGATTCAGAAATTGCAGGCTGCTCCAGGCCTCGCCGGCGGACGGCGAATAGACCAGTGCCAGCAGAATCCCCGTCATCACCTGCAGCATCAGCAGCACCGTCGCCGCGCTGCCAAACACGTACCACCAGCTCGCGCTCCGCTCCGGGGTTGGATGCTGTGCCGCTTCCGTTAACGGCTTCGCCAGCCCCAGCCGGCTCTCAAACCAGTCAAACAACTTGATGCTCGTGCTCTGTTTTGCCTTCGGGCTCTCCATTACGACGACCTCGCAGAACGTCCATCCTCGGCCACCGCGCCCTCCGGCGCTTGCGGCTCAATCTGGATAAGCGGCTTCTTCCTGTTGCATGCCTCGGTCGAAAGCGTCGGCAGCGATCCGGCCTCGATCAGCAAATGGTTGCCAGCCACCGTGTAGTTGTATTCAAACAATCCCCGCTCCGGCGGGCCCGACGCCCGTGATCCATCTTCGTAGTACGCGCCGCCATGGCACGGACACAGAAACAGCCGTGACTGCGGAAACCACCGCACAGGGCATCCCAGATGTGCGCAGTTGATGGCAAACACCTGGAACTGCTTTCCTGCAACGTGCCGCACCCAGCACGCTGCATTTCCTGTCATGCCGTCGGTCACCGTGGTCGTCGGGTTGCGATAATCCACCAGGCGGGTCTCGCCCTCCGGAAACTCGCTGATCGACCCCAGTGACACCCACGAGTTGTAGCTGGCGTTCTTCTTCAAAGCCGGTCCCAGCAGGTATCCGAGAATGGGCACTGCAATCACCGCACCTACGGCTCCATTCAACGCCAGCGACAGCTTGAACAGGAAAGCCCGGCGGCTGTGCTTCGCAGCCTTGGCTGCCGTCACTTCCGCACTTTCCTTCATTTCGTCCGCCTGGGGCGGAATGCCATGTTCGTGGCTTGTGCTCATCGCGTCTCCTTGTGCGTTGTGGCCGTGTCGCTGGGCTTGGCGGCTGTGTCGCTCTCCGTGCTCTGCGCTGGCGGGCCGGCGGCACTTTCACGATGCGAGGCGATCCACGCCACCACATCGTTCACCTCCTGGGAGCTCAGTGCATGCGCACCCGGCCCAGTGAGGTACGTCCGCCAGTCTGGAACATTCTCATCCGGCCGTCCGCCCAGAATCAGACTGCGTAGCCCCTGGTCACTGACCAGCGCCAGGGCCGATGCGTCCAGTATCGTGTCCCTGGTCGCATCTACCGGAACTGCCTGACCCTCCGCCACCTTTACGCCTGTTCCATCCGTGCCGTGGCACCGCGCGCACGCAGCCACAAACACCTTCTCCCCGTTGGTCGCATTGCCGGGCGCGCTATCCGCATATGCCGGCAGCACCACTCCCGTAAACTCCGAAGGCTTGCCCCAGGTCGAAAGCATTCCCTTCACCAGGGCGTCCACCTGCTCTTCCGTCAGCATTCCGCCTGCACTCTGCGCAAACGCCGGCATCAGGGTGCCTTTCACGCCATTTGCCGTCACCGCCCGCAGATTCGCCTCTCCTGCAATCGCAAGGTAGGCCGGATTGTTCAGTGGCAATGCCGCCCCGTTGCGGCCATTCTCACCATGACAGCCTGCGCAGTTCTCGGCATACAGGGTCTTGAAGTCCCGCACCTCGTCAGGTCGCGGCACTTCGGGCCCCGGCTTGGGAAAGCCCGGCATCTTGTCGCAGCCCGCCGCGCACAAAGCTACGGCGCACAGCGCAACGGCATGCAGCCCCTTGACTCGCATCTTCATTGCCCGCCGTCCTCCCGGTGCTCCTCTTCGCGGCCGCCAATTCCACCATGCACGCCGGCGCGCAGCATGAATGGCAGCGATTGAAACTGCCGGGTGCGTACCTTGGCCTGCAGGTTCACCACATATCCCGCCACCAGCCCAAATGCAATCTGCGACGGAATGAACCACCACCAATCGATTCGATCATTCAAGATCGGGCTTACGATGTTCAGTGCTGAAGCCAGCAACCCTGTCCACATCAACGGCGCCAGAAAGCCCGCCGTCAAGATCGGCCAGCGCGGAAACATTGGAAGCATCGCGCCGTATAGCGTTCCCACCAGCAGCGAAGTCACCGTATGAATCGCCAGCGCCGCCAGCAGACCCTCAACATGAAATTCCGCAAGGAACGCGTTGCTCTGATGCGCCCAGCCCACAAAGCCGCCTGCAGCCATCAGATTCATCGCATACCAAAGGCTGTGAAACTTCAGCAGGCTGAAGGCCGTTGCCGGCACAATCATTGCGATTCCGCCCGCCACGCCACCCTTCAGTCCCGTCGTAAACCGGAAGGTCTCAACCGGAACCATCTTGCGGTGCACCGGGCTCAACGGCAGCTTCTCAATCGACTTCCGCGAGGTCACCAGCACAATGGGTTCGTCCTGCACCGGTACCATCTCATGCGCCTCTTCCGGCAGCACGGCCCGAAACCACTTGTAAGCTGCACCGATAGACATCACCACGCCCAGAATGCTCACCGCAACGTGAGTCACCATTCCAGTAATGATCAGCGAGATCCCCAGTGCCAGTATCATCGGCGCCGCCGTTGGCTCCGGCATGTGAACCGCTTTGTGATCGGCTTCGTTTCTGTGCTCCATCGCTTTCCTCGATTGCGGCCTCAACGGCCTAAAACATACACCACAGTGAAAACCACAACCCACACGGCATCCACAAAGTGCCAGTACACGCTCAACACCTCCAGCCGTTCGGCGTGGTGCGCGTTCACTTTGCCCAGGAGTGCCAGGATCAGCGCCAGCCCCAGCATGATCAGTCCTGCAATCACGTGCGACGCGTGCAGGCCCACAAGTGAATAGAACGTCGTGCCAAAGAGATTTGTACTGATGGTCAGTCCGTCATGGTAGATCAGCTTGTACCACTCTGCCGCCGTGCTCCCGATAAAGATGCTGCCCAGCAGCACCGTTGAAGCAAGCCATGCGATGAACCGCCCCATCCGGCTCGCCCGCAGCTCGTGCACCGCAAAGTGCACAGTGATGCTGCTCGACAGCAGACAGATCGTGGAGAAGATGGGAAGCTCAAGCACCTCGCGCGGCGTCGGTCCGCTTAGGCTCTTGCCCGTGTAAAAGATATAGGCGACCACAAAGATGACGAAAATTGCCGACTCTGCCGCAATCAGGCAGGCCATGCCTACCATCCCGCGTGAAGGCTGTTTCCACTCATCTTCGGTCGGATTACTGATCGCCATTGCTGTGCTCATGCCTTTGCTCCTGGTCCGCACTCATTACTCAAAGTTGCTGTCCGGATCATCCGGGTGCTTCAGATCCCAAAGCGGCCGCCGGCTCCCCACCGTCGGCAACTCCGCGTAGTTATAGCTGGGCGGCGGCGAGCTGGTGGACCACTCCAGCGTCCACGCATCCCACGGGTCCGGTCCCGCCAGCTCGCCCTTCTTGTATGAGCGCACCAGGTTGTAGACAAAAATCAGCGTGGCCACCGTTTGAACCAGCGCGCCGATGCTCACAATCATGTTCCAGCCGGCCCAGCCGCGGTCTGCCTCGTAGGTGTAAATCCTGCGCGGCATTCCCAGCAGCCCAGGGATATGCATGAAGTCAAACGTCATGTGGAAGCCGATTACGAAGAGCCAGAAATGCCACTTGCCCAGTGTTTCCGACATCATCCGGCCCGTGATCTTCGGATACCAGTAATAGAACGCCGCAAAGATCATGAAGAGAATCGCGCCCACCAGAACATAGTGGAAGTGCGCAACCACAAAATAGGAGTTACCCAGCTGCCAATCGAACGGCGATGCGGCGAGCATCACGCCCGTCAAGCCCGCCACCAGAAATTGAAAGAGGAATCCGAGTGAGAACATCATGGGCGTGGCAAACTGAATGTTCCCGCCCCATATCGTCGCCAGCCAGTTGAAGATCTTGATGCCGGTTGGGACGGCGACCACCATGGTGGAGAAAGTGAAGAATGCATTGGCATCCGGCCCTATGCCCACCGTGAACATGTGGTGTGCCCAGACGCCCATGCTGATGAAGCCGATACCCACAGTCGCCGCCACCATGGCGGGATAGCCAAATATCGCCTTGCGTGAAAATACCGGAATGATCTCATTCGCAAATGCGAACGCGGGAAGCACCAGAATGTAGACCTCAGGATGACCGAAGATCCAGAAGAAGTGCATCCACAACACTGCCGATCCACCTGCTTGCGTATCGAAGAAGTGCCCGCCCAGATAGCGATCGATCACCAGCATGATCTGCGCCGCAGTCAAAGGGCTGACAACGACGAACACCATGCAGCTAGTCACCAGATACAGCCATACGAGCAACGGCATCCGGCTCAGCTTCATCCCCTTGCACCGCATCGTCAGCGTCGTGGCTACGATATTCAGCGCCGTGCCGATCGAGCCGATTCCGCTCAGCAGAATGCTCAGCGTCCAGTAGTCCGTGCTGTGTCCTGGTGAGAAAACCCGCTCCGTCAGCGGTGCATACGCAAACCACCCCACATCCGGTGCAGTCCCTGCTCCGTATAGACCGCTGCCCGCAAAGTAGCTGAAGTACAGCAACACGCCCCCAAATGCGGACACCCAGAAGCTGAAGGCGTTCAACCGCGGAAAGGCCATATCACGCGCGCCAATCATCAGCGGAATAAGGTAGTTTCCAAACCCGAACAGAATCGGCATGCCCACGAAAAACACCATCGTCGTTCCGTGCATCGTGAACAGGCGATTGAAGGCCTGCGGTGAAACAAAGTGGTTGTTGGGCACGGCCAGCTGAATGCGCATCAGCAGCGCTTCGCATCCGGCCACCACCAAAAAGATCAGAGCGTACCCGATATACATCAGCCCGATCTTCTTGTGATCGACCGTCGTGATCCAATCCTGCACCACATCAAGAATGCCGCCGGGCCGCCGCATCGTCTGCGGCATGTCCGCCACCGTGGCTGCGTGTGTGTGTGTCGCCATAGCTGCCTCTTCCGTCTCTTACTTCAGCGTGCTCAAATACTGCGCCACTGCATCCAGATCGTGCTCGCTTAAATGCATCGCTGGCATCAGTGCGCCCGGCTTGAAATCCGCGGGATTATTGATAAACGCGCGCAGGTTCTGCGGAGTGTTCGGCACCGCGCCCGACGCAATCGTGGCCCGGCTCGCCACATGCGAAAGATCCGGCCCGAAGACTCCCTTTGCATCCGTCCCGGAGATCGTGTGACAGTTCGCGCATGCATTGCGCAGGAATACCCCGCGCCCTTCGGCCGCGTCCGGCATCTGCTGGGCCACCCGCTGCTGATCCGCCACCCACGCGGAGAACTCCTGCGGTGTATCGGCATAGACGCGGATTAGCATCTTGGCGTGCTGCACTCCGCAGTACTGTGCGCATTGACCCAGATAAAGACCTGCCCGCTCCGGGTCGATCCACATCGTGTTTACCTTGTTCGGAATCAGGTCCATCTTCCCCGCGAGTTCAGGAACCCAGAAACTGTGGTCCGTGTCCGCTGAGGACATCGTCAGATAGGTCGGCGTCGGATGCCTGGGGTCACTCACCGGAACGTGCAGCTCATTCGCCGTCACAATACCCAACTTCGGGTAGCGGTATTCCCACCAGAACTGGTGCCCGATCACCACGACATCAAGCGCATTCGCCGGCTTCTCCGTCTTCTGCGTGATAAAAATGACGCGCGCACTCGCCAGAAATAGCACCACAATGATCAGGATTGGAATGACTGTCCACGAAAGCTCCACCTGGTTGCTGCCATAAATCTGCGGAGGCTCGCTGTCATCACTCCCCGGACGGCTTCGGAACCGGATCACCGAGTACAGAAGCAGTCCCCCGACCACCAGAAAGATTCCGGTGCAAATACTCAGCACCAGAACGGAAAGCCCCAGAATCGACTCTGCCGGTGTTCCTTTCGGCGCAAAGATGTTTGTCCCAATGGGACCAGCCATCAGACCCATCGCTTCCGGAACACTGTGCAACGAGCCCGCTGCGCCATGTGCGATTGCGTCCAGATGCATCCCATGCCCCAGGCTTCTCTCGAATATCATCGGGTTCATTCCCAGTTCCATTACGTTCCCCATCCGCAGCGTGTGACAAACTTCACGCTCAGACACACTCCACCTGTTGGGCTCCGATGCCCGTGGTCCCGGTCCACCGGAATCCACGAGTCAAATCCGATCCACATTTGTACTGCTCTGGACTGCTTCCGTAGTCCAGGCTTCGGTTTGCTTCGGAGTTTGCTGGCCCCGCTGTTTTGGGCCTTTTGCTGTGACCGACCGTCCTCCACGCGCCATCTGCCGCGCCGCGCTTTCGATCGGCAAAACTGACCTGCAACCGCACCATCCACACCACACGAGTCCGCACAACCGCACAGCTCCGCGAAGACAGGAAAGGCGTTTCCACTTCCACTTCAAAAAAGAGAAAACGGAGTCGAATCACTGGCATCGGTACCGAGTGCCGCAAGAAGACGAGCACCGGGGAAGCCGATTCCAGGATCCGCCCAGTTGAGAGTACCACTTCGCGCCTGGGTTACAAAGCCAGCCGTCTCATTTTCGCCGCCCCATGGTCCACATCGACTCGGGCCATCCCGCCTGCCCGCTCAGAGCCATCTGTCCCCCCGCGTCAACCCATCCGCGGTCATCTGGCGCGCAAACAAGGATGCCGCCGAGCCTGACGGCCGGCGGCATCCTGACGTTCCTGCAGCGATCGAACTTGTACGCGCTTCTACGGAATCGGCAGGTACGCCACCGACGCCGCGCCTAATGCTAGCTGAGAGAACAACTGCGAATAATCCAGAACACCGCGCATTGACGACGGCTTGAATGTCTTCTCCGGAACCACGACCGTGTCACCGGGATTCATTCGCAGATTTTCGAAATCGTTACCCCATAGTCCGTGCGTCGTCGCGAAACTCACAACCTCTCCGTCTGCGCGAATCACGAACTCCCGCTTCTTGTCCGCGTCCTTTGTCGGTCCACCTGCCATCTGCAGATAAGTGCCGACACGCCGCTGTTGCTCATAGAGGAATGAGTTCTGATCGTAAACCGCACCCACCACATTCACGCTGGCCGGAACGGACGGAATGATGAAATGATCTCCGTCCTCCAGTGGCAAATCCGGTACGCTCGCGACCCCGGTGCTGTTTGGCTTGAACTGCAGCACAATACGGCCCGTCGCGCGGATCTGCCGCATGCGCGCCAGCAGCTCGCGCTCACTCGCCTGCGCCTGCTCGCCCGCCGTCGGCTGTTGGGTCGCCTGATTGGATGCGGCCAGCGCCAGGTTGCTGTGCTGGATGCGCACATCCAGGCTCTGCACATACTCGTCCAGTCGCGCCTGCTGGATCGCTCGCGTCGATTCGCGCGTAAACTCCGAGCCGTAGAGATATGCGTTCGGCGTAATTCCGCCTGCCTGTTCCACCAGCTCCCGCAATGTCTCGCCCGGCTTCACAGAGTACACTCCGGCGTGGACAAACTCACCATCCAGCCGCACAAATTTCGTCTGCTGGCCCAGCGGGATGCGAATATCCGCCTCCGAAAAAATCGTCACCACGTCGCCCGGCTCAAGCGCCAGGTCCTGCGACGTGTCATGCTGCTGCACCAGCTTGCCCAGATCAAAGGGAATCAGTTTTTCCTTCAGCGTCTCCGGATCCAGTCGCTCAATCACTGCGTAGTTCCAGTCGATTTCGGGCGCCAGCTTCTGCACCTTGTTCCGGTAACCCGGCCATTGCGCATTCGCGCCGCCGTTCACCTGCTCCGCTGCCAGAGAGGTGCTTCCTCCGCGCTGCTCGGCACTCAGGGAGGATTGCTGATTATTCCCCTGCAGAAGACCATCCAGTTGGCTCGCGTCCCCCTGGACAGGCCGGCTCGACTGGTCAAAGAAAGCAGCAGCGCTTTGCTGGTTCAGCTGATCCAGCTGATTTGCGTTCGGTGATCCCATCATCGCCGCCTGGGTCTGATTCCCAGGGATCCCCTGAACCATCGGGCTCGTCCCACCGTAATTCCCGCCAAGTCGAGTGAGTCCGCTGCGATTGACCGTCACAGGCGCGTTTCCCTGTGGCTGATGCAGGGTTTCACTCTCCAGCATCGGCTCAAACTCCGGCTCCGGCAAACCAAGCTGCGCCCGCCGCCACCAGTAGTTCCGGGTCACAAGAGATTCGCGGTCCGGGATCAACTCGCTCAAGTGCATCCCTTCATGCCACGCAAAACGCCCCGGATTCGCAAGGTTGCCCCGCAAGATGACGGTCTTTTGATATTGCGGCACGATCGCGTACACGCGCACCAGGTCGCCATCCTGCAAAGGTGTCGCAAGCCCTGTTGTGTCGAAGGACACTTCCATCGCCTGCCGCGCCTTTTGTGCATCGGTCCGCTCAATCGAGATGCGCGACTCCGAAGCCAGCGCCGAAGCCCCGCCCGCATCCGCCAGCAATTCCTTCAGCGTCTCACCGGGCAGCACTTCATAAATTGCGGCTTGCCGGATACTTCCTGTGACGGCCACTTCCGCACCCACCGGTGGAATGTAGATCACATCACCCGACTGAAGCTTCACGTCCTTCGACTTGTCCCCGCCAATCAGCAACTGGTAGAGATCGAAGCTCGTCACCACAGTTCCGTTGCGGCGCACCTGAATCTGCCGCATCGATCCTGCAATCGTCGGCCCGCCGCTCGCAAAGATTGCGTCCACAAGAGTGCTCAAAGAGCTGATCGTGTACATCCCCGGCTGTTGCGCCTGCCCCGAAACATACACCTGTATCGCACGGATCTGACCCACATCTGCCGTCAGATCAAAGTTCCGATACACCCTGCCAATCGCACTGCGCAGATGGCCGTCGAGCTCCGAATATTGCAAGCCCGCCACATGCACCGGTCCCACCTGTGGCAGATAAATCTCTCCCGCACGATCCACGCGCAGATTCGATTGAAAGTTCACCTGCCCCCACACGCGAATCCGCAACTCGTCATCCGGACCAATCACATAATCCGAGGGGACTGGCGTCAGATCCAGCGGCGCAAAAGTTGAAGGCGACGTCCGAAAAAGATTCGCACCATAGATCGGCAACACCTGGCCAGTCGTCGATGCCACAAAACGCTGAAACTCAGTCAGCGGCTGCGGAGCCCTTGGTATCGCGGCCCCATTCTGCCCCATGCGTCGCCGCATCAACGCCTCTGTGTCGGAGTAGTTCAGGTTTGGCCGAGGCAGGGAATTCGTGCCGCCCGCGCCTTGCCCCAGCGACGGATTCATTGACGGATTCAGAGACTGGTTCAGCGAAGGGTTCGCTGTCCCCTGATTCTCACACTGGGGCGAACCTGCCATCGTGGGATCCGCACACGACGTCGTTCCCCCATTCTGCATTCCCTGGCCACCCATGCTGTCAGGCAGTTGCGCCATGCTCATGCTCGAGCACAGAAGCACAAAAAAAAGGAGGCTGAGAGAATGCCTCTTGGTGTGGCCGATGGACGGTGAACCCTCTGCTGTCCCAGTAGGATAGAGGTGGGTGCCCCTGTCGGAACCTGCGGAAATCATATGCCTCGAGTCTAGCATGGCGGCAATTCCGGATTCAGACACGCATCACCGCGCACAACGCCTTCCGCGGTTCCCACATTCTGGTCCTCGGACACGCTGACTTGGGCGCATTGATCACCTTTTAATGTGAGTCGAATCACACTGGACAAACAATGGACTGCGAATAACGAACTCCGATATCGCGCAGGGCAGATTCCCTCTCTGTTGCAATCTCCAACGAAACAGGCAGTCGCAGAGCCATCATCTTTGCGTCAATTGCAATCAATTTGCTGCATTCGCACTTCGCTTGAAACGATTCATTTCATTTGCGCAAGCTCTGCAACTGCATGAACTCGCCTTCGCGACTGCATCAGACAAGCTCTCAAATCAAGCCCATTCGATAGTAACCATGCATGTTGATTGTTCAGTTAATAGCCGCAAGGATTCTTGTTTTCCTTCATGACGAAAGAAATGCGCGCTCGATAAATTACAGCATTTTTTCGTTGAGATATCGGGTAGAATGGAGCCAAGATTTAGTGCAAAAGAGGTGTGAGTTTTCTGCAAGCGCGCCGCAAACAAGGGCGGCGTTGAGGAGCTCGGCACAAGCCTCCGTATAGCAACACTAAACATGCCGTCAGGCGCGACGACTTGAACTTGCAAAGCTGAATAGTGAGCGGATCAAGCCAGACCAGACCGATCTGCACCCCCAATACGTTAGGTTGATGAACCTTGGAGGATGAATTGAGCGCAAGGTCCCTCGTCTCAGAGGCCACTGAAAGTGTGGACGGAGTGCACTCCACCATCACGCAGGATGGAGATGACTCAGCCCGCGCTGTCGAAACGCGGTCTCATTCGCAGCACAGATTAAGCCTGGTTTCGGATGTCTTCGGTGACGCTCTCAGTCCCTGGGTCCTGTCAGGATCCAAGCGTTGCTTCGATTGCGCCTGCGTGCTTCTCGCGCTGCCTTTGCTGGTCCCGGTATTTCTCCTGGTTGCTTTGGTGATTCGCCTCACCTCCAAAGGCCCCGTGCTCTTCCTGCAAAGGCGGATGGGCCTTCACGGTCATGCCTTCACCATCTTCAAGTTCCGCACCATGGTCCACCTTCCTGAAGCGCAGCGCAGTTCCGTCACGACTGTTGGCAACCAGACCTTTACGCCGGTCGGTCCATTCCTGCGTCGCTGGAAGCTGGATGAACTCCCGCAGCTTTTCAACGTGCTGCGCGGTGATATGAGTCTTGTCGGGCCACGCCCCAAGCTGCCCGCGCATCAGACAACTCTGCTCAACTGCAGACCGGGCATCACCGGTGCGGCCACAATGGCTTTCGCACGCGAGGAGCAGTTCCTTGCCCGCCTGCCAAATCATGACCTCGACGCGTACTATCACTCCGTCGTCCTGCCCGCCAAGCTCCGGCTCGATGCCGAATATATGTCGCGTGCAACGTTCTTTTCTGATTTCGAGCTCATCCTTGATACCCTTCGGCGACGTTGGGACACCTCCGTTATTAGCCGCGTGCTCGGCCTCGACTCCGAGCCTCTCCGTCCGGCTGTTCGCAACGCGCATGCGCGCACGGAACCGGCCCGCCTTAAAGTCCTCGCGCACGACGAGTCCTTCGCGCAGGCTGACTGATTCGATCCGCGCGGTGTTCACCTTCTCCCCACGCCCTCCCTCTTCCGGGAGGGCGTACCATTTTCCCCGCCATTTCTTCTCCGCACAGCTTTCGGCTCCGTCGTGTATCTTGACCGCAGAAGCTTATTGCTCATCGCAGGAGCGAGAATCCCATCTCCATGCCTACCTTTGCCGCCATCGACATCGGTTCCAACTCCTGCCGATTGAAGATTGCCAAAATCGTCGCGCATCATCTCAAGACCCTCCATGAAGATCGTGAGGTCACGCGCCTTGGTGCCAGTGTCTTCGAGTCCGGCCTCGTTTCCCCTGACGCCATGGCCGCCACGCTGCGCGCTCTCAAGCGCTTCCACCGCGCGGTCCAGCTCCATGGTGCTGACCGCATCCGCATTGTCGCCACTGCCGCCATGCGCGATGCCCGCAACGCAGCCGCCTTCCAGGCCTGGGTGAAGGCAGAGACCGGCTGGAACATTGAGATCATCTCTGGGCTCGAAGAAGGCCGCCTCATTCACCACGGACTCATGGCATCCGAGCCCGGCCTCCACGGCCGCGTCCTGCTCTTTGATTTGGGCGGCGGCAGTTGCGAGATTACCCTCTCAGAGCACAAGCGCATCCGCGAAACCATCAGTCTTCCCATTGGCGCAGTCCGCCTCACGGAAGAGTTCCTCGCCGAAGATCCGCCATCCGCTCAGGGACTCGCGCAGATGCGTCGCCTGATCATCCGCGAGCTGCGCCGCGCTCACCGCCGCATTCAGCCCCACTCGATATCGCAGGTTATCGCCACTTCGGGAACCGCTGCCGCGCTCGCTGAAGCCTGTGCGGCCCTCGCCAAATCCACAAAAAAGCCTGCCCGCAATACAAACAGCCGGCGCTCCATCTTGCCCCTCGCCGCCACGCCGCTCGTGCGCAAGATCGCGTCGAAAGTCGCCCGCCTCGCGCTCCCTGAACGCGAGACCATCCCCGGTATCGGCCCCCGTCGCGCCGAAATTATCGTCGCCGGCGCTCAGGTCTTCGCCGAGCTCCTCGAGTCCTTTGACCTCCCGGGCTTTCGGTATTCACCCCTCGGACTTCGCGATGGCATTCTCGCTCAAATGCTCGCCGAGCAGGACGCGCGCGCCGAAGGGCATCGCGAATTCGAAAAGGAGCGCTGGGATAGCGTCCTCTCCACCGCACGCCGCTATGGCATCGATCCGCACCTCGCCGACCCGATCCGCGCCCACGCCATCCAGCTCTTCAATGAACTCAAATCACTTCATCGCTTGCCAGCCGAGTACGAAGGATGGCTCGCCGCCGCCGCCATCCTCCGCGACACAGGCAAGTTCATTAATCATCAGGGACATCATCGCCACACGCAGTACATCATCTCCAGTTCGGAGATGTACGGCTACACGCCCGAGCAGCGCACCATCGTCTCCGCCCTCGCGCGATATCTCGGCAAAAGCCGCCCCCAACCTGGCGACCGCGCCCTTCGCAACATCCCCGCGCAAGAGCACAAACATGTCCATCGCGCCGTCGTGCTCCTGCGGCTGGCCGTCGCGCTCAATCAGGATCGCGCCAGCGACGTCTTGCGCGTCACCGCAAAACTCTACCCCAAGCGCGTCTATCTTGAAATCAAGCCCGGCCGTACCGGTGCAGAGCTGGAATTGTGGTCGCTGCGAAAGGAAGCTGCCTACTTCCGTGAGGTCTTTGATCGCGAACTCTTCGCCACACTCACGTAAAGGTTGCGCGCCATCCGCGGATCAATCAGCCACTGGAGCATCGGCGGATGCTTGTCCAACGCGATCCTTGCAACCGAACCTTTGCGCATCCGTACGCCCGCGCCGCCATTGACCGTGATCAACCGGCCCAGGAACTTAAACAGGTTCGGATTATGCCCCACCATCAGCACGTCTTCCCGGTCCGCATAGCAGTCGATCAGTTGCTGAAAGGCCGCAAAGTCTGCATCCGGAGCCAGCGCCGGGCTCACCTCCACCTTGGCGTCGTAGCCCATTTCAGTCCCCACAAATTGCGCCGTTTGCAGCGCCCGCTTCAAGGGACTCGACACAATGACGTCAAATTGCACCTTCATTCCACTCAGCATCCGCGCCATCAGCATGCACTGATCTTTGCCCTCTTTCACCAGAGCGCGTTTCACATCGAGAATGGGATTCTCGCGCCGAAGACCAGCATTGGCGTGGCGCATTAAGTAGAGGTTCATAGGGAGGATTGACCAGGCAAAGAAAACAAATAAAGTGGAATATCGCTCCGTTTGCTGGCAATTCTAGCACGATCTTAACAAGATCCGGTCGTGGTCCAAGTCACCCCCGAATCTCCACGGCTCATCGCGCTTCTGGTCTCCACAGCTCGCTTTGCAGAAGTCCGCCCACAAATCTCCGCTCCGCAATCCGCGCAAATCCGGCGGCTTCCATCACCTCGCGCCACCTGGGCAGCCGCTGCACCCGCAGCCCCGTCAGGACGAAGAAAGCCAGATACAGCGCCTGGACCAGCGGCCATGCCACCAGCCGGCCATACAAGCCATCTGGAATCGCAAACTCCGAAATAACCCATAGCGCATCCGGTCGCACATGCTTGCGAAGTCGTTCCGCCAGCGCGGCAACCTCCACCGTCGTCAGGCAGTCCAGAAAGAAATGCGTCACAATCAGGTCGTAGGATTCACCTTCGGGCTCCCACTCCCGCGCGTCGGCCAGCCGGATCCGTACCCGCCCCGCACGTTTCCCCGCATTGCGCACTAATGCGCGTAGCATCTCCACGCTCGCGTCCACGGCGTCTACAAGAACCATCGGATTCTCATCCAGCAGGCGCGCCGTGAAGCGGCCATCGCCGTCACCCAGCACCAGTGCGCTGCGCCGCGTTTTCAGCTCATTCAGAAAAGCGCATCGGCACTGCCAAAGCCTCGTGCCGAAGGTCGCCGCTTCCAGCGTCTCGTACCAGCGCGCAATACCGTTGAAATTCGCGAGGCCTTTCATCGAGCCAGGCACACCAGCGGCGTCAGCAGCACCAGGTCCGCGGCCGCACGCAGCGCCATCGGAGAAACCCGCGCCCGCAATGCATCCAGCACACCCAGCAGTGCCGCACTCGTCGCCGCGCACGCCATCAGCTCGGCCAGGCGCGGGGCGCTGCCGCCCATTGCCGCCCCAACCATCAGGCACGCGCATGTCAACGTGGCCGACGCAACCATGATTCCATCGATCCCGCGTCGCGACTCCGACTCCCACCGCTCAATCGCATGGCAATTCAGCCACGCCAGCGCGGCCAGCATTGTCACGGCCATCAGCAGCAGGTGCACCATGCTCGACGCGCCGTGCCCCAGCCACATCCGCGTCAGTGTCGGCAAGGCGCATCCCGCCGTGAACAGAACTCCCACCACCAGCTCCTTCGGGAGCAGCCGCAGCCATCGCAGCCCCGGTGCGTGTACTCCAGAAAAGTACACCAGCGCCGCCGCGCCCAGCACGGCATTCCGCTCGCGAATCGCTGCCGGCATCAGTGCAAATATCATTGCTGCCGCCACCGCGCCCGCCATCACCGCCAGCGGAGTCATCACCCGCCGGTATCGCCAGTGGAAGAAGTGCCGCTCCCGCAGCCGGTTTACTTCGCCCGCGGCCAAACCGGCCCGCGCGTCGAGCAGACGGTCGCCAATGTACACGGACCAGGTTCCCAGGGCCAGCATCACCGGAACCCAACCTGGCAGATGCACTCCCGCGGTCCACGCCACGGCCAGCGACCACACCACCGCCACGCTCGGCGCATCCAGGCTGCTCAGATGCCACAAGCGCAGCGCCGCAGGTACCTCCACGCAACGCACACTCGCGCTACGCGGCGCATCAGCACACAAAAGTTCGTTCGAATTGGCCAGGGGAAGTGGCACTTCTCTTATTGTAGGAGACGCATTGCGGCCGCGGGGTTGGCCCGCCCTTCACTTCTTCCCGGGTGGCTGTCGCCTGCCGCGCCTTCAGTCCGCCGCGTCGGCTTTCCGCGGGCTGCGGCGTCCCGCCTGCCGCACCGGCTTCTTTGCGGGCGAACCCTGCGGAATCTCATCCAGATCTGCTTTGCCTTCGGCCACCCGCATCAGAAACTCCTGGCTGTTGAACACCGGCGCGCCTTTGTAGACCGTTGAGGCCCGCAAATAGCTCCCGTCCGATTGCTGTAGCCGCGCCTTCACCGTATCCGCCAGCAGCGCCGGCAGAATTTCATCGTGTATCCGCGCTTTCACCGCCGGGTCGCGCACTGGAAACACCACCTCGCAACGTTCGAAGAGATTCCGCGGCATCCAGTCCGCAGATCCCACGTAAATCTCGTCGTGTCCTCCGTTGGCAAAGTGGAAGATTCGCGAGTGCTCCAGGAAACGGCCCACAATCGATCGCACGCGAATCCGCTCCGAGAGTCCCTTTACCCCCGGCCGCAAAATCGACAATCCCCGCACAATCAGGTCCACTTCCACGCCCGCCTGCGACGCCGCGTACAGCGCCTCCACCACGCTCGGCTCCAGCAGAGCGTTCATCTTCGCGACGATGTGTGCCGGCCGGCCGTCCCGTGCATGCTCTGCCTCGCGCCGAATCAGGCCCAGAAAGCTCTCCGCCATCGTCAGCGGAGCCACCAGCAGCGGCCGGTAATCATCCACCTCTGCATGCGCCGTCAGATAGTTAAAGACCATGTGAACGCGCTCGGTAATCTGCGGATCGCTCGTCAGGACACTCAGGTCCGTGTAGAACCGTGCGGTCACCGGGTTGTAGTTGCCCGTCCCCAGGTGGCAGTAGCGCCGCGTCACGCCATCCTCGTCCCGCCGCACCAGCAGAGCCAGCTTGCAGTGTGTCTTCAGTCCCACCACGCCGTGGAACACCTGCACCCCCGCATCTTCCATGCTGCGCGCCCAGCGGATGTTCGACGCCTCATCGAATCGCGCCATCAGCTCCACCACCAGCGTCGCTTCCTTGGTAGCGGCCGCTTCCGTCAGCGCTCCAAACATCGGCGAATCGCTGCTCGTGCGGTAGAGTGTCTGCTTCATACTCACCACCGCCGGGTCTTCCGCCCCTTGTTGAATGAAGTCCACCACAGGGTCGTACGAATCATAAGGGTGGTGAAGCAGCACGTCGTGCAGCCGCAACTCATCAAAGATATTGAGCGCCTTCCGGCTCAGATGCAGCGGCTTGGGCGTAAACGGCGCAAACTTCAGCGCCGGCTGTTCAATGTCGCTGTAGAAAAACATCAGCCGAGACAGATTCATCGGCCCGTCGCACTGGAACACCTGGTCCTCGTCCAGCTCAAAGTTCACGCGCAGCCGTTCCACAATCTCCGCGTGCGCACCTGCTTCCACCTCCAGCCGAACCGCATCGCCTTTGCGCCGGTTGTGCAGTTCCACGCGAATCGTTTCCAGCAGAGAACGGGCCTCTTCTTCTTCGATGTACAGATTCGAATTGCGCGTCACACGGAACGCCGCCCGCGCCAGCACTTCGTACCCGCGATACATTCCCGAAAGATTCTGCGCAATCAGGTCCTGCAGCAGCAGGTAGTCATACCGCCCATCCTCGCCCGGCAGCCGCACAAACCGCGGCAGTGCCCGAGGCACCGTCACGACACCCAGAATCGCCGGCCCTGACGTGCGGCGCTTTCGCTTCAGAAGCAGCGCCAGACAAAGCGCCTTGTTCAGTACCCGCGGAAATGGATGGGCTGGATCAATCGCAATCGGCGTCAGCAGCGGATCGACCTCGCGCACAAAATAGCTCTGCGCATGGGCCCGTGCCTCGTCGTTCAGTTCCTCCCACTCCAGCAGCCGGATCCCATGGTCCTTCAACTCCGGCAAAAGGTGCTCATTCCAACAGCGATACTGCGCCTCCACAAAGCTGTGGATCTCTGCCGTCAGCACAGACAGGCACTCCTCGGGCAGCAGTCCGTCGTATCCCGGCTCCTGGTAGCCGTCTTCAATCCGTTGCAGCAGCCCGGCCTGTCGGACCTCCACATACTCGTCCAGGTTTGACCCCGTGATCGCCAGAAACTTGACCCGCTCCAGCAGCGGATTCGTCGCGTCCTCAGCTTCTTCCAGCACGCGCCGGTTAAATTGCATCCACGAGTGGTCGCGTCCGTTAAACAGCTTCTGTTTGGGGCTTGCCTTCGCCATCGCCTGCGTTCCAGTATGCCGTGATGCCAAGTCTACCGCGTTTCCCTCAGCTCCCACAGCGTCATCCCGCCTCTTCATCCAATTGGCATCTCCGCCCGCTCGCGTCATTCCCTGCACGCATTGACCCGCGCCGCCCGCCGGGTGGACCATAGGGAAGGGAACTACCCTTTCGGAGACTGCGCACGAATGGCTGAACACCCGTCCACTCCTGGCGAGAGCCTCATCCCACCGCAGCCCGTCTCCCAGGAGGGCCGCAACTTCGCCCACAGGCTTTCCAACCTCCTCGATGGCCAGCCCAAAGACGATTCCACCGTCAAGCAGGCCTTCGCAGGCCTTGACTCCGTCTTTGACCTCATCGCCGCCAGCCTTTACAGCCTCGCCGCCATGCTCGTCGGCGAGGGGGAAGACAGCGTCAACCTCGTAGAGCATGCCGTCACCCACGCGGAAATCTCCGCATGCGATGACGCCGAACAGGCCCGCATGAGCAGTCGCCGTGCCCTCGCCGTCGCCGCCGTGGAGCTTCTGGAGCGCCGTCAGCCCGGCTGCCTCGCGGCTCCCACCCTGCCCATCGCCGCCTCCAGCTGCATTGAAGACGATGACCTCGATGCAGCCGGCGCCTATGGCAAGCAGTTACAGGAAATGATGGGCGGCCCCGAACGCGACAAAGTCCGCGCCTGGCTCAACGACCTCCCCATGGACTCTCGCGTCATCTTCGCTTTTCGTGCCGTCGCCGGTTTCACTTCCACTGAGACCGCCAGCCTGCTCGCCGCCCACGCCGGTCCCCGCGCCGCCTGGACCGCCGCTTCAGTTCGCGAAGTCTTCCGTCAGGGACTCTGTTCCCTGGCAACCCAGCTCATTCAGGCCACCACGCCCCGCTAGGCTCCTCCTTGCTGGAGCCTTACCCCGCACCGCCGGTGCCCTGCCTGCCCGCAAGGCGCAACTATCGTGAAGCAAACGCGTTCCTCGCCCGCCTTGCGCCTTTTCTTCGGTACACTAGATTTCAGAACCCGCGGACCATCCTCGGGCATCCATAGACTGCCAACATCTTTCCGGCAGCTCGTCGCTGCCAAGACTCGAAGACGATTCTTGATGCCATCAAATAGTTCAAGAAATCCCGTACTGTTTTTTTGCGCCAAGGCTGGGCTCGCGACTGGAGTTCTCGCCGTTTCCCTGGCTTTGGCGCCCCTTCCGCGACTTACCGCGCAGGCTGCACCCAACGCCCCCAGCGGGCCCACGGCGGCAAGCTTTTCCGGCAGCGTCGCGGCTGGCCAGGCCTCCGCACAGCCCATCGATCTCTCACTTGACGACGCCATTCAGCGCGGCCTGCGCAACAACCTGGGCATCATCCTGAGCGCCACGCAAACGCAGCAGGTCCGCGGGCAGCGCCTCAGTCAGCTTCAGTCCCTCCTGCCCACCGTCACCTTCAACGCCCAGGAGAGCGTCTCGCAGGTTGACCTCGCGGCGCAGGGACTTCGCATCCCCGGCTTCCCCACCATCATCGGCCCCTTCGGCTTCACGGACCTGCGCGCCAACCTCACCCTCTCCCTGCTTAACCTCAAGTCGCTCCACGAGTACCTGGCCGCTCGCCACAACTTCAACGGAGCTCAGCTCTCCGCGCAGGACGCCCGCGACATGGTCGTCCTCACCGTCGGCAACGCCTACCTGCTCGTCCTCGCGGATCAGGCGCGCGTCCAGAGTGTGGATGCCCAGGTCGCCACTTCCAGGATCTCCCTCGATCAGGCCGTCGCCCGTCACCAGGCCGGCACTGCACCCCGCCTCGATGAGCTGCGCGCCCGCGTCGACTACCAGTCACTCCAGCAGCAGGACATCGTCAGCCGCAACGACCTTGAGAAAAACAAGCTCGCCCTCGCCCGCACCATCGGTCTTCCTCTTGACCAGGCTTTCAACCTCACGGACAAGGCGCCTTATTCTGCCTTCGACCAGATTGACGTGAATGCCGCCATCCGCGATGCGCACGCCGGCCGCAAAGACCTCGCCGCCCTCGTCGAGCAAGCCGCCGCCGCTCAGGAACAGCGCAAAGCCGCTACCGCCGAGCGCCTGCCCACCGTCGAGTTCGCCGGCGATTACGGTGACATCGGCGTCAACGTCTCCCATTCGCACGGAACCGGAGACGCCTCCGGGACCCTCAGCGTCCCGCTCTTCAAGGAGTTTGGACTCCGCGGAGATGCCCAGGTGGCGCAGTCCCAGCTTGACACCGCTAGGGCGCAGCTCAGTGACGCCAACGCCCAGGTCGACGCAGACGTCCGCAATGCACTGCTTGACATCGCCTCCGCGCAGCAGCAGGTTCAGGTCGCTCGCTCCAGCGTCGAACTGGCCACCGAAGAACTCTCTGAGGCCCAGCAGCGATACGCCAGCGGCGTCAGTGACAACCTCGCCGTCAGCCAGGCTGAGCAGTCTCTGGCCCAGGCAAACGATCAGTACGTGGCCAGCCTTTACCGTCATAACGTGGCCAAACTCAACCTCGCGCGCGCCGTCGGCGCAGCGCAGGACTACAAGAAGTATTTGGGAGGAAAGTAGACGTGGCCGATTCAAACCCAACCGCAGGCCAAACCGCGCCGGATGACAGCACCGAGATGGCTCAGCCGCAATCGCGGCGCAAAGGCATCATCGTCGTTGTCATCGTCGTTCTCGCGCTGGTCGCCGCCGGACTATGGTGGCGCTCCACCTTCTACGAGGATACCGACGACGCCCAGATCAACGGCCATCTGATTCAGATCAGCTCCCGCATCGCAGGCCAGGTCATCAAGGTTGACGTTGAAGAGAACCAGCTCGTCAAGGCAGGCGATTCCATCGCGGAGCTCGACCCGCGCGACTTTCAGGTAGCAGTCGACAACGCCAAGGCTGCCCTGGCCAGCGCTGAGGCCAACGCCGCCGCGGCCCAGGTTGCTGTGCCCATCGCCACCGTCAACACGGGCAGCAATCTCAGCTCCGCCAACGCAGATGTCACGGGCGCTCAGGCCGCCATCTCGCAGGCCCTCCAGCAGCTTGATGCCGCGAAGGCCCGCGTCGCTCAGGCCCAGGCCAACGACTTCAAAGCTCAGTCTGACCTCACACGCTACAAGCCGCTCGTCGCCAAAGACGTCATCAGCAAGCAGCAGTATGACGCAGCCGTGGCCGCGGCCGATGCAGCCAGGGCCGCACTCGCTGATGCCCAGGCCAGCCAGCAGGCCGCCAGTGATGCCGTCCGTGTCGCCCGCGAACGCGAGCGCCAGTCCCTCGCCCAGTTGAAATACGCGCAAACCGGCCCGCAGCAAGTCGAGGCGCAAAACGCGCGCGCCCGGCAGGCCCTCGCCCAGGTCGCTCAGGCCAGGGCGCAGCTGGAGCAGGCTCAGCTCAATCTCAGCTACACCCACATCACCGCGCCAGTCTCCGGCATCGTCACCCGCAAGAGCGTCGAAATCAATCAGAATGTCTCCGTCGGGCAGAACCTCATGACCCTCGTCTCCCTCGAAGACCTCTGGATCACCGCCAACTTCAAGGAGACCCAGCTCAAGCACATGACCGCCGGCCAATCCGTCGAGATCCACGTTGACGCCACTGGAAAGGACTACAAGGGGCGCGTCACGCAGATTGGCGGCGCCACCGGCTCCGTTCTCTCGCTCTTCCCGCCGGAAAATGCCACCGGAAACTACGTCAAAGTCGTCCAGCGCGTCCCTGTCCGGGTCGACTTCACGGACCTGAAGGACGAAGATTCCAACCACCTCCTCCGTCCCGGACTCTCCGTCGAGCCCACCGTCCGCGTCAGATAACGCCCCTTCGCTGGAAGATGACTAACCTGTCATCTTCCAGTTACTTGCGTGCTGCTCCCAAGGCCGGATCATTCACCGATCCGGCCTCACCTTTTTTCCGATCCTCCGTCTCACCCAACGGCAGGAGAGCGGAAAGTTTCCCTTGCGCCTATATTTCCGGCCCATCTCCCCGCCCTTATCTCTTGGTGAGGCTCCAGATGTGGCCGTTGCCGCATCCTGAATCCATCGCCTGAGTCCTTGTTGTCCTGCCTTGGTACGGAAGAGGAGAATCGTGTCGGCAGAAGGCCGTTCAAAGGGTAAGCTCACTCCGTTGAGCCCGAGTCCCGTCGCAACCCCGGGGCGCAATCGTCTTTGCCTGCAGCTCCGAAAGCGCTTCTCGAATGCGCGCAAGCGCTCACTTGCTCGCCTTCAAACCGTCTTCGCTCACCACCTTCTCCTGCAACTTTCTGGTGATACCCAACCCACTTTTCAGACGCGCATGTTCAATAACAGGGGCAAAAAAGTCAATAGTTGCAGCATCAACGCCCCGGTTTCCTTGTTCGGCTTAGAGCTTTTTCAGCGATCCGCCGCTCCTGCCTTGCGCGGTTGATCCACCCAATTCACCCGGACCAACCGGCTCGTTGGATTCGGTTCCGGCAGAACCTTTCGGAGGTAAGGAATCATGAAGTTAGCACCATCTTTGCAGCTTTCCGCTCTCGGCGCCGCCAGCCTGGCCGGACTCCTTGTTTTGTCCGGTTGCAGTTCCATGTCCAACGGGGCCAGTGGTACGCCCTCGTCCAAACCCGGCACCGCACCGATGATGGTCTCCGTCAGCGACGCCCCGCTCGGCAACATCCTCTCCGCCAAAGTCACCATCTCGGCGGTCTCGGTCACTCCCGCCAGCGGCTCGCCTGTCAGCGTGCTTTCGCATCCTGAGACCGTCGAACTCTCCGGCCTCGGCTCTCTGCACGAGCCCATCGAGCTCACCAGCCTCGCACCCGGAACATACAACTCCGTCGCCGTCACCGTCTCCGCTGCGCAGGTCACGTATCTTGACCCGAGCACGAATCTGCCCGTCACCGCGACCGCGACGCTCAGTTCGCCGACCGTGACCGTGGCGCTCAATCCCGTGCTCAGCTTCACCACCACCAGCGAGGTCGACCTCCACCTCGCCTTCAGCCTCTCGCAGTCCTTCTCCATCTCCGGCTCCACGGTCACCTTCACGCCGGCCATCAGCACCAGTGCCGCTCAGGTTGAGAATGAAAATGACAACCAGCGCGAAGTGGAAGTTGCCGGCATGGTTGTCGCCATCAGCAGCTCCAGCATCACCGTCCAGTCCGGCGACTCCGGCCAGCAGTTCACCTTCGCCATCAACGGCTCGACTCAATTCCCCAATGGCGTAACTCTGTCGTCCATCACCCAGAATTCCATCGTGCAGATCCAGGGACAGACGCAGACTGACGGAACGCTGCTTGCGCTCTCCATCACACCACTCGCCGCCGGCATGAGCTCAGGCCAGGAAGATGGAGCCAAAGGCATTGTCGTCACCGTCACCCATGACAGCAAGGGCAACCTCACCGGCTTCTCCATGGTTCCGCAGGAAGATTTTGGCTCCATGATGTCCACCGGCATGACTCTCAATGTCCTCGTTGCCTCGTCCACCACCTACGGCATCAACGAAGATGCCCAGCAGCTCGGACTCACCGCGTCCATGTTTAATAGCGCGGAAGTCTTCCCCGGCCAGGCCGTGATCGTCGCCGGTGGCACTGACTCCAGCGGCAACCTCGACGCCACGCAAATCACCCTCGGTGGAGAAAACATCCTCGGCGTCCTGGCCGCTGCGCCGCAGGCCTCTGGCTCCAACCTCGACTTCGGCATCACCCTTGCCGTGCCGTCGTTCATTGACACCTACGTGAAGCTCGTCACCCTCAACGCTGTCGCCGTCCCCAGTACCAGCTACGGCAACAGCCTCACCGCCTCCAGCTTCGCCTCCTTGACTGCCAACACAGCCATCCAGGTCCAGGGCTATCTGCTTGTCGATCAAAGCGGCAACTACTTACTGACTGCCTCTGAGATATCTCAGCCAGAAATGCCTGAAACCCCCGAAGGCAACTAGTCCATCCCTCACATCACCCGCATCGTTGCGTGGCGCTCCATCCTGGAGCGCCACGCACCTCGCGGCCTTTCGACCCGCAGTCCCTCCATCCCTGCAAGCCCTCCTTTCTCTCTCAGCTTCGGTTCCCGCTCCATCCCCGCTGTGCCGTCCCAATCCATTGCGGCCATCCAGCAACTCAATGAGCGTCTTGGCGATCGATCACACTCGTCGTCCAGCTGTCAGGGTTCATGGATCAATGAACAAAAGACTGGGATCGCGAGATGAGCAGTTGACAGCTAACAAAATTCCACTACCATATGGTTGTGGATAGTTTGAGCACAACCTTTGCGGCTTTATCGGATCCGACCCGGCGGGCAATGATCGAACGACTCTCCCGCGGACCGGCCACAATCCATGGACTCACCCAGCCGTTTGCACTCTCGCAGCAGATGATTTCGAAACATATCGCCTGCCTCGTGCGGGCCCGCATTGTGACCAAAGCAAGGCGCGGCCGGGAGAGCGTCTGCACGCTCAGGCCACAGGCCATCAAGACAGTCAGCGAATGGGCCATCAGCTATCGCCAGTTCTGGGAAGAGAGTTTCGACAAGCTCGATGTGGTAGTCAAGCAAATGAAAAAAGCGGAGGTCAGAGATGACAGATAGCGCAGTCAATCAGCAAGAGCGAATGGTTGTCACCCGAATTTTTGATGCCCCACGCGAATTGGTTTGGAAGGCGTGGACAGACCCGAAATATGTGATGCAGTGGTGGGGGCCCAAGGGATTCACCGCACCCTTTTGCCAGATGGACTTTCGCGTGGGAGGAAAATTCCTCTGCTGCATGCGATCGCCCGACGGGCAGGAGTTCTGGAATGGCGGTGAATACCATGAGATTGTTCTGCACGAGAAGATCGTCTCCTCTATGTACTTTTCTGACTCGAAGGGAAACAAGGTCGAGCCTGCGCAATACGGAATCGAACATGAGGCAATAGAAGGCGCCTGCGACGTGATTCTTTTTGAGGACCTTGGAAACGGCCAGACGAAACTCACCTTCATTGGAAATGAAACCATGCAGAACGCAATCGAGAGCGGTCAGGTGGAAGGCTGGAAGCAGATCCTCGACAAGATCGCGGCAGTTGTTGAAGGGTTGGCGCAGGCGAAATAGGAAGCCGAAGCCGCGTTGATCGGCATGCGCTGGCTGCTGAACGGAAAATCAAGGCAGGCGATTGCGGAGACCCCGGCCAAGGGCGGCGGAACAGGCTCAGTTGTAGCCTACTGCTCGTCTCTTGGCCGGGGCCGCCTTTCGGGCAAGCAACAGTGGCTCAGCTTTTGCATTCCGGACAACCCGCTCGCTGACCCCCGCCGGTCAGATGGTTTGCGAACCGCGTCCCCCGCGCACCACCCCTGCGTATAGACTGGTCTCTCAGCGCAGCCATGAAAGACTCCATCCACGTCTCCAAAGAGAATTACCTCAAAGCCATCCTCGAAGCCGAAGCCGAGGGCCATCAGGTCATCCCTGCCATGCTCGCCCACTGGCTTGAGGTCTCCGCGCCTGCCGTCACCATGGCCCTCAAGCGCCTCCGCCGCGACAGCCTCGTCGAGGTCGGCGACGACGGCATCGTCCGTCTCACTCCCGCCGGCCGCGAAACCGCCTACCGCACCGCCCTCCGCCATCACCTCATCGAGCGCATGCTCAGTGAGGTCTTCGGCATGGAGTGGTACCAGATTCACGAGGAAGCCGAGCGCCTCGAGCACGCCGTCTCGCCCGCCTTTGAGGTCAAGCTCCGCGAGAAACTCGGCGAAGCTGGCGCCTGCCCTCACGGCAACTCAGTCCTGCCTGAAAGCCCCGCCCTGCGCAAGCAGCGCGGCGAGCTACCCCTCTCTGAAGCCGCCGCCGGTAGCGAGTACACCGTCGTCAGCCTCCAGGAGCGCGATCCCCGCCTCCTGCTTTTCCTCCACAACGCAGGCATCGGACCCGGCTGCACCCTCCGCGTACTCAGCCAGAACTACGACCAAACCGTTTCGATTCAACTCACTGCCAGCACCTCCATACTCGGCCGCCCCGCTGCGGAAGCTGTCTGGCTTCGCCCTCAAACTTTCGTGTAATTAAAAGTAAAAGAATTCATTAACTATAATTAATATCCTGTGCCATACTGAGATTGCTTTACTTGCCGGCCCATCTCAGCCGAATGGCGACTGAAACCACATCCCGCATCACCACGCCTGAGCCGTCCCTGCCGGAGGTCTACTCTACCGTCAGCGTCTCCCGCTCGCCCTTCTACTGGCGGCGGCTTCTCGGCTTCATCGGCCCCGGCTTCCTCATCTCCGTCGGCTACATGGACCCCGGCAACTGGGCCACGGACATCGCTGGTGGCGCGCGCTTCGGTTACACGCTCCTCTTCGTCATCATGCTCTCCAATCTGATGGCGATCCTCCTGCAGAGTCTCTCGCTCAAACTCGGCGTCGCCACCGGCCGCGACCTTGCCCAGCTCTGCCACGAGCGCTACGGCGCCAAAGTCAGCGTCTTCCTCTGGCTCATGGCAGAGATCGCTATCGCCGCCTGCGATCTCGCCGAAGTCATCGGCTCCGCCATCGCCCTCGAGCTGCTCTTCCACATCCCGCTCTTCTACGGCGTCCTCATCACCGGCCTCGACGTCCTGCTCATCTTGCTCCTTCAGCGCTGGGGCTTCCGCTATGTCGAAGCGCTCGTCATCGCTCTCATCGGCACCATCCTCGCGCTCTTTGGTGTCCAGATGATCTTCTCGCGCCCAGATCTGCTGCCCGCCCTAGGCAGTCTCGTCCTTCCCTCGCCGCAGATCCTCCGCAATCCGGCCATGCTCTACATCGCCATCGGCATCCTCGGCGCAACCGTCATGCCCCACAACCTGTACCTGCACTCCTCCATCGTGCAGAGCCGCCGCTACCCGCGCACCCCCGAGGGCAAGCGCGAAGCCATTCACCTCGCCAACGTCGACTCCGCCCTCGCCCTCACCCTTGCCCTCTTCGTCAACGCGGCCAT
>JAJYAE010000019.1 GCA_021779695.1 Acidobacteriota bacterium | reverse complement strand
ACGCCCCGTCGGCGCGCTCCTCTTCGGCTTGCTGGCTGACCGCTACGGTCGCCGACCCATCCTCATCTTCAACATCCTCAGCTTCTCCGTCATCGAGTTCGCCTGCGCCTTTGCCCCCTCGCTCCATGTTCTGCTCGCCCTTCGCGCCCTCTTCGGCATTGCCATGGGCGGTGAGTGGGGCGTCGGCGCCGCCCTTACCTTTGAGACACTCCCCCAGAAGGGCCGCGGCGCCTTCAGCGGCATCCTTCAAGAGGGCTACGCCCTCGGATCAATCCTTGCCTCTGCCGCTTTTGGCCTGCTCTTCCACTCGATCGGCTGGCGTGGTCTCTTCCTCGTCGGCGCCAGTCCCGCTCTACTCGTCCTTTACATCCAGACCCGCGTCCAGGAAAGCCCCGTCTGGCTCGCCCGCGCCGCCGCACCCAAAGCACCAGCCTCCACCCGCGTCATCCCGGCCCACATCCTCAAATTCCTGCCGCGCTTCCTCTTTCTCATCCTTCTCATGACCGCCTTCATGAGCTTTTCCCACGGCACCCAGGACGTCTATCCGACTTTCCTCGCCGTCCAGATGCACCTCACGCCCCAGACCGTCGGCCTCATCGGCGTGCTGTACGGCCTCGGCTCCATTGCCGGTGGATTTGTCTTTGGTCTGCTCTCGGAAAGCTGGGGCCGCAAGCGCGCCATCATCGCCGCCGCGCTTCTCGCCCTGCCGGTCATCCCGCTCTGGGCCTACGGACACTCCGCCGCCACCCTCGCCGTTGGCGCCATCCTCATGCAGTTCATGGTGCAGGGCGCCTGGGGAGTCGTCCCCGCTTACCTCACCGAACTCTCGCCCGCGCCCGTCCGCGCCACCGCCCCCGGACTCGCCTATCAGCTCGGCGGCCTCATTACCTCATGGAACGGCGTCCTCCAGGCCCGCCTTGCTGAGTGGTCCGGCAACTATCCCGCCGTCCTCGCAGGAACCGTCCTCCTCGTCGCCGTCACCCTCTCCCTTCTCGCCGCTCTCGGCCATGAAGCCAGAGGCGCTGAAATGTCCTCCTGACTCCCCATTCCCCACCGGCAGCGGTCACCACTGCCCCGCCTTCAAATCGATGGCCCATAAAATCGAACGGGCTGAGAAGAATCTCTTCTCAGCCCTCGTCAGACTTCACGCCCGCATCGACCTCAGCCTTGCGCCGTCGCTTTCAGCCCGGCAATTCCCATTCAGCCGGCACAACCTTCTATCAGCCGACTTCCCCTTCAGTCCTTATTGCGTCAAGCGAAGCAGAATCTTCGAAGCAATCGTCCGGAACGCAGTGTCCAGTTGACTCGACGTAGGCGCAAACTCCGCAAGTCCGGACGGCTGGGTGGGGTCATAAGTCGGGCTCGCAGGGTCATTCGCCATCTCAAGCAGATAAGTCTGGTCAATCTTGTCTCCCAAACCGATAGAGTACACCGTCACTCCCTGCGCCCTTATCGTATTCGCCAGCTGAACCCCTCGATACTTGGCATCGGTGCTGATGTTCGTTGTATCCAGCCGAGCTGGATTCCGAATCCCAGGATCATGTGCGTTGAACGCCCCCCCGGCCATGACACTTCCCGACACTCCCCAACGTGGTCGAGATGACATTGCCAGTCGTTGGGTCCATGCAGGCAACCGCATTGCACCAGCCCACCGCCGCCTCCACCGGAGAGCAGCCTCCATAGTCCACAAGACACTGCCAAGAACGTCCTGATTGGTGTTGCCTCACCACCCGCCACTTAAAAGCTAGAAGCCAGCAGCTGTCTCTCCGTCAAGCCCTCCAACCCAATATTTCTCCTAACTCTTTCATTCCACTCATCAAAAAACTTCCGCAGTTTTGCATGTTAATTCCCGCAAACGCGCATACTAGAACCATCAGCCTGAGAACCGCGCCCACCGGCCCGTCTTCTCAGGCATTTTCATTTCAGGAGACCCGCGCCATGCCGACAACCTTCACATCTGGTCCGATGTCAGCCCCGGTCCGTACCCCCAAAGCCACCCCCCTACCCCCCCCTAAATTTATTTGCACTTTTCCACATTTTCTTTGCATGTTTTCGAGCCGTCATCTTTCGCTTCTCTTCGCTTTTTAGGAGCAGCGCTGGAATCTCGCCTGAGTGACGCTCTGCCTTTTTGCAAAAAGCGCGCACAGTTCGATCCGTCCTGTCCATCGCGGTCTCGGCTCGCGCCTACACCTCGAGCGCCTCGGATCAGCTGCGTGCTATCGCCCGTAGCGCCCCACAACCTGCGCATGCGTCAGGATATGCCCTTGCATCGCGCTCTCTACCTCTGTGCGAGTCGCTCCCGGTTCCAGCTTCAGCATCGTGTCCAATGCATACAGGTCAAAGAAGTAGCGATGCACTGCATGCCCCGGCGGACATGGCCCGCCGTAGCCGATCCGTCCAAAATCGTTGTGTCCCTGCCGGCCACCGTCCGCCATTTGCGCCACACCCGGCACACCGGCCACCAGGTGGTGACGCTCTGGCGGCATGTCAAACAGGACCCAGTGCACCCACGTTCCCGCCGGCGCGTCCGGATCCGTCACCACCAGCGTCATGCTCTTGGTTCCCGCGGGTGGCGCGCTCCACGTCATCTCCGGTGAGCGGTCTGTCCCGTCGCATGTAAACTCCACCGGTATCTGTCCTAGATGAAAGCTCGGTATTGTCAGGTCCATTGCACTCCCTCCCGCGGCGCTCACCCCGGCATGGCAACCCGCCAACGCCAGTACGCAGAGAAAGGCCGCAAATCTCTTCCCGCCTCTCCGCGAACTTCGCCTCTCACACTCTGGAATGGGATTCGAACAGGCAATCATGAGCCTCCTCTCCGCGCAATCGAACCGCGCCGACCAAGGCTCTTACCGCATCACAATAGAGCAGTTTTCCATCCCCCGCAGTGACGCGGAAGACCTCACCGGCTACTTGGGCCGTTCCAGTTCCAGTAGCTCGCGTGTCCGCACCCAGGTATTGCCCGCCATCCGTCCCAATGCCGCCAGACCCACCGGATCCACGCGAAAATTCTCCACCAGGTCTTCCCGCACATGGAAGCGCAACACCTCGCCCAGCACAATCACACCCGCTCCCGGAACATGCCCCGTGTAAATCACCTGCAGCAGCTTGCACTCCATCTGCGCCGGCGATTCTGCCACCCGCGGCGGCTTCACTACCTCGCTCGCCAACGCCGTCAGCCCAGCCAGTTTGAACTCATCCACCTCCGGCGCCACCTCCGCTGCCGTCGCATTTGCCGCGCCCGCCATCGCCTCGCTCACCACGTTCACCACAAACTCGTTGGTCTGCTCCACGTTGTGCAAAGTGTCCTTGCGATGGCCCGCCGGGCCCTCCGTCGCCCGCCGCAACGTCGGGCAAAACAAAACCGTCGGTGGTACCGAGCCCACACCTGTAAAAAAACTGAACGGCGCCAGATTCACCTGTCCCTGCTCGTCCACCGTAGACACCAGTGCCACCGGCCGCGGCACAATCAGTCCGCTCATCAGCTTGTAGCTGTCCCGTGCCTCGCACTTCGCTGCATCAATCGTCAACATCGACACCCTCGTCCCGTTCATCCTTCCAGCCTAGAGCATCTAAATCAATTGTGCCGCGTCCAACTCCACAAGACTCTCCCGTGCCCAAAGTGTCGTAATCCTTCTGGTGCCGGTTTGTAATTTTGCAATCTGATAACACAGCTTGATGCACAATCAAGTAGAGGAGCAACAGACCGAGTGCCGCGTATTCACTTCCAATTGCAGCTTGCCGAGCTCAAAGACAAACTCCTTGCCATGGCTGCCCTCGCGCAGCAGGCAGTCGAGTCCGCGGTCGAAGCATACCTCCATCGCGATCTCTCCCTCTGCCAATACGTCAAGCAGAATGAGACTGCCATCAACACCGCCCAACGTGAGTTGGACGAGATGGCCTACGAGCTCCTCGCCAAAGAGCAGCCCATGGCCATTGACCTACGCTTCATCCTTGCTGTCATCAAAATCAATGGCGACCTCGAGAGAATCGGCGATCAGTCCATGGGTATCGCCCGCCGCACACGCGACATCGTTAAAGCCGGTGAAATCGACCTGCCCGTCGATTTCGCGGCCATGGGCGAATACGCCGGCCGCATGATCCGCACCGCCATTCACTCTCTGCTTGAGGGCGATGCCCGGCTTGCTGACACCGTCCGCGAAATGGACGACGAGATTGACCGCATGAATCGCCGCGCCCACGCCGATCTGCTCAAGCTCATCCAGGACAAACCCGAGTTCACTCAGCAGGCCATGAATGGACTCATGGTCTCGCGCAGCCTGGAACGTATCGCCGACCACGCAGCCAATATTGCCACCGACGTCATCTTCTGGATTCGCGGCGCCGACGTCCGCCACCAGCTCAGCCTGGCCATGGACTGAACCCGCTTCTCATCGCCGGCAGAAAGGGCGCAGTTCCCATCCGGAGTTACGCCCTTTTTCCCGGCATCCCTTGTTCAGCGCCCGGGGTTACGCACCCTGGTTTGCGTTGTGCAGCAGCACAGCCACCGCGCAACTCGTCAGCCGCGTCTCGGCCGAGTCCGCGCGGCTGGTCAGAATCACCGGCACCCGCGCGCCCAGCACAATGCCAGCCAGTTGCGCGCCGCCCAGATATTCAAGCTGCTTGGCCAGCATATTGCCGCTCTCCAGGTCCGGCACCACCAGAATGTCCGCCTGTCCCGTCACCGGCGAATTCAGATGCTTGATCTTCGCCGCCTTCAGGCTCACCGCTGTATCAAACGCCAGTGGTCCGTCCAGAATGCCACCAGTAATCTGCCCACGATCCGCCATCTTGCACAGCGCCGCGGCTTCCATCGTCGAAGGAATCTTCGGAGTCACCGTCTCCACCGCTGAAAGCAACGCTACCTTCGGCTCAGGAATCCCCAGCGCGTGCGCCAGATCAATTGCGTTCTGCACAATGTGAATCTTGTCCTCAAACTCCGGCTTGATGTTGATCGCCGCATCGGTAATCAGCAGCGTCCGCGCATACGCCGGCGTGTCCATTACAAACACATGCGAGATGCGCCGCGAGGTCCGCAGTCCGGTATCGCGCGCCATCGCCACCTTCATCAGCTCATCGGTGTGCAGGCTGCCCTTCATCATCGCCTGCGCCTGCCCGCTGCGGCACAGGCTCACGCTGATCTCGGCGGCCTTGGTCTCCATCTCCGCATCCACAATGGGAAACTTCGAAATGTCCACGCCAATCTTCGCTGCCAGCACCTTCATCGCCGCTTCATCGCCAATCAGCGTCGGCTCAATCAATCCCGCAGCGGCTGCCTCTACCGCGCCGCGCAGCGCCACATCGCTCAGCGGCCAGCACACCGCCGTCGTAATCGCAGGCAGGCATTTGCAGCGCTCAATAAACTTGTGAAAGACATGGTAGTCCGCCGGATGACCCACCAGCGGGTCCACAACAACGGATTCAGCAAGAGGGGCAAGATCGCTCATCGGTTGAATTCTCCAGAGGCGGGCCGGCGCATCGTTTCGCGGATCGGCCTTACGCAATCATTCTCATCCGCCGCACGCTTTCCTCATGTGCGGCCCATCACAAGACGGAAATTCGTACTCTATTGTGAGATGCTGGCCGGTCACTCTTCCTGCTCCGGCCAGCCAACTCTACTTGATGCCCACCACCATTGAATCCGGGCCGACAAGGTGTTCCGCGCGGGTCTCGCGGAACCCGGCTTCGCGCATCCATCCCACGCAGTCGGATGCCGTGTAGTCAAATCCGCCCGGCGTCTCGATCAGCATGTTCAGGCTCATCAGCAAGCCAAATGCATTCTGCTTCCGGTCATCGTCAATGATCGCGTCATATGCGATGAACGCGCCACCTTCCGGCAATGATTCGTAAGCCTTGCGAATCAGCATCTTCTTCTCGTCAAGGTTCCAGTCGTGCAGGATGTGCCCCATCAGGATTACGTCCACTTGGGGCAGCGCATGCTCAAAAAAGCTGCCGGGCTGGAAGCGCACGCGCGAGGAGAGGCCATGGGCTTCGACATGCTCTTCGAAGATCGGAGCGACCTCGGGCAGATCGAAACCGATGCCGGAGATGTGGTCATTGTGGAGGGCGATCTGGACGATAAGGTCACCTTGCGCCGTGCCACAGTCCGCAGCGGTCGTGTACTTGTCCCAGTGGAAGCGCGAAGCAATCGTCTTGTTTGCGCCGCGGCTGATGCCGGTCATGGCGCGCAGGAAGCCCTTGAGTCGCGTAGGATCCGCATACAGAGCAGCAAAAGTGTCGTGCTCCCCGGCGGCTTCGTTCTGGTGCTCGCCAGTCCGCAGAGCAGTGGTGAGCTTGTTCCAGTGGGGATAGAGACGCTTATTGGCCATCTCCAAAATGCCGCCGATGTACGTCGGTTTGTGTTTGTCGAGGAAGAGATCAGTGGATGGCGTGTTGTAGTAGAGGCCGTCCTGGCGCTCAAGGAAGCCGAGAGCGACGAGTGTGTCGAGGAAGTCGTGCGCGGAGCGGGGGTGCAGACCGAGCCGGCCGCTGAGGGTCTGGAGACTTTCGGGGTGCTTGGCGACTTCGGTGAAGACCTCCATCTCAACCGCGCTGAGGAGGGTTTTGGAGGCCCAGAAGGCCAGGCCGGTCTGAAGGATGGCTTCCGGGGAAAGTGCGTGCGTGCTCATGGGGTGACCTCTTTCTTGCTGAGTGCCGCTTGGGTATGGGGAGGATACGGCAGGGTAGTTGACTTAGCCTTGCATCACGCAGTTAGCCCGGGCCGTCTCCGCAGGCGGCAGCGGCATGAAGGCTTTCGATGATGTCGCAATTGGCGTTCGGCATGGGGAATCTTTTCGGGGGCACGGGCAGATCGTATTCCTGCGGAGGTGACAGAGGCAATCGAAAACTTGCGGCGGGTGAAGGGTGGACTGGCTTTTGCGCGCTGTGGCAAAGCTGCTATTCTTGCCAGCGTTGAGAAAACCGATTTAGGCAATGAGGTGAACGGCAATGTGGTTCCTTGGCATGGATGTAGGCACAGGCGGTACACGGGCGGTTGTTGTCGATGCGGCAGGCAAGGTCATCTCCAGCGCCTCCAGCGAGCACGCGCCCTTTCGCACCCCGCATCCCGGCTGGGCCGAGCAGGACCCCGAAGACTGGTGGCGCGCCGCGCAGGAGGCCATCCGGTTTGCGCTCGCCGCAGCGCCTGAGCCAAAGCAGCCCATCGCCGCCATTGGCCTCACCGGCCAGATGCACGGCGCCGTTCTGCTCGATGAAAACGGCGCAGTCCTGCGCCCCTCGCTCATCTGGTGCGACACGCGCACCCAGCCCGAGTGCGATTGGCTCCACGAGAAGATCGGCTATGACAAGCTCATCGAGCTCACCTGCAACCCCGCTCTGCCCAACTTCACGCTGACCAAGCTGCTCTGGGTCAAGACACACGAGCCGGAGATCTTTGCCAGGACACGGCATGTCATGTGCCCCAAGGACTACGTCCGCTACCGCCTCACCGGCGAGTTCGCCATCGATGTGCAGGAGGCCAGCGGAACTCTGCTGCTCGATGTGACGCACCGCCGCTGGTCCCGCGAGGTCGCTGAAGCTGCGGGCATTCCTGAGAGTTGGCTCCCGCGCGTCTATGAATCGCCCGAGGTCTGCGCGCGCATCAGCGAGTCCGCCGCCGCGCACACCGGCCTAGCCGCCGGCACGCCCGTCGTCGCCGGCGCGGGTGACCAGGGCGCAGGCGCCGTCGGGATGGGAATCCTGCAGCCGGGCTCCGTCTCGGCCACCATCGGCACCTCCGGCGTAGTCTTTGCTGCCACCGCCAACCCCACACGCGATCCCAAAGGCCGCCTCCACACCTTCTGCCATGCCGTGCCCGGAGTCTGGCACGTCATGGGCGTCACGCAGTCGGCAGGCCTCAGCTTCCGCTGGCTCAAAGAAACCTTCTTTGCCACGCAGGACTACGATGCCCTCACCGCCGCCGCGGAAAAGATTCCCGCTGGCAGCCAGGGCTTGATGTGGGCTCCATATCTGCTCGGCGAGCGCACGCCGCACCTCGACCCGGAGGTCCGCGCGGCCTTCGCCGGCATCAGTTCCAGCCACTCTGCCGCGCACTTTGTCCGTGCTGTGCTCGAGGGCGTGGCCTACTCGCTGCAAGACACTTTCACCCTCTTCGCCGAGCTCGGCATTCCCGTCAGCGCCGTGCGTCTCGGCGGCGGCGGCGCGCGCGGCCCGCTCTGGCGAAAGATTCAGGCAGGCATCTACAACCAGACCGTCGAAGTCCTCACCGCTGAGGAAGGCGGCGCATTCGGCTCTGCGCTGCTCGCGGGCGTTGGCGCAGGCCACTGGCCCAATCTCGACGCAGCCTGCAACCAGGCCATTGAAGTCGCCCAGCGCATCGCTCCCGACCCTGCCGACGTCGCAGCCTACGCGGCCGGCTACACGCACTGGCGCAAGCTCTATCCCGCGCTGCGCAGCCTGCGATAGGATGCTGCGCGCCGGGTGTACACACATGAGAGCCATGATGTAGCCTTGCTCCGATTTCGGATGTGCGGGGCTAACTCATGCGTTCTTTTGTTCTTGCCGGTTCTCTCTCTTTTCTATGCGCTGCCTGGACCCTCACCACAGCAGCGCAGTCTGCCGTCTCATGCGCGGATCTGCACCTCATCCCAGCCCCACGCGAGTGCACGGCGGTTGCCTCCATCCCACTCGGCGCAGGCGGCATCCGCGTCGAAGCCGAACACAATGCAGACGACGAGTTCGCCGCCAGCGACCTTGCGGACGCGCTGAAACTCCGTGGCGTCCCTGCCGCCGCACACGACACCGTCACCGTGCGCCTGTTGCATGCAGACTCACCCGCTGCAAAGCAGATCCTCGCCCGCCACTCCTTCAAGCTCAACCCCGCCATGCACGACGAGGGATACGTGATCGTTCCCGATGGCACGCGCGGCCTCGCCGTGATTGCCGACACCGCCGCGGGCATCTTCTACGGCGCGCAGACGGTCAAGCAACTCGTCCGCGGCCCCGCCAAGACTCGCGCACTCCTTGCGCCCACCGTGCGTGACTGGCCGGCCATGCCGCACCGCGGCGTATCGGACGACTGGTCGCGCGGGCCGCTGCCAAACATGGACTTCCTCAAGCGCGAACTGCGCACCCTCGCCGCTTACAAATACAACATCTTCTCGCCCTACTTTGAAGCCACCTTTGCTTACGCCAGTTCGCCCGTCGCAGCCTTTCCCGGCGGAGCCATGACGCCCGACGAAGCGCGCGAGATGGTCGCGTACGCAGCGAAATTCCACATCACCATCATTCCCGAGCAGGAGTCCTTCGGCCACCTCCATCACCTGCTCAAGTTCGATGAGTACTCTCCCCTCGGCGAGACTCCGCACGGTTCCGTGCTTGCCCCCGGCGACCCGGCCACGCTGCCGCTCATCACCAATTGGTTCAGCGAACTGGCAAAGATCTTTCCCGGTCCCTACGCGCACATCGGCGCCGATGAAACCTTCGAGCTGGGTCTGGGCCGAACCCGCGCGGAGGTGCAGCAGAAGGGCCTCAGCCCCGTCTACCTCGACTTCCTCACGCGCATCCACGGTGCGCTCGCGCCGCTCCACAAGCAGCTTCTCTTCTGGGGCGATATCGCCGTTAAATCGCCCGAACTGGTCGGCACGCTGCCCAAAGACATGATTGCCGTGCCGTGGATCTACGACGCCCGGCCCGACTTCACCAAAGACATTCTGCCCTTCACCAACGCCGGCCTTGAAACGTGGGTGGCCACCGGCGTCAATAACTGGAACCGCGTCTACCCCAACAACAACGAGGCACTCGGCAACATTCGCGCGTTTGTGCGCGACGGCCAGAAGCTCGGAGCCAAAGGCCTGCTCAACACCGTATGGAACGACGACGGCGAAGGCATCTTCGACGAGAACTGGTTCGGCATTCTCTTCGGCGCGGCGGCAGCCTGGCAGTCCGGCGAAAGCTCCGAGCAGGCCTTTACTGACTCATACGGCCTCGCCTTCCACAACGACCCCACCGGCAAAATCAACGACGCGCAGCGCGCATTGATGGCCGCCCACGCCGTCTTCCGCAAGTCCGATCTCTACGACGTGCAGGACAGCTACTTCTGGGTTGATCCCTTCTCGACCCATGGCCAGCAGGTCAGCGCGAAGCTTCTGCCTGTGGCCCGCGAGATGCGCCTCGACGCCGAGCGCGCCATCACTCTGCTGGCACAGGCGCGCTCTGCGGCCTCGTCCGACGGCCAGACCCTCGAAAATCAGGAGGCACTTGACGCCATGGAACTCGGCGCGCGCCGCATGGATTTCATCGGGCTCAAGTTTGAAGAAGCAGCCGAGTGCGCGCAAATCTACAGCGAGGCCCGCAGTATCGCCGCCGACAAGACCCGCTGGGACGAAGTCTCTGAGATGCTCGAGACCATCGGCTCCAACAACGGCAAGCTCCAGGACATGCGCGATGGCTACACACAGCTAGGTGCGCTTTACAGCCAGGCCTGGCTGCGCGACAACCGTCCCTACTGGCTGGCCAACAACATGGCCCGCTACGACCGCGCCGCGCAAATGTGGATCGGCCGCGGCGATGACTGGAATCAGGTCATCGCAAACTGGTGGAGTGCCCACACGTTGCCTCCAGCCAGCGAGGTGGGCCTGCCCGACGCCAGCCACTAGGCCGTCGCCCCGCAGCGAACTCTTCTACTACTCGTCGTCATTCTCCCGCGGCTCCGCATCGGCTCCCTGTGGCAGCTTGCGGGGATCGGGCAAGACCGTCACGGGTCGTGTGAGCGTCTCGCCATCCACTGTCATCCGCACCGTGTACACGCCCGGTTCCAGATTTCCAGGTCCGACAAAGAGACTCAAACCGGGAGAAACAGCCGGAACTGGAGCCGATCCGGCCGGATGGCACGCATCCACCGGCGGTGCAGCGAGCTGCTGCGGACCAAAACCAAAGCTGCGCGGCAGCAAAGGTGGCCCATGCAGCTCCACGCGATGCATCCCGACCTCTGCCGAAGGCGGCGCGGTGGGTTGCAGCCAGTATGCCTGGACATTGATCGCTTCTGTGTCTACGGGCTTCACCGGCGCATCGCTGGCAACGCAGCCCACCACCTTCTTCTTCGCATTCAACAGCTCAATCTTGAAAGGCAACTGAGGCACTGACTTGATCCAGTAGTAGACAACAACTCCGGACGGAGGATTCTGTTCCTGCGGCTCCTCGTGAGGCAACGGCGTGCCATTCTCTCCGCCCTGATGAATTGCCCAAGTTGTACCCGGAGCAAAGAGCCAAGCCTTTGCGGAAGCAATCGCTGTTCCCTGGGCCGCAATCTGCCGCAACGCCGACATCTGGTCAAGCACCCAGAAGCCACGTCCATGCGTCGCAATGGCCAGATCGTCTCCATGGACCACCAGATCACGCACAGACGTCACCGGCATGTTCAACTCCAAGGGCTGCCACTGCTCACCATTGTTGAACGACACATAGACGCGAAGCTCCGTCGCTGCATAGAGCAGCCCCTTCTGCTTCGGGTCTTCTTTGACTGAGTTGACGAATGCTCCCTCCGGAATGCCACGCGTGACATTCATCCAGGTCTTGCCGCCATCTCCCGTGCGGTAGATGTAGGGCTGCATATCTCCAAGCCGATGACGATCCACCGATGCGTACGCGACCTTTGCATCGAAATGGCTCGCCTCAATCTGCGAAACCTTGCTCCAGGCCGTCATCGCCGGAGGCGTTACGTCGTTCCAATGGACGCCATCGTCGCGCGTGATGTAGATCAGGCCGTCATCTGTTCCCACCCACACCGTCTTTGCTTCCAGCGGTGAGGGACCAATCGTGTAGATCACCCCGAATCGATCTGTCATGGGCTGATCTATGTCGCGTGCCGTCACCGAATCAAGTGTCCCCGGAACTGCGGGATGCACACGCGAAAGATCCGGGCTGATTCTCTGCCAGCTTTTGCCGCGGTCGCGCGAGCGAAACACAAACTGGTTGGCATAGTACAGCGCCTCATCGGCCTCGGAAAAAACCTGGGGCAGCGTCCAGGTCCTGCGGCTTGGATCCTTGGGGTCGGTCGCGGGCAGCTTGCCTCCGGCCGGCTCGGGAAGATTCAGCGCCTGGTTGCAGCGCTGGTCGCCGTTTCCGTACAACAGGTTGCCATCATCCGGGTCCGGCACCACTGTGCTGCTTTCACCCGCAAGACAGGTCGGCTCCCAGTCGCGGAACGTGAGCGTCTCCATTCGGGACCATGTGCTTACGCCCACGCCTCCTGAGTCCTGTTGCGCTCCATACAACCAGTAGGGAAACCGCTTGTCTGCCGCCACGTGATAGATCTCAGCCGTGGGTTGGTTGTACCACGTGCTCCATGTCGCACCCCCATCCACGGAAACCACCGTCCCCTGGTCGCTTGAAAGGACCATGCGATTCCCGTCCGTCGGATTGATCCACATCTGGTGATAATCGTCGCCGCCAGGAGCCCCTTTGATGGGTACCCAGGTCTTTCCCGCATCCAGCGTCCTATAAGTCGCCGTGTTAATGTCGTACGCACGATCGGGATTCTTCGGATCCACCGCGATCTGGCCGAAGTACCAGCCCCGCCCCCACAACCTCCGCTCGTTATTCACCAAGCGCCATGTCGAACCCGCATCGTCCGAGAGATAAATTCCACCTGAAGGCTTGGGTCCCGCCGTCTTCCTGGCGAACATCATGGCCCGATACGAGGGAGAAATCGCAGTTCCCAGATCGTCGACCACCGCGTACACACGGTTCGGATTGCTCGGCGCAACTGCAATGCCGATTCTGCCCACGAAAGGGTCCGACGGGAACCCGTTCGCCAGGCGTTGCCAGGTGTTGCCGCCATCGGTTGACTTGAACAACCCACCGCCGGGCAGATTCGTCGGAGCATACACCGCCCACGGCGGCCGACGCGTGGCCCACAGCGAAGCGTAGAGGGTCATAGAATGCTCTGGGTCGAGTGCCAGATCCACGGCGCCCACATCATCGGGGTTCGTGGAGGAAGCCAACACTTTTTGCCAATGCGCACCGCCGTCGAGACTGCGAAAGACTCCCCGTTCGGCGCTGGCCTTGTACGGACTTCCCAGGGCGGCCACATACACGCGATTCGGATCGGAAGGGTCGATGGCGATCTTTCCGATTTGCATGCTATCGGCCAGTCCCACGGAGTGCCACGTTTTGCCCGCGTCAGTCGACTTGAAAACACCAATGCCATAGGAATGCTGGCTTCGGATATCGGTCTCGCCTGTACCCACGTAGATGACCTTGGGATCGGACGGAGACACTGCAATCGCTCCAATCGAGCCAATCGGAATACCCATCTTTGGATCGTCGGCAATGGGCTCCCATGTGCGCCCGGAGTTCTCCGTCTTCCATACGCCGCCACCCACCGATCCCATATAAAACGTGTCAGGCTGTACAGCACTGCCCGCAACGGCAAAGGAGCGCCCACCCCGCATGGGCCCCACATCGCGCCACCGCAGCCCCGCTAACATCGAGTCAGGATACTGCTGTGCGCCTGCCGGAATCGCAAAGGAAAGAAGAATTGCAGCGGCACGCAAAAGGCCGGTTGCGTTCATGATCACGCTCCGTTGACTTTCTGGAAGTTGGCAAGGTTGCCAGGACGTCGCAACAGCGGTTGCAAAGGATTGTAACGGATGGGATTCAAGCCCACCCGCGATTTCCCATCATTTCCTTGGCTCGCAGACCGCGGTTAACTCCACGCAACTTGAACGTCAAAGCAGACCCGAATCGCGGCAAGTTTCCATTTGCAAGTTGAATGTGATAGGCGATCCTTCGAATCGCTCAACAGAGGGTGCGCTGGATCCCGTCCCTCATCGCTACAGTCTCCCTTGCGCACAGCCAACGGCATGGACGACTGCCTTCAGAGAATGCAGTTGGGCGCAGGACCATGGACGATCAGCACCCGTTGAATGTATAGCAGGAAACCAAAGTCAGGAATCTTATTGAATTTTCTGGGACGTCCGCACGCATGCAAACGAATGGCGGAGAGGGAGGGATTCGAACCCCCGATAGCCTTACGACTATGCCTGATTTCGAGTCAGGTGCATTCAACCGGGCTCTGCCACCTCTCCGCTTTGTAAACAACGACTTACAGGCCCAGGCCAACCTTCTCAGACTGCCGGTATCAGTCCTTGGTCAACCATTCGGAGCGATCCCTTTTTGAGAATCGATCACGCAGATTGCAATTCGATTTGCACCAAGCCTCAGATGAGCATATCGCATGGTCATGCAGCCCGTCGAGTGCTCCCAAGGCTGCGTTGCAGTGGTTCAAGACAGCGAACCGAATGCCCGGCCAGCCAGCATCTGTAGCAATAAAAGCGCGAATCACCCCGCTCCATGCACCGGTGCAGTCGGGGTGCGGAGATTCTTGCTTCCAACCCGTATCTCATGCGGCGCCGGGGTGAGGAGATAGCAGACCGAAGCACGCCGATCCGTTGCCGCTCATCCTTAAACGATTTCGCATCCTTGCCGATCTCTCTCCACCTTCGTCGGTGCTGGCAGACTGTCAGCGCAGAAATTCCGAAGGCAACAAGAGATCCCGACTCCTACTTTGAGGCCGCAAGCTGCTGCACGATTGCCAGGGCCTTTTTCACGTGCGCATCCGGAGTCAAATGATCTGCATTCGAAGAAAACACTGCAACGATCTTATGATTCTTTCCGATCACAAATGTCTCGCGCTCAAAAAAACCATGATCAATGGCGGCACCGCGCACATCTTTTAAGCCCGGCTTTCCTGCCGTCACAGAAACTCCGTAGGAAGCGGCAATCTTGCCACTGGGATCGGATGCGACCGGGAAGCGACCCGCACAATAACTGGGATCGGCAGAAAACTGATTGAGTCGAGCGATGCTATCCGCTGAGACGCCAATTATGCTGGCTCCCGCAGCGGTGAATTGATCCTTCTCCTGAGCAAATGTGTGAGCCTCAAGATCGCAGCCGCCTGTATAGGCAGACGGATAGAAGTAAACGACAACTGGGCCCTTCTTCAACGCGGCCTGCAGTGAGAAATGGAATTCCTTGCCCGCAAGTGAGCCATTGGCAGCGAAATCGGGAGCGTGGTCGCCCGCCTTCAGGGCAGCAAATGCTGGGATGCAAAATGCCGCGGACAGCAAGAGGCCCAAGAACAGTCGATGTTTCACAAGAATCCTCCCGGATCGTTGAAGTCCGTCGCGCTGCACGGCTTGCTGTCAGAAGCGACTTCAGGACTAGAAGAATAGCAGAGAGTCGGGGCGGCGCGTCTGCACGCCGAATGCATGGAGGAAATTTGCGTCGAAGTCACTTGAACCTTTACGAGGCCATTCCCCATATCCTTTGCGCCAGAGATATCCTGTCTTCGCAGGCATCATCGCCCCCAGGCACTTTGGGTAAATCAGCCTCTGTCTCATGCCGATTGGGAGCGGGCAGCGTGACGGAAAATGTTGGCACTGCGGGAGAGCAGATGCCACGATTCAAAGAGCACATCTCCCCTGAGCCCTGTGGCCAGCTTTCAAGAGAGGTCCTATGTCAAAAAACGAAGATGGGGTAAAACCGCGGCGTAGTTTCCTGAAGCTGGCCGCTTTGACCAGCGCCGCAGCGTTGGCCGGCAAGGCACACGCTGCAGAAGAAGGCCATCCGTCCACACCGCAGACCGAGGCCAGTTCCGGCGGCAGCGGCACGATGGAGTTCCTTCGTGTCAGTGGTCGGCACATTGTCGACACGAAAGGGAACAAGGTTCGCCTTCGGGGAACGTGTCCGGGGGGATGGATGAACATGGAAGATTTCATCAACGGCCATCCCGGCGCGGAGCACACACTCCGTGCTCAAATGGCGGAGGTGCTTGGCCCAGGCAAGGCTCAATTTTTCTTCGAGCGGCTCCTTGATCACTTCTTCAACGAGGATGACGTGGTCTTCCTCAGGAAAGCTGGAGCCTCCGTAATCAGGATTCCTTTGAATTACCGGCACTTCGAGGATGATGCCGCTCCGTTCAAATACAAGGAGCAGGGCTTCACCCGTCTCGATCAGGTACTGCGCCATTGCGAAGAACATGGCCTCTACGTCATTCTTGATCTCCATTCTGCGCAAGGATGGCAGAATGTCCACTGGCATTCTGACAACGCATCGCGCATCAGTCTTTTGTGGACAGTCTCCTCTTATCAGGATCGCTACGTCGCCCTTTGGAAGGAGTTCGCGCGCCGCTATGCGAACCGCGCTGTCATTGCCGGATACGACATCCTCAATGAGCCCTGCTCAAACAATGAGATTGGGGACTATCCCTGGAATATCTATTCGAATTACAGGCCTCGATGGGACCGCATGAATTCCCTATTCCGGCGAACGGTTGCAGAGATTCGCAAAGTGGATTCCCGCCACATTATCTTCCTCGAGGGAGACAACTACGCCAAGCAATTCTTCGGTTTCGAAAAGCCATTTGACGACAACCTCGCTTACAGTTCGCACAACTATACCGCAGCCGGCTTCGGACCGGGCCGATACCCGGGGACAATCCATCCCCGGTCTGCCGCGAATGGTGCTTCTGAGGTCTGGAACCTGGCAAGGCAGGAGCGCTTCTTTCTCGATGCCGAGGGTACGCAGTTCACCCAGCAACATGGCGTCCCTCTTTGGGTAGGTGAGTTTGGCTCTGCCTATAATGGTCCCCCCGACGAAAATCCGGACCGGCTCCGCGCCTTAGATGATCAGATTGGAATTTTCGAACGGCATGAAGCGCATTGGACGACGTGGAACTACAAGGATGTCGGTGTGATGGGTATGCTGATGCTCGATCCAGCATCGCCGTACATGGAACGGATCCGTGATCTTCTCCGCAAGAAGCGCACTCTCGGTACCGATGATTGGATGAAGTGGCTTCCACCAACACCCGTCAAGGACGCGACCGCTGAGCTTGCCGGCCAGATTCTTCAGGTTGTGAACGACCCGCAACTCGATCCGCAATTGAATGTGCGCTGCGTTTCTCAGACTTTGCTGTGCATGTATACGGGAACGCTCATGCAGCCGCTCTATGCCGGCCTTTTCAAGGGACTGTCAGAGAGCGAACTCGATCACGTCCTATCCTCCTTCTCGGCCAGGCAGTGCGTTCCCAACCAGGGGCTAATCAACGTCCTCAGCAAATATATGTCTATGCCGGCGTAGGTGCATCTCCATCTCTCTTGGTGCAGGCCGCTTCCCTTATTCCAGACGTGGATGCGGCAGGCACATCATTGCCGCCTTCAATTCTGAATGGAATTCTGGGCCGGCTCGGTAAAAGCACGCAACCAGGCAGTCCACTGTCATTACTTTTGCCCGCCTTTTTCCGCAGCCGCCAGCACCATCCGTCGAATCGAATCGATCATCACAAAGCGGACCAGGCTTTTGTGTTGCTCGATCATCTGCAATTGGCCAAGTGTCTTTTGCTCCCATCCCGGTGGGGCCTGAAGAGGACCCTGCAGATAGGAAAGCGACTCCATGCCGATAACTCCCAAAATGGCGAGCTCGTGAGCCTCAATGGAATACGGTGCAAGCTGTGGTATCTCCTGCAACCAAAGCCCTAACCCAGGATCCGAAGCACGCCATTCTTCCAACCAGTGCATCAACCGCTCGCGATCCTCCGTCGAGGCGCTCCCTTGAGCCAAGACTCTCTGAACAGTTTCAGCGAACTCATGGCGCAACGGTGGATCGGGCGTCGCTGCATCAACCAGGCCGTACAGGGGAGTCAGTTGATCCGTGTGCTGCAGTGTGTACCGCTCGCCAAAACTCACCGGTTCTAACGCGTTCAGCAGAAGGTTTAATCGCCGTGGGTCCTCAGTCCCTGCAAGCTCGCGACGCAATCGCTGTGGCCCTGAAATGTGTTGAAGCCCCAAAGCATCCAGGCGGAGTGTCACTTCATCGAGCCTGCGATACATGTCAGGAACATCCCGCACCGTGGAAGGCGACCAGAATCTCTCCGCAATTGCCGCCGTGCGCGGCCAGATGCGGGAATCGATGGTCGAGGCAGCAATCTGCTCGCCCCACATGCACACTTCTCCACCAAGAATCAGAGACTGCTGCTCTTTGGTCAAATCCGTATTCGCCGGAATTGGATCCGCCAGGTAGTGCGTCTCTGCGCTGTGCATGCCGTCCAGATAATACGGCGCGGAAAGAATTCCCTGGTACCCCTCCTTCGCGCCTTGGGCCAGTGAAGCTTCACCACGCCACGACTGCACAACAATGTCTTTCGGCAGGCCAGGCGTCAGGATCTCGTCCCAACCCACCATGTGCTTGTGATACTTCATCAGAATTTTCAGCAGACGCTGATTGAAGTAGACCTGCAGTCCTGCTGCGTTCTGGATACCCTGCTCGCGCATGAACTCGCGAATCCTCGGATTCGCGAGCCACTGCTTCCCATTGCTCTCATCCCCTCCAATGTGCATATAGGCGTCGGGGAAAAGATCAGCCATCTCACCAATGAAGCGATCGAGAAACTTATAAGTCGACTCGCGCGTCGGATCCATGGCAGGATCGTGCACTCCAAAGCGCCGCTGAACCGCATAAGGACCTGAACCGCTGGCGAGATCTGGATAGCCCACAAACCAACTGGTGGTGTGGCCGGGCATGTCAAACTCGGGAACAACGCGGATGCCACGCGCATGCGCATAAGCAACAACCTCCCGGATCTGCGCCTGCGTGTAGTACAGGCCATCGGAACCCATTTGCTGCAGCTTGGGAAAGCGTAAGCTCTCTACCCGAAAGCCCTGGTCCTCAGTCAGGTGCCAATGGAAAACATTCAGCTTCACGACTTCCATGCCATCCAGAGTTCGCAGAATCACTGGCAGGGGCTCAAAATGTCGTCCACAATCGATCATCAGCCCGCGCCACCGGAATCGCGGCTGATCGTGAATGGTCACGGCAGGAATGGACGGACCGCTGGGCGTCACCTGCACCAGTTGCAATAGTGTTTGCAACCCACGCAATGCACCCAGGTCCGTCGGCGCCTGGAGCCGGATTCCGGCGGAGTTCACCAGCAGGGTGTACGACTCATCTTCATCAAGAGATTGCACTGCTTCTGCCGGTTGCGTCACGTCAATCAGGAGCGTTCCAGATTCTCCATCCAGCTTTCTGCTGAGTTCCACGCCTGACTCAGCTTCAAGACGCGCCAGCGCGCGCCATGTCGCTTCTTGCAATACGGCGTCATGACTCGCAGCGAATTGCACCGCAAAAGACGAATTGATGAGGAAATCACCGGACTGTTGCTGAATGGATGCTGGAACTGGCATCAGAGATAAGGAAGCACTTCCCGCACCAGCCCCCGAAACTGGAGTTGCACTGGCAAAGATGGCAGCAAGGCTAAGCAGAACGAGAATGTACCCATACCGATTCCATCCGGGAGTGGGACCGTTGCGTTTACCGGCAAATACCGTGACTTGTTTGCAATTTTCCGACGCTTTCCGGCAGTGAACTTCCATCTTGTCCGCTCCTGTCTGGATTCCTTCTTGTGTGATCGAGACTTTCCGATGCCCAGCGCTCGACCCACTAAAACTTCGCGCTTCTAGCATTCTCTCTCAGCCTCACCGGCTCCGAACAACACCGGAGAGCACAGTCACGAGCAACTTGACGGGTGACAACATTGAGCTGCCGCTCTGGCGGTTGCACGCATGGTGTAATGCAGAAGCAGGCGAGCCGCCGCGCAAGCTTTCGACGAGTTCTTCATCCGTTTCCGACGAGGATTGGAGAAACGTTGAATCATTGGGGGTGACTAGTTCATGCTAAGTGTCATGGAATATCGATTGCTCGGAGGCTCAGGCCTCAAGGTCCCCGTATTGAGTTTTGGCGCTGGCACGTTTGGCGGCGGAGTTGAGTTCTTTGATGCGTGGGGTGCAACGGCAGATGAAGCACAGGCGCGGCGTATCGTCGATATTTGTCTGGAAGCCGGCGTCAACCTGTTCGACACGGCAGACGTCTATTCAAACGGCCGCTCAGAAGAGGTGCTGGGCAAGGCCCTTGCAGGACGCCGGGGAAGGGCTCTGATCTCGACTAAAGCGACGTTCCAGTTCGAACAGGGACCGAATCGCGTCGGCTCATCTCGCTATCATCTGCGCTATTCGCTGGAAAACAGCCTGCGCCGTCTCGGCACGGATTACGTCGATATCTATCATCTGCACGGCTTTGACGCCATGACGCCAATTGAAGAGGTCCAGGACACGCTCCACACCTTTGTGCGCGAGGGAAAGGTGCGCTACATCGCCTGTTCAAACTTTTCTGGCTGGCATTTGATGAAGTCCCTGGCAGTTGCAGATCGCCATGGATGGACCCGTTTCGTTGCGCATCAGGTGTACTACTCCCTGGTGGGACGTGAATATGAGTGGGAATTGATGCCACTTGCGCTGGACCAGAAAGTCGGCGCGTTGGTCTGGAGCCCTCTGGGCTGGGGACGCCTCACGGGCAAGATTCGACGCGGCCAGCCACTCCCCGCAGTGAGCAGGCTGCATAAGACTTCGCAAAATGGGCCGCAGATGCCCGATGAGTATCTCTACGCTGTAGTGGATGCGCTCGATTCTGTGGCGCAGGAGACTGGTAAGACCATACCTCAGGTTGCTCTGAACTGGTTGCTGCAGCGGCCGACGGTCGCGTCACTCATTCTTGGCGCTCGCAATGAAGAGCAGCTGACCCAGAACCTTGGCGCTCTCGGCTGGAACCTGACACCTGCGCAGGTTGTGAAGCTCGATACTGCCAGCGCACAACCACCCATTTATCCCTACTGGCACCAGCGTCAATTCGCAGAAAGAAACCCGCCTCCGGTTTAGTCCTCTCTGATTCGAGGCGACGCCTGGTGGAAACACAAGGATGCAGTTCCGATTGAGAACGTCGATCACAAGACAGCAATGCTAGCCGCGGTGAATGTGGATCGATGCAGATTGCACCACCCGCATCCTAATATTCGATTCTCTTGTCCGAAGCAATCCAGGCGGCAAAACTCTCCCACGCCTCGGCCTGCAACAGTTGCGTCATCGGGAGTGCGCGCTGCAAGGGCGCCTTACGCAACTCCTCGTAGAGAAACGCATCATCAAATCCAGCTCGTGCCGCATCAGCGGCACTATTGCCATAGAAGACGGCATCCAATCGAGCCCAATAGGTTGCGGCAAGGCACATCGGGCAGGGCTCGCAACTCGTATAGAGCACGCAGCCTTCAAGCGTGAAGGTACGCAGCGACCTGCAGGCGGAACGGATTGCATTTACTTCGCCATGTGCAGTTGGGTCGGTGTCGGCAGTTACAGTATTCACGCCTTCGCTCACAATCACGCCATTGCGGACGATCACGGCAGCAAATGGTCCCCCTCGTGCAGTGAGCACGTTCTGGGTAGCTAGTTCGATTGCCCGGCGTAGAAACTGAGGATCTGGAATGCACGGTGCTTCTGCGTCCACACTACCTCCTCATCCGGCGAAATTAAAAACAGTATGGCACATGCCCTGCGCAGAGTTTGCATGACGAAGTACAGCCCTTCACCTTCGAAACAGTCTTGAATGAAGTTGACGCCATCCAGAAGCGAAGGCGCCTACTCGGCGCGTAAGGCGTGAACCGGATTCACAACAGCGGCCTTGCGAGCAGGCACGTAACAGGCCACCCCCGCAATCACCAGCACCAACATTGCAGCGACGCTGTAAGTCAGGGGATCCGCAGGAGGAACTTGAAACAGGACGGACGCCATCAGGCGCATGGCTGCAAAAGCGACCGCGACACCCGACACGATGCCTATGCCCGTGAGCAACATGCCCTGTCCAACAAACATTCCTATAAGCGCTTCGCGTTGCGCGCCTAATGCCATGCGGATGCCAATCTCCCGGGTGCGCTGCGAGACAGCATAGGCGATCACTCCATAGATCCCAATGATGCCCAACAGCAATGCCATTCCTCCGGCCACACACAGGATTACCAGCATGAACGACGTGCGGGCCATCGATTTCGAGTAGAGTTCGCCGAGGGTCGTCTGGTCTGCGAGCGGCAGTTCAGGATCGACGGCCCAGACTGCCTCTTGGATTTGCCGGCGAAATGCAGCCTGGTCAGCGCGCGGTGAACGAATGACAAAATTCACGTAGCGGCGCACCATTTCCTTCTGCGTTTCAAAGTTGTCCTGATACAAGGGCCAGTAGACCGCTGTCGAGGGCGGCTTGCTGACTCCGTCATCATAGACATTGGCTGCGACGCCGATGATTTCATGCCACGGATCGTTAGATCCCACACGGATGAATTTTCCAATTGCGTTTCTGGGCGACCCCCAGTATTCACGGGCAAAATTTTCAGAAATGATGGCGACCGGACGCTTTTGGAATTCTTCGTCCCAGGTGATTTCGCGACCGGCAATGAGATGTGTGCCCATCGTGGAGAAGTAGTCCGGAGAAACAAACTTAAAACTCCGAACCGGCGCCAGCTCGCCTTCCTGGTAGACGTGATCCCTGGCGTAGACAGGGTCCATAGAATAATTCCCGGACATGGGAACGGTTGTGGTGAGGCCGACCGACGAAACGCCAGGGATGGCTGCGAGTTGTGCTGCGATCGACTGCTCTGTGCGAAGCACTCGCTCCTTCTCCGTATCGGGAATCTGCGTTTCCGGAATGTAAATACTGAACGCTTCGATGGACGCGGGATTTGAGAAGCCCGGATCCACATGTGCCAGTGCGCGGAAAGTACGGAGCATGAGACCGGAGCAGATGAGCAACACCAGTGCGAGAGCAACCTGGACTACAACGAGGACCTTGCGAGCGCGGTGGCGTTCGCGGCTTTGGCTTAGCGCACGGCCGCCTTCTCTCAGGCCAGTGCTGGCAGAGACGCCTGAGTATTTAATCACCGGAATCATTCCGATGACCAGGCTGACGAAGACGGCGAGGCCAAGTGTAAAGAGCAGCACGGGAATATTGATACCAATCTCATTCAGACGGGGTAAACCTGTCGGCGCAGAGGCGACAAGGATCCTCAGCGCGCCATAAGCGAGAGCCAGCCCGATAAAGCTTCCGGCAAAGCCGAGAGTGAGGCTTTCCAGCAGCAAGCCCATCATGATGTCTCTGCGGTCGGCGCCAAGCGCAGATCGGATTGCGAGTTCCTGGCGGCGCGATTCAACGCGAACCAGCAGCAAATTGGCCACATTGGCACAGGCCACAAGCAAAACGATGGCGATGGAGCCCATGAGGACCCAGAGAATATTTCCGATATCGCCAACAACATCTTTCTTGAGCGGGTGAATGTCGGGCGCAAGTTGCGCTTTGTTGAAGACCGCCGCACTGAAACCTTCCGGCGGAGGAAAGCTTCGAATGGCGATGGGGATCAGGCGGGCAAGGTCCGTATTGGCTTGCCGCAAGCTGACACCTGGCTTAAGGCGCGCAAGGCTTTCACAGCTGAAACCACCGAGCTTGGTCTTGCTGCGGTCCAGTTGCATTGGCAGCACGAGATCAGTGTCTTTGTAATCCAGAAACCGAAAGGTCTTGGGCAGGACTCCGATGATCTCTCTTGCCGTGCCATCGAGGGTGATGGAGCGGCCAATGACACTCTTGTTTCCACCAAAGTGACGTTGCCAATAACCGTAGGTGAGAAGAGCCGTCTTCGCCGCGTTGGGCTGATCGTCTTGTCGTGTGAAGAGACGGCCCAGTTCCGGCTTGACGCCGAGAAGCGGTAGAACGGCGTCGGTTACATTGATTCCCTGTACATGTTCGGGCTGAGCGGCGCCAGTGAGGCTGTAGGCATCACCCTGGTACATCCCCATGTCCTCAAGCGTCGTGTTCTGTTCGCGGTCGATGAAGTAAAGAAACGGCGCCATGGTGAGGTTGGGAATATTGACGCCGGGAGCGGCGTTCCACACTCCGATGAGCCGTTCTGGGTCAGGATAGGCAAGGGGCTTAAGAAGAACCCCGTTGACAACGCTGAAAACGACGGCGTTGGCGCCGATGCCGATCGCAAGCGTAAGCAACGTCACGCAGGTAAAGAGTGGAGCGCGCGCAAGCCGGCGGAAGACCTGCTTCAATTGGTCAAAAACAAGAGTCATCCAAAGCCTCCTCGTGCTCTGAGAAAAGTGCTGGAATAGCCACACGGAACGGCTTATCCACTGAGCGAAGAGTGGACCGGGCAGCTTCCAGCCATCTCATAGCCCTGCATTCCCGCACGTTTCATCGGTCCAGATGGATCGCGAAAGTGACGCATGAGTTGTCTTATTGCCGTCCAACGTCCGAAAGAACAATCCCTGACTGCACCCGGGCCTGGCTCTTCACAATGAGAGATACGCGAGCCCGAGGAAAAAGTTCACGCGACCCCTTTTGCCAGCAGCACCCGATGTCTTAACGCCTGCCAGCTTGCTCCTCGCGCTCCGCAAAGAGCGGCCGTTTACTTGCGAGTTCGGCGCGCAACGGCCTTCCCCACTGGCGAGGCGGAGATTTGGATCTCTGGCGATCAGTAGACACAAGCCGCTTCCCGGCACCGAACGCAATTCGCCGTCAGGACCGTAGGACGTTCACGAGTGCGGTAAGCGCAGCAGGCTGTTGCCGCCGGCTGGGGTAATAGATAAAAAAGCCGGGATAGTGCTGGCACCAGTCCTGAAGCACGCGAACGAGCCGACCATCCCCGAGGTATGGAGCGGCATTGTGCTCTGAGATGAAGGCCAGTCCCACGCCCTCGAGTGCTCCCCTGAGCACAAGTTCCAGATCATCCACGATGAGAGGGCCACTCACTGCAACGGAAAGCTCCTTCTTTCCTTTCTCGAACTCCCATCGATAAAGGCCGGCAGCGCCGTGGCGGAAGTTGATGCAGCTGTGCTGTAGCAAATTACGTGGCTCCTTCGGCTTCGGGTGCGACTTGAAGTACTCGGGAGAACCAACGATAGCCGGCCGGTGGTCCGGCGATACACGAACCGCGATCATGTCCTTGGCGATGTACTCACCAAAGTGAATGCCTGCATCGAAGCCGTCGGCGACGATGTCTCGCAGACTGTCATCTGTAGTGACATCGAGCAGGATCTCGGGATATTCCCTGTGCAACCTGCCTAGCTTCGGCGCAAGAACAGACGAGATCGCAAGGCGCGGAAGTAACAGCCGAACCCGCCCTGCGGCTCTATGTGTTTGGCGGGAGATCTGACCAAGCGTTTCCTCAACATCAGTCAGCGCGGGTTTTAGACGGAGAAGCAGCTGTTGTCCGGCCTCAGTGAGCGCGACGCTGCGCGTCGTTCGCGCAAGCAGCCGGACTCCGACGTCTTCCTCGAGGGCACGCATGGCATGGCTGACAGCCGATGGAGACACGCCTTGGCGCTTCGCGGCGCGGGTAAAGCTCCGCTCTTCAGAAACGACCAGGAAGGTCGCGAGAGCGCTTAAGTCCGCAGGTAGCATTTGTGAATTATACTCACAAGACTTTGTTCATTTCAGAGGATTCTCAAACGAGCCGGACAGAGTCAATCTAAAGGAGTCGACGTCATGCGACAGGAGCGAGGATAGGAGACGGCGATGCCCCATGTGATTGTGAAGCTCTGGCCAGGAAAGACGGAGAAGCAGAAGAAGCAGCTTGCCGACGAAATCACGCATTGCGTGATGCGCACGCTCAACTACGGAGAAGAGTCCGTCTCGGTCGCGTTTGAGGAAGTAGAAGCCAGGGACTGGGCTGCAAAGGTGTACCGAACCGAGATTGTCGGAAACGAGAAGAGGCTCTACAAGAAGCCCGGTTATTCGATGTGAGATATTTCCGGATGAGAAGAGGAACCAGAATGAAAAACCCATTGGACTTCACAGGCAAGGTCGCGCTCGTGACTGGTGCTGCGTCAGGGCTGGGGTTTGCAACCGCAAAGGCTTTTGCAGAATCGGCAGCCATTGTGGCTTTGGCGGATGTGAATGAGAAGAACGTGCAGGCGGCCGCCAAAGAGCTGGCTGACGAAGGCTTCAAAACGCTCGCGATCCGCTGCGACGTCTCGAAAGACGATGAAGTGGAATCGATGGTCAAGCAGACAGTCGCGAAGTTCGGCCGTCTGGACGTGGCCTTTAACAACGCGGGCATTCAGAACGTCCTTGCCGAGACCGCCGATTCACCTCGCGAGGACTACGACCGCGTCATGGCCGTCAATCTCCAGGGCGTTTGGAGCTGCATGAAGTTTGAACTGCAGGTGATGCGCGAACAAGGCAGTGGCGCGATCGTGAACTGTTCCTCTCTGGGAGGTCTCGTCGGGGGCAATCAGCGCGGGACCTATCACGCCGCGAAGCATGGCGTGATAGGTCTCACAAAGAGTGCAGCTCTCGAGTATGCAACTCGCGGCATTCGTGTGAACGCCGTATGCCCCGGTCTCATCCGTACTCCGATGGTTGACAGGATGGAGGCTGGCGGCCAGGAAGAGGCAATGAGAATCATGCGCGAGATGCTCGTTCCCATGCAACGCGAAGGCCGGCCCGAAGAGATTGCAAACGCCGTTCTGTTCCTGTGCAGCGATGCCGCCAGCTACATCACCGGTCAGTCCATCTCGGTCGATGGCGGCTACGTGATGCGCTAGAGTGGTACGCAAATGGGTCAGACCCCGACGAACGATGTGAGACAAGGACCGAATCTGTGCATAGAGTGCCACCGTGGACCGCAGCCTGAACCTCATTGGAGCGGGCTTCGCCGGTACGTCTCGCATGGAAACACGCTTTCAAGAAAGGACAAGATATGCACGGAACAGTTCTTTACGGCCCCAAAGACATCCGATTCGAGGATGTTCCAGAACCAAGAATTGAAAAACCGACGGACGCAATTATCCGAATCGCAGCTACATGTATTTGTGGGTCGGACCTTTGGCCGTATCGCGGATTGCAGCCGCTCAACGGGCCGACGCCCATGGGGCACGAGTACTGCGGGTTTGTAGAGGAGGTCGGGACGGCCGTCAGGTCCGTGAAGCCAGGGCAGTTTGTGGTCGGTTCGTTTGCAACGTCGGACAACACTTGCCCTCACTGCCGGTTTGGCTATCAGTCCTCGTGCGTGCAGCGTGAATTCATGACGCGAGCCCAGGCTCCGTATCTCCGCGTGCCATTGGCTGACGGAACACTCGTGGCCACTTCCGACGTCCCTTCAGACCATCTCGTGCCCAGCCTGCTGGCGGCCTCGGACGTGCTTGGCACGGGCTGGTTCGCTGCCGACGCCGCCAACGTGAAGCCGGGTGCAACCGTCGTGGTCGTAGGCGACGGTGCTGTGGGCCTGCTGGGCATACTCTCCGCGAAGCAGATGGGAGCGGAGAGAATCATCGCCATGAGCCGGCACGAGTCTCGACAGAAACTTGCACGTGAGTTCGGGGCAACTGACATTGTCACAGAACGCGGCGATGAAGGTATCGCTCGCATCAAGGAATTGACGAACGGCATTGGAGCAGACTCCGTGCTCGAGTGCGTCGGAACCCAGGAGTCGATGCAGCAGGCGATACGGTCCACGCGACCCGGCGGTTTTGCTTCCTACGTCGGAGTTCCCCATGGTGTTGAGCTGGACGGGTGGAACCTGTTCTTCTCGCACGTTCATCTGCACGGCGGCCCGGCTCCCGTGCGACGCTATCTTCCAAAGCTGATCGACCTGATCCTGAGCGACAAAATTCAGCCCGGCAAAGTCTTCGATCTTGAA
>JAJYAE010000242.1 GCA_021779695.1 Acidobacteriota bacterium | reverse complement strand
CCATCCACGTTACCCGCAGCAGTTGTGCATCGGGGAGCTCTTCAGAGGCTCCATAATACGGCGATCAGACGGGGTCATGAAGCGTGTCGAATCGATTCACTGAAGAGGGAAGCATTTGAGCAGAATTGCTATCGGCGGGGCATCCACTTGAAGGAGTTCCCAACGGAGAACAACTGTCGAGAGAGCTTCCACTCGAAACCAAGAGACGATTCATTATGAACGGCGAAATCCCCTACTCAATGAGGGAGACTAGCGCCAATCGGGAGTCCCCCCCGGCTTTGCCGGGGAGGCAGTAGGCGTTTGACATTTAGGGGAGTCCACCCAAGAAACTCCAGACGTGAGCCGCCAAGTACACGCGAAGGAGTTTCCGGATGGACGAGTATGAGAGTTTAAGCCACTCCCAGTGGGAGTGCAAATATCATGTGATCTTCATTCCGAAGTGTGGGAGGAAGACTCTGTATCAAGGGTTGAGGCCTCATTTGGGCGAGGTGTTCCGCCGTCTTGCCGAGCAGAGGCAAAGCCGGGTAGAAGAGGGTCATCTGATGTCGGACCATGTGTACATTCTGCTTTCGATTCCGCCCAAGTACGCGGTATCGCAAGTGGTGGGGTACATGAAAGGCAAGAGCGCGATCCCTTGGCGCGAGTCTCTGGTGAGCGTCGGCAGAACTTTGTCGGGCAGCATTTTTGGGCGCGAGGCTATTTTGTGTCCACGGTGGGCCGTGATGAAGAGGTGGTTCGGGCCTACATTCGCAACCAGGAGAAGGAAGATCAGCGGCTCGATCAACTGAACCTGTGGAAGTGACCTGCCGCCCATCCGGCGGCCAATAATCATCGGGGCCGCGTTCGCAGCCCCGCTCAAGCCGCTTTGAGCGGCTCACACTAATAATGCTCCCGGCTTTGCCGGGGGATACTTACTTTTCCGGGATGGGCATGGAGGTGAGGATTTTCATGCTGGAGCGGAAGCGATGGAAGTCGCGGAAGCGGATCTGGTTGAGTTCGATCAGACGGCGGCCTTTGCGCAGGATGACCTGCGCGCCGATGGGGACGAGGTATTGCTGGGAGCCGATGGTGACGTAGTCGTAGTCGGCGCTGACGAGAGCCTCGCGGATGGGGAAGCGGCGGGGCACGTCGTCAGCGGTTTCAGTGATACGGCGGACGCCGTGGGTGGCGCTATCAATAAAGATGAGGCCGTGATAGCCGACGACTGCGAGCTCCGTGGGTCCGACGCGAAGGCCGAGGTTGGAGTTCTTTTTGGCGACGCGGTATTTGAAGATCTGCACGGTGTCGTCACCGAGGGTGCCGGTCTGGTACCAAGTGATCTCCGCCTTGGATGCGGGGCGGAAGAGGCCGCGGATGACGCCGCCGAAGATGCCTGCGCCGGAGATGCCGTGTTCGGTGTAGCTGTTGCTGTCGTGGCTGGTGCGGTGATTGCGTTGGGACTCCTGGAACTGCCAGTCCTCCTGATGGTCGAAGTAGGTGAGCTGGCCGGTGAGGGTGTCGATGTGTCTCCATTTGGAATTGCCGTTGGAGTTGACGAAGCGATCGGTAATCTGCTGGCACATGAAGTTGGGCAGGGACTCCCAATAGTCGCTGGAGTACTGGGAGGCGTCTGCGAGGAGGGCGCTGATTTCGGCGGTGGGCGGCCGCTGTTCGGTGTTGGGGGAGACGTTGATGGCCAGGGGACCGGCGGGACGGGAGATGGATTCGAGCGAGATCTTGGGGCCGGTGGAATCGTCGTCGACTGAGGCGACGTTGGAGAGGGTGAAGGTGGTTTCAGCGCGGGCGGTCTTTCCATCCTGTGTGAGGACGGCCTCGACCTGGTAGGCGCCGTCGGCGGGGTGGCTGATGCCGAGGCTGGTGAGGTAGGAGAAGTATTCTTCTCCGTTGACTTCGCGGTCGATGGCGGGCGCGCCGCCGAGGATCTGGCCGTCGCGAAGGATGGCGATGCGGAGCTTGGCGGGTTGTGGGGCGTGGGGATTGACGTGGGCGGCAAAGAAGAGGGCGAGATTGGCGTTCCCGGAGGGCAGCGCGCCGGAGATGTTAGGGGTGATGCGCTTTCTGGCATCGAGGAGAGGATCTGTGGGGTCGCTTGCGGCGGTGGGGATGGGATCAGCGCGGCGGACGAGGACGATGTTGCTGAGCGAGGGCGTGCCGGGATCGTTGGCGATGGTGAAGGGAATGCTCTGGGCTCCGGCTTTGCCGCTGTCGGTATCGACGAGGAGGACCTGGAGGGTGTAGTTGCCCGGGGGCAGGATGAAGTGGCGCTGGAGGGAGATAAGGTGCGAGGAGCCGGCTGCTGCGCCGTGGAGGGTGACGCGATGCGGAGTATTGGAGCTGAAGTGAGCGGCGACGGTGCCGGACTGGTCCTTGATGTCGGCAATCATGGCGACGTGGGCGAGAGAGCTGGGGGAGTTGGCGTCGCTCTGGAGGTTAAGGCCTTCCACGGGGAGTTCAACAGCGAGGACGGCGCGGTTGCCGTCAGCGCTGCCGCCGAGGTTGAGGACGGCGGCGCGGAAGGGAAGTTGCGCGGGAAGTGGGGACTGGCTGAGGTACTTGAGGAGCGGCAGCTCGAAAGCCTGGGGGCGGCTGCCATCGGCGGCGGGGGGCGGCAGGGCGAGATACCCGGACTGGGTGCGGATCTTGAGGCCGGAACGGGTGGATGTGACGGCGAGCGGGTGGAATTTGCCATCGTACCCGTTCATTCTGGGGACGAAGGAAGCCTCGTAATAGGAGGTCATGTCTCCGATGAGCTGCTGGAGGGATTTGCGCTGGCTGTCGCCATTGATGTAAGTGCCTCCGGTGGCGAGTGCGAGGTGCTGGAGGTCGGCATTGACGGGGGCATCTTCCGTGACTTCGAGGTCGCTTGCGTCGGGCGGAATGGAGATCGAACCGCCTCCTCCGATGGAGATCGTATTGAGGGCGGTAAGGGCTCCCTGACTGTTGGGATCGAGCATTTTGATGTGCGAACCATGGGGGCCGAGCGCGGTTCCATCGACGATGTCGATGCCGATGCCGGCCTGGTTGGCCGATCCGATGATGGACAGCATTGCCTGCCGAGCGGCGTCGTCAATCTGCGCCTGCTGGAGGGAGCTGAGGTAGATGATAGTTTTCCGTCCGGTGAGATCCTGCTGCGCCTGGACGAGGGCCAGGATGGAGGGAAGCGAGGGTGCGATGTGACGGTCCTGCGCGATGCGGGTGGAGTTGCGGAGGGCGGAGTAAATGGACTGCGCGAGGAGGCGGTCGCGAGCATCGACGTGCTTGCCGGAGGCATCGACGCCATCGAGGGCAACGGAGAGGACGGCCTTTTCCGCGGCGGAGGCTTCCTTTTTGTCGCGGGTTGCGAGAGGGCCTGTGGCGGAGTTGATGGCCTTTTCGACGACGTTGAGATCCGAGGTGAAGGGCTGCTGGAGATGAAGGCGGGAGTCGATGTTGAAGACGGAAAACTCGAATCCGCTTTCAGAGAGCAGGGAAAGGATCTTCAAGGCCGCGTCGTGGGCGTTTCCCATACGGGATGAGTTTTTGGGTGGCTGCTTGCCTTTTTCTACGGGAAAGGGATCGAAGACGAAAGTGACGAGATTGGCGGATTGCTTCTGGCGATTGATGAACTGGAAGTTCTGGAGGCTGAGGGGGGAGCCGTCGTCGGTGACTTTGAGTTCATCCGCTTTGAGGTCGAGGAGGGGCTTGTCGTGCCTGTCATGGACGACGAGGTAGAGCTGCATGGGATCGGCTGCGGCGGGCGAGGCGGACGGGGAAGCCGCGGGCGCCTGCTGCGCGGCGAGCGGGGAAAGGGACGCAGCAAGGATGGCGCCGAGGGAGATGCAGGTTAGGAGGTAAGGTCTCATTCCATTCGTGCCAGCGAGCGAGCCTGTGGAGCGCTCTGCTCGGATGTTCAGTGCCCGCTGTGCCCATTGAAAGAATCGCCACTGGCTCGCGGATTCCGACTGAAGAGACTACGGAAACATGCGGGTAAATTGTTTTGCTAGCTAGTCTAGCGCAATCGATCGGTCTTTTGCCATACGCGCAGGAGGGAAGGCTGGACGAGCCGGGAGCGAGGCCAGTGCGCGGCTGCATCATGCGCAAGCGGAGGGCAGCGGGGCGTCCCGTTCAGCGAGGTAACGAAGGGGTGATACACTCGGCTGGCCCGTGGATAGCGTTCCCCTGCCTCCCTCAAGTCTGTCCCGGCGCGAACGAGGAGGATTTCCCCATGGCAAATGGACACGCTGCGCAAGGGCCGGTGACGCCGGCCGTTGTGTTTGGCATGCTGCAGGCGTATCAGCAGACGGCGGCGCTGAAAGCGGCAATCGATTTGGATGTTTTTACGGCGGTCGGCGACGGGCCTGGTGATGTGGCGTCGATTGCGCGGCACTGCAAGGCGTCGGAGCGGGGCATCCGCATTCTGTGCGATTACCTTGTGATTCACGGCGTGCTGTTGAAAGAGGGTGGGAGTTATCGGCACACGGCGACGAGCGCGGCGTTTCTCGATCCGCGGTCGCCGTCGTCGCTGGCGACGATTGCGCAGTTCCTGGGCAACCAGGCGATGAACGATCCGATGAAGGAGCTGGCGGAGATTGTGCGCCGGGGGCGTACGACGCTGGACGGGGATGGGAGCGTGGAGCCGGAGAACCCGGTATGGGTGCAGTTTGCCGAGACGATGGCGCCGATGATGGCGCCGATGGCGGCGCCGCTGGGAAAGGTGGTGCTGGATGGACATGCGGGGCCGATGCGGGTGCTGGACATTGCGGCGGGACATGGGCTGTTTGGGATTGAGATTGCGAAGCAGCACAAGGAAGCGCATGTGACGGGGCTGGACTGGGCTCCGGTGCTGCGGGTGGCGCTGAAGAATGCGGAGAAGGCGGGTGTTCACGATCGCTATGACATGCTTCCCGGAAGCGCGTTTGAGGTGGAGTTTGGCGGGCCGTATGATGTGGTGCTGCTGACGAACTTTCTGCACCACTTTGACAAGGTGACGTGCGTTGGGCTGCTGAAGAAGGTGCGTGGCGCGCTGAAGGCGGGCGGGCGCGTGGCGACGCTGGAGTTTGTGCCGGATGAAGATCGCGTGTCTCCGCCGATGCCGGCGGCGTTTGCGCTGACGATGCTGGCGACAACGCCGGCGGGGGATGCGTATCCGCTGAGCGAACTGCGGGCGATGTATGAGGAAGCGGGGTTGCGGGATGTGACGGGGCATCCGATTCCGATGAGCCCGCACACGATTGTGATGGGAAGGGCCTAGAGAGAAGAACGGAGGAAGACGAGGTCTGCGCCGTCTGGTGAACCGCGGCGCAGCCTTTTTTTGTTGGATCCGGGCTAGCGTGGGAAAAGTTCGGGTGGGATGTGGCGGGGTGCAACCTTTTGAGGCGCTTCCAGCACTTATGAATAGAGATCACGGGAGATGAGGATGGGACGAGCGGGTTGGGCGCTTGGGTTGGCGTTGTGGGTATGGGGTGGAACGCAGGGTGTGCGGGGACAGCAGGGAGTGCCGGCGGCACCGGCGCTGAGGCAGCGGTCGGCAACGCCCATCAGGACGCTGGTGATTCCGGACGGAGCGGTGAAGATCAACGCAATCGTGACGGATGCGCGGGGGAATGCGGTTTTGGATTTGCAGCCGTGGGACTTGAAGCTGCTGGACAACGGTAAGCCGGCGAGGATTCTGTCGTTCAAGAAGTTTGATGGCGTGCATGTGATGCCGCAGCCGCCGGTGGAAGTGATTCTGGTGATGGACCTGGTGAATCTGCCTTTCTCGCAAGTGGCGCTTGTGCGGCAGGGGCTGGATGCGTACCTGCTGAAGAATGGGGGTCATCTGTCGCAGCCGGTGAGTGTGATTCTGCTGACGGACAAAGGCGTGCGCGTGCAACAGCAGCCCTCACTGGACGGGAATGCGGTGGACAAGGAAGTGCGGGGGATTGAGGCGGGCATCCGGACGCTGGACCGGGCGATGGCAGGGTATGGGGAGCTGGAGCGGCTGCAACTCTCAGTGCAGCAGATGGCGGAAATTGCGGACAATGAGGCGCGGCGGCCTGGACGGAAGCTGCTGATCTGGCTGGGACCGGGATGGCCACTGCTGACGCGGCCGGTGGTGGGGTACTACTCGCAGAGGGAGCAGGACCGGTACTTTGCGACGATTGTGGATTTGTCGCGGAGCCTGCGGGAGGCGCAGATTGCGGTGTATAGCGTGGGGCCGGTGCTGATCGACACGGTGACAAAGATGTTTGAGTACCAGGCGTATGTGAAGGGCGTGAAGAACGCGAACGATGCGGCGACGCCGAACCTGGCGCTGGGCGTGCTGGCGGTGCAGACGGGCGGCAGGGTGCTGGTGCCGGACAACGACATGGCGGGGCAGATTGCGCAGTGCGTGGCGGAGGCCAATGCGTACTACCGGATTGGGTTTGACCCGCCGGTGACGGCACATGCGGATGAGTTTCATGAGCTGAAGCTGGCGACGGACCGGCCGGGACTGACGGTGCGCATGACGATGGGCTACTACGATGAACCTGCGAATGCGACGACGGCTGGCGCGCGATGATTATCTCAAAGTAAACGGCCGAGCAATTCAAGACGAGAGTCCGCGGTGATAGAGTCGAGGCACGGAGAGCATCGACCTATGCGAGGTCTCTTTCCTTCCTTCGAAACATTTCGGCAAGACACCCGCTTCGGGCTTCGTCAATTGGTTAAATCGCCCGGCATGACTGTTCTTGCGGTCCTGACTCTGGCCCTTGGAGTGGGAGCCAACACGGCGGTGTTTACTTTGACTTG
>JAJYAE010000241.1 GCA_021779695.1 Acidobacteriota bacterium | reverse complement strand
ATTCTCTGCATGCACCGCCATGTCATAGGGAGACTCCGCCTCATCCCGCAGCAGGTCCCGCATCATCACCGGCGCTCCCGAATCGTCTCCCGCAATCTCGACGTCAATCGGCACCTCGTGCACTTTATGCCGCATCCACCAACGCCGCTGGTTCGACGCTTCCCGCAACGCAATCCGGTAAATCCATGTCCGCAGCGACGACTCCCCGTGAAACGAGCCAACCCCGCGAAAAACCTTGACGAAGACTTCCTGCGTCAAATCCGCAGCCTCCGACCGGTCTAGAATCGTCCGCACCAGCAATGCATAAATCGGCTGGTGATACCGCGCGATGAGCCATTCAAACGCAACCTCTGAGCCTGCCTTCAGTTCCGCCACCAAAACTGCGTCTTCCGATTCAAGCGTCAATGCGCTGACAACGTTGCCCATCGAGAGGTCCACCCACCGAAGATTAAGTTCCTCCCACCATAACGCAAACGATGCACCTTTGGCACCTGCCGTCGCTCGCCGATCCCTTCCACGCCGTCCCTCTTCGGAATCGCCAGGCTCAGGCTCGCCCTGCCTTGTCGCGTCAACTCTTCTCTGCCCACTTCCGCTGAAGGGGAAAAACCCATCCACCCCATCCAGCGACTTCCTCTGCTTCCTTGTTAGACACCGCAGCGCTATCAAAATGTTCCCAGTTCCTCCCCATACCCAACTCCATGCTTCCGCCAGCCCTCAGCGTCGACCCTCAATTGACGAATCGACCCCGACAAGGGACAATAAGGAAGTTGCATCCCTCCTGATGTGGGCCTGTGGCGCAGCTGGGAGCGCGCTTCCATGGCATGGAAGAGGTCATCGGTTCGATCCCGATCAGGTCCACCAACTTAACTCCCCTCCTTGGTGTCAATTTTCGGCTGACACACCCACGCTGTTTTAGTTTCCTGGCGCGCGGTCCTTCTGCTACGCCATCTCAGCTCTTCAGTCCAGTGGCCGCCACTCCCGGCACCGCCCTGTCCGGAGCCATCGGCATGTTCCGCAGCCGCTGCCCGGTCGCCGCAAAAAGAGCATTGCTCACAGCCGGAGCAACGCAGATCAGCCCGCTCTCTCCAGCGCCCGCTGAAGGCAGGTCCTTCCGGTCCACCAGAACCACATCCACCTCCGGCACATCGCGGAAGCGCGGCAGGCGATAGTCGGCAAAGTGTGGATTCAGAATCCGTCCGTTCCCAAACAGAATCGCCTCAAACATCGCGCCGCCGATCCCCTGCACAATCGCCCCGCCCACCTGGTTGCGCAATCCATCCGGGTTGATGATCGCGCCCGACTCCCACGCCTGTACAATCCGCCGAATCCGGACGCGCTTCTCCCCGTCGATCTCCACCTCCGCGCAGGCCGCCACATAGCCACCCTTGTCGTTGCCGCACGCAAACCCGTAACCGCGGGTCGCCGTCGATCTGGCTTTCTCCCATCCGAAGCGCTCGGTAGACGCCTTCACCACCGCAATCAATCGCGCATCCGCAAGATTCTTCAACCGGAATGCGACCGGGTCCATCCCCACCGCATGCGCCACCGCGTCCATATGCGACTCGCGCGCAAAGTTGTTGGCTGTGGCCGCCAGCGAGCGATACGAACCCTGCCGCAGCGGCGACTGCGCCGGGTGATATTGAATCAGCTGGTTCGCAACCACGTACGGTGTGGAAATCGCCGCCGGGCCGGAATTGTAGTTGTGATGCTCCCACGCTACCAGCGTGCCATCCCTGCGCGCCGCTGCGCGAAGCTCCATCAACCCCGCCGGACGCAGGTACGCCCACGTAAACTCTTCTTCCCGCGTCCACACCACCTTCACCGGCTTGCCTGACGCCTTTGACAGCCGCGCCGCCTCCAGCGCTGCCTCGCCTGTATGCTTGCCTCCGTAGCCGCTTCCCATGTCCGGCTGTACAACTCGCACCTTCTCCACCGGCAGGCTGAACGCTTCCATCAGCTGGTCCCGCACGCCAAAGGGACGCTGCGTCCCCGTCCACACTGTCACCTTGCCTTCGTTCCACTCCGCCACCGCCGCGCGCGGCTCCAGTGGGGCATGCGCAATATATTGCACCGTGTACTTGTCTTCCACCTTCACATCCGCGGCGGCCATCGCCTGCTCCACAGAGCCTGCCTGATTCTCCGGCCGGCTCTCTCCGTCCGGATGACTTTTGAGGTATTCAAACAACCCGTCGTTCGAGGGCTGCGCCGGCACCTCCCACTTCGCATGGATCGCCTTCACCGCTTGTTGCGCCGTGTGCATCGCCGGCGCAACCACCCCGATAAAGTCCCCCTCGCGGACAATCTGCACCCCCGGCATCTTCTCCGCCACGCTCGTGTCCACTGAGCTCAGCTTCGCGTTAAAGCCCTCCGGACGCACCACCGCCCCGAAAAGCATCCCCGGACGCACCACGTCCGATGGATACTTGTGTTCTCCGGTAACGAATGCGCGGATCTCCGCCTTCGGCACCGGCGTCCCCGCAACCTTCCATTCGGTCGCCGGCGTCAGCGCTTCCTGTTCCTCAACCACGCTCACGAGCTTTTCGCCCCGTGTCAGCTCGCCATACGTCGCGCTGTGGCCCGACTTCACTTCGACAATCCGCCCGTCTTCCGCCTTCAGGCCGGTCACGCTCGCCTTCCATTGCGCAGCCGCCTTCCGCAGCAGTTCCCCACGGGCAGCCGCTGCCATCATCCGCAGCTCCGGACCCATCGTCGGCGTCGTGCGGCTGCCAAACGTCCCCATGTCCCAGGGAACAAGGTCCGTGTCACCCATCACCATCGCAATGCGGCTGAAGGGCACTCGCAGCTCTTCGGCCACCTGCTGCGCCAGAGAAGTTCGAATATTCTGCCCCACCTCCACCTTGCCCGTGTACACCGTCACATTCCCATCTGCCCCAATGTGGATCCAGGCCGAAACTTCCTTCGGCAGCGCATGCCCGCCAAAGGTGCGCCCGGACTCCTGCGCCATGCCCCCTCCGGGCGTCAGGCACACCAGCAGTCCCGCGCCCAGGCCCTTCAAAAATTCGCGGCGATCCATCCACTCCGTCACGGCACTCATGCGTGGCCTCCCTCTGCGGCCCGACGCACCGCGGCCACAATCCTCGGATACGTCCCGCAACGGCAGACGTTCCCGTTCATCCGCGCCACAATCTGCTCTTCCGTCGGCTGCGGATTTTCTTCCAGCAGCGCAGTCGCTTCCACGATCATGCCTGATGTGCAGTAGCCGCACTGCATCGCCCCCTCGTCCACAAATGCCTGCTGCACCGGCGTCAGCACGCCATGCCGTTCCAGTCCCTCAATCGTCGTGATCCCGGCGTTGGCTGCCGCCGCCACGCTCACGCGGCATGAACGATAGGCCTTGCCGTTCAGCAGCACCGTGCACGCTCCACACTCGCCCTCGCCACATCCATACTTTGTTCCCGTCAAATTCAGCCGGTAGCGCAGCACAGACAGCAGGCTCTCCTCCGCCGGGGCCTCCACGCGCATCGGCGCGCCGTTCACTTGCAGCACAAATTCGGTCATGATCAGCTTCTCCACCCTGCCGTATGCGGACACAGTTCGCGTCCAGAATACGCCGCGACAGGCTCATTGCGAGGCGCTGATCCATTCCCAACGCGCATTTCGCCGGAATGCCCCGGCAACTCTGCGCTACACTAGCCCTTCCGCCGCTCCCGAGGTCCGCCTGCCACTTGAAACGAATGACCGCGGCCCACCGCATCACGCACCATCTTCATTCGTCACGAGGTACACGCCGTCATGCCCAGTGCCATCATGCCCAGTACTGAACCATCCGATGCATGGTCAATCTCCCCCTCGCATCCCCTGCGCTGCGCTCTCCTTCTGTTGGCCGCCGCCGGCATCGCGTTTCCCGCCTCTGGCCAAAGCCTGCCCGGCCTCACGCCCGCCGTCGTCCATCCAACTTCCTCGGGCTTCCAGGCTGTTCTCGGTCCCGAAACACTCGACGTCACCGTCTGCGCTGACTCGGTCCTCCACATCGTCGCCACGCCGCATCCTTCCACCGCGCCCGCGCCCCAGCGCCCCTGGATCCTCGATCCCCGTGTCTCCTGCCCCGGTGCGCCTCACACCTTCAATCAGGACGCCAAATCTGCCAGCATTCGAACCGCCGCCCTCCAGGTCTCCATCGACATCGCACGCGGCAATCTCACCTTCCTCACCAACGGCGGCGAAACCCTCCTGCGCGAAGGCCCAAATCTTCCGCGCACTTATCAGCCGGTCCTGCAAAACGGCGAATCCACCTTCCGCGTCACGGACCGCTTTTCACCCACCGCCTCTGAAGCCCTCTACGGCCTCGGCCAGCACCAGAGTGGCCTGTTCAACTATCGCGGCGCCACCGTCGAGCTCGGTCAGAACAACACCGACGTCGCCATTCCCTTTCTCGTCTCCACCACCGGCTACGCCCTCATGTGGAACACCGCTGCCCTCACCGATGTCGACAATCGCTTTCCCCTCGAGCTGAAGTTCACCTCCATCGCCGGCCACTCCATCGACTACTACTTCCTCTACGGCCCCGAAATGGACACGCTCATTCACGAGTACCGCTCCATGACCGGCCACGCACCCATGCTGCCAAAGTGGGCCTACGGCTTTTTCCAGTCCAAGGACCGCTACGTCTCCCTCGACGAAATCCTCGACATCGCCCATCACTACCGAGACCAGCACATCCCGCTCGACGCCATCGTCCAGGATTGGTTCTGGTGGAAAACCGAAGGCGATCCCATCTTCAACTCCAACTACCACGATGTGCCCAAAGACCTCGCCACCCTCCACGGCGAGCACGTGCACACCATGATCTCCGTCTGGGGCCTCCTCGACACCAATTCAGAGACTTACAAGATTCTCGACGCGAAGCATCTCCTCATTCCCGGAGCCCACGTCTACGACGCCACCAGCCCCCAGGCCCGCGACATCTACTGGCAGCGTCTGCCCGGCACTCTCTTCGCACAAGGGTGGGACGCCTTCTGGCTCGACAGCGCCGAACCGGAAGAGTATTGGCCGCACATGGGCGATGCCATCCTCCAGAACAAGAAACTCGCCATCGGCAACGGTGCCGAGTACACCAACATCTTTCCCTTCCTCCACACCCTCGGCGTCCAGAATCACTGGCAAGCCACCAACACCAGCAAGCGCGTCTTCATCCTCACCCGCTCCGCCTTTCTCGGGCAGCAGCGCGTCGGAGCCACCGTATGGTCCGGTGACGTCTACAGCACGTTCTGGGGTCTAAGCCATCAGGTCCCCGCCGGTCTCAACTTCGCTCTCTCCGGCTATCCCTACTGGACCACCGACATCGGCGGCTACTGGCCCGCCTACGGCGGCGTCCGCCAGGAGCCCGATTTCCAGCAGCTCTACGCCCGCTGGTTTCAGTTCGGCGCCTTCTGCCCCATCTTCCGCACTCACGGCCACCGCCCACACAACGAACTCTGGACCTTCGATCAGGTCGAGCCCATCCTCCTCACCTACGACAAGCTCCGCTATCGCCTCCTGCCTTACATCTACTCCCTCGCCTGGAAGGTCTCCAGCGACGACTACACCATCCAGCGCCCGCTCGTAATGGACTGGCGCGCCGATCCCAACACCTGGAACATCGGCGACCAGTTCATGTTCGGCCCCGACCTCCTCGTCAATCCGGTCCTCCAGGCAGGCGCAACCCACCGCGCCGTCTATCTCCCCGCCGCTCCATCCTGGTATGACTTCTGGTCTGGCAAAACCAGCTCCGGCAGCCAGGAAATCGACGCCGACGCGCCCCTCGATCGCATCCCTCTCTACGTGCGAGCCGGCTCCATCCTGCCCATGGGACCGGAAATCGAATACACCGCGCAGGACCCCGCAGGACCCATTGAACTGCGCATCTACCGCGGCGCCGATGGACTCTTCAATCTCTACGAAGACACCGGCGATGGCGACGGCTATCGGCACGGCCAGTACAGCCTCATCCCCGTCCATTGGAATGACCACGACGCCGTCCTCACCCTCGGCGCTCGACAGGGCGCGTATCCCGGCATGATTAGCCAGCGCACCTTTCGCGTCGTCCTCGTCTCGGCCGGCCATGGCATCGGCGAATCCGTCTCCAACGCCCCTGATGCGGAGATCCACTACACCGGCAAGGAGATGCACCTCACCCTGCGATAACTTCCGTCGCACCGTCTCAGCCCAGCGCGCGCGGGCACACGCCGCGCGCCTGCCCGCGCACTCCCTCTGTCTCGCTTGGAAAAAAGGAAAGAACCGGAACGCCACAAACCGAAAGCCCCGGCAGTTCTCTAAAAATATCTCTTCAACTTCAGAATCCGCGACTCAAACCCGTACCACAGCGCCGCCGCGACGACGGTGGAGGCGGCGAACCGGAAAGCGACAATCGCCAGGTTACCGGGAATCCCATAGCGATCCATCTTCAGGTCAAACCAGCCAAAGTAGATGAAGACCGAGATGTGGAACATATACAGGCCGTAGCTGACCTTGCCGTAGAAAGCCAGCGGCCCCTTGCGCAGCAGCACGTGGATGGGACTGCCAGCGCCAACGGATGTCGCCAGCGCCAGCACCGCCCCGCCATAGCCAAATGACAGCGCCGTGTCCAGAAATGCAGTGCCGCCCGCAACGGTGAACACCGCCACCGCGCCAGCCGCAAACGAGACCAGCCCCAGTGCCAGCCACGTCCGGCGGCTCAGCCGCAGCGTGTACAACCCAATGGCCAGCAGGCTGCCGAGAGCGATGCCGTCGAGGTGCGTCAGCGTGTGCGTCGGC
>JAJYAE010000240.1 GCA_021779695.1 Acidobacteriota bacterium | reverse complement strand
CAAGCAGGGCGAGTACCTGCTCGCCGTCAACGGCCGCCAGTTGCTCGCAACAGACAACATCTATCAGGCCTTCAACGGCACCGCCGGCAAGCAGACCGTGCTCCGCGTCGGCCCCACCCCAGACGGCAAAGACGCACGCGACGTCACCGTCGTTCCCATCCCCGACGAGGACGGCCTGCGCAACATCGACTGGGTCGAGGCCAACCGCCGCAAGGTCGATGAGCTCTCCGGCGGCAAGGTCGCCTACGTCTACATGCCCAACACCGGCGGCTCCGGCTACAACAGCTTCAACCGCTACTTCTACGCCCAGCTCGACAAGCAGGCCCTCGTCCTCGACGAGCGCTGGAACGAGGGCGGCTCCATCGCCGACTACATCGTCGATGTCCTCAAGCGCTTCCCGCTCTCCGGCGCCATCGAGCGCGACGGCAAGCCCATCCACGACCCCGTCGGAGCCATCTTCGGACCCAAGGTCATGCTCATCAACCAGAACTCCGGCTCCGGCGGCGACGCCATGCCCTGGTACTTCCGCAAGGCCGGCATCGGCAAGCTCATCGGCACCCGCACCTGGGGCGGACTCGTCGGCATCGGCGGCTTCCCGCCGCTGCTCGACGGCGGCCGCGTCATGGCTCCGCGCTACGCCATCTACGGCCTCCATGGTGACTGGGAAGTCGAAAACCACGGCATCCCGCCCGACATCACCGTAGACCTGCTGCCAAAGGAAGTAGCCGCAGGCCGCGACCAGCAGCTCGAAACCGGCGTGCAAACCGTCCTCGACGAGCTCAAGGCCAACCCGGTCCCGGCCATTCCCGTTCCGCACTATCCCAACTACCACAAGACCGACGGCCTCGGGAAATAACCCCGCCGTCCTCCCACGGATACACAAAACCTCGGGGCACTCCAGCCCCGGGGTTCTTTCTTGTTCCAGGCAGCCCAGCAACTCCGGGCACAGCACACACGTACCCAAACGGCGCACAAGCCATTTCTGAAAGTCGGTGCTATACTCTTGCCGAAGTCGGGAGACGCAGCCACTCCCCATGCCGGGATCGGCCCATGGCACTCCCGTCCTCGTGAGGAGGAGCCATGGAAAGGGCTATTTCCTCCAACCAACGCATCCGGTTCAAAGACCTTGAACTGGATCTTCGTACTCATGAACTATATAGGCAGGGTATTCGCGTCAAATTGCAGGGCCAACCCATCGAAATTCTGGAGTTGCTTCTCGAGCATCCTCGTGAACTGGTGACGCGCGAAGATCTGCGCAAGGCACTCTGGCCAGGCGATACCTACGTTGATTTCGATCACGGCCTCAACGCGGCGGTTATGAAGCTCCGTGAAGCCCTGGGCGATAACGCCGAGTCACCACAATTTATTGAGACGCTGCCGCGCCTCGGCTACCGCTTCATCGCACCGCCAGAGCCGGTGACGGAAACTCGGGGCGACTTCAGCGCGCCTCCCGTCGAACTCTCGGGCGTCCCTGTCAGCGATTCGCCGGCACTGGCATCGGAAACGCCGCCGCAAGTGCATGCCTGGTCGCATTTCCGGCTGATCCAGTGGATTACGGCAGTCACGGTCATCCTGATCGCGCTGGCAGCAACTGTATGGTATCTGCGTCGCCCGCTGCCGCTGCCACGGATCATCGCCTACGTTCAACTCACGAATGATGGATTGAAGAAGGAACTGCAAGGTACGGATGGCATCAACCTCTATGTCAATACGCTGGACACTCCCTATGGTATTGCGCAATTCCCCATCTCTGGCGGCCCTCTCACAAGGATCCCGGTCGAGCTTCCTACAGCCGCCGAGTGCTGCCCTCCAAGAGTAAGAGACGTCTCAGCTAACGGTTCTGGCCTACTCGTTCTGGGTCGCGGCAGGTCCATGTTCACAGCAGATATCTGGATCGTCGGCACATCCGGGCATCCTGCACGTTATCTCACGGTCGGGGGGCAACCGGCTTGGTCGCCTGACGGAAAGCTTGTCGCTTTTATCTACAACAATGGGGATATTGGTGTCATTCCAGCCGAAGGGGGTGAACCACGAAGGGTGTCCGCATCAGGAGCGCCTACGGGACAGACATGGCGGACCCTCAATCTTGCGTGGTCGCCGGACGGACGCAGAATTCGATTCATGCGCGACAACACCATCTGGGAAATCTCATCCAGCGGATCTGCGCCCCGCAAGGTTTTGCCCTCCAACTGGTCCGGAGCATCAATGGCATGCTGCGGTCGATGGACTTTGGATGGCAGCTTCTATGTCTTCCTCTCCGGGAGAACTGTATTGAAGGCACCCTCGTCTCCGCCGGTGGGCCAGATGTGGGCCCTAGATGAGCGCAGGGAAGGCTGGCACTCGAAGGCGTCACAGCCCTTTCTGCTGGCGCAAGGGCCGACGCAATGGGGCTCTCCCACACTATCGAGGGACGGTCAGACCATCTTCTCTCGCGGTATCACGCCGCATGGCAAACTGGTCCGATTGAATGGGCAGACGAATCAGTTCGAACCCTTTCTCGAAGGCGTTTCCGCGGAGTTCGTCGCCTTCTCGCGCGATGGGAAATCCGTGGCCTATGTCTCGTTTCCTGACGGTGTTCTGTGGCGCGCCAATCGCGATGGAACCGGGCTGACGCAGTTAACCCGGCCGCCATTTTATCCCAAGTCTGTGCGATGGTCTCCAGACGGACAACAGATCGCATTTCATGACTTTTCGGCCAAGTACGTTGATGCGATTTACACGGTCGCTGCCGATGGTGGCGGCTATCCCATCAGATTGCTTCCCCAGGACGAGAAAGCAGAGGCCGATCCCAACTGGTCTCCGGACGGAAAGAGGATTGCTTACTGTGTATTCAGTCCTTTTGTCAGTGCTGGAACCTGGAGTCATTCCGAGATTCGCGTTCTGGATCTCGCCACGCGTCAAGACTCCGTTCTCCCTCCGGTTCACGGACAAGACATCTGGTCCCCTAGATGGTCGCCCGACGGCCGGTACATTGTGGGGATCAATACGCCCCAATCCGACCTCTATATCTTCGATATGCAGACACAAAGTTGGTCTGTTCTCATGCATGGGACCGCCCTCAATTTCCCGACCTGGTCACATGATGGCCGGTTTGTGTACTTCCTTGAGATGTTCACCGGCCGTAATGAAGCTGCAATTGGGCGCGTTGCAGTCAAGGATCGCAAGGCAGAACAGGTGGTCGCTCTAAAGGATGTTCGCTTGGCAGGAGTGTACGGCTATTGGTTCGGCCTTGACCCGGACGACAACCCGCTCTTACTGCGCGACGAAGGCACCGACGAAATCTATGCGCTTACGCTTGAGCGAAGATAACCGCTGGATCCCATCATCGCGAGAAACGTGTCATCTACACATGGAACTGTATAAGCTTATTAAAATAAATAGATTAAGGAGGGATAACTCATTGATACCGAGATGACCTGCAATTAATTTCAGAATCACCTCCGATGCATTGAGCCCATCCTGACTTCGGCGCAAAGTGAACAGCATCGCCAGTCGGAAAGCTACTTCCGGCAAGCGAAATTCGGAAACCGGAGGTGCTCCCATGAAACGCCAATTCACGTACCTCGTTGCAGTCTTTACCGTCCTGTTTGTGGTCATGCTGGCTGGCCCAGCGGCATGGGCACAGAACGCGGTCCGGGTCTCCATCCCGTTTGCCTTCTCTGCCAACCACCAGGTGCTGCCGGCTGGCACGTATCGGGTCGAACTCCAGGCCGAGAACTACATCATGTTCATTAACTGTCAAACCGGCAAGGTGGCCGGACTGTTGGTCCGTTCCACGGGTTCCTCCGAGAAGATCGGACATGGAAGTCTGGTGTTCTGGGTCAGCCCTTCTAGGAATCAGCTGGTTCAGATAAAATTCGCGAACACCAACACCCAAAGCGATCTGGCCGCGCCGACAAGTCTCGAGCGTGAGCGGGAGATGGCAACCGGCACGGTTGTCAGGACCGTTGAGATCGCGACCCGGTGAATCGGTCTGCGACGTGCGATGGGCTGATTACCGGTTGGCATTCGGCCCATCGCTACCTCTCACGCGTACTGAACGGATAAACACGATTGCGGTTGGCTCTTGGGTTGACCGGAAACGATTAAGACTGCCCTTGGCCAACCAACTTCCGTCGAGTCAACCGACCCGCAGCGCGCTCTCCGCTCTATGCCCTTCGTTCCACTCCATCAAAAAACCGCCGCTTTGCCGCCCCGCTACTTCTTCGGCTTCACCAGCCCCGACTCCGACTGCGTACCGAGACTCCAATGCGCCGGAATCCCTGTCGGCTTGTATTGGAAGGTGTCGTTTGTCTCCGTGCGCAGCGCCGCCAGCCTCTGCTTCAGGTGGGCCGTCAGCTCCTCATATCCAGCCTTGCCATATAGATTGTTCATCTCATCCGGGTCGTTCTTCAGGTCGTAGAGTTCAAACTCCTCCGGCTCAAGGAAGAAGTGGATCAGCTTATACCGTTCCGTGCGCACTCCGCGGCACGGACGCACATTCTCAAAGCCGGGGTATTCGTAATACTCATAGAGCCAGTCCTTGCGCCACGCAGCGTCTCGCTTGCCTTCTGCCAGCGGAAGCATGCTCCTGCCCTGCATCTCGCCCGGCACCGGCAGCCCCGCAATCTGCAGCAGCGTCGGAGCCATATCCAGGTTCAGCACCATCTCGTCTGACGTCGTTCCCGCCTTTACCGCGCCGGGATAGCGCAGCAGCATCGGCACGCGAATCGAGGGCTCATACATCAGCCGCTTGTCATAGAGGTGATGCTCGCCCAGAAAGAATCCGTGGTCCGAACTCAGCAGAACCGCAGTATCGTCGGCCAGCTTTCTGCTCTCAAGCGCCTTCCATATCGCGCCCACGTTGCGGTCATTGTCCTGCACGCCCGCGTAGTGATCCTTCACCAACTCCTCCAGCGACCGCGGATCGTCGCTGAACACCTCCGAGTACCCAATCTTGTTGTCCGCATCGGCCACCGCGCGCGGCTTGCCCGGGTATCCCTTCGCATCCTCGTCAAACGTGGACGGCACCGGAATCGCAACCCCGTTGAAGTCGTTCACCATGTCCTTGGGCCTGTAAAACGGCGCATGCGGCGCATAGAACCACAGGAACATGCAGAAGGGCTTCGTCCGGTCCTGGCCGAGCCACTCCACCGCCTTCCGCGTCAACAGCGTGTCCACATACTCGCCTTCGTAGAGCTTTGCCGGTCCATATTGCCCGCGTATACCTTCCGTGATCCGCGGCCGGTAGTAGTCCGCCTGCCCCACAAAGCCGAAGTAGTAGTCCCAGTTGTGCTCCATCAGCGCGCCTTCAATGTGCGACTTGCCCAGGAACGCCGTCTCGTAGCCCGCCTTCTGCAGCAGGTCAGACACCAGCGGAAACCGTGCCGGAATCTTCCCCTGCACGTTCGACACCGCTCCCGTCGTATGCGAATACATGCCCGTCAGCATCGTCGCGCGCGAGGGCAGGCACAGCGCGTTCACCACAAACGCATTCTTGAACGTGCATCCTTCGCGGCCGATGCGGTCCATGTTCGGCGTGCGAAGCACCTTGTTGCCGGTCAGGGACAACTCGTCCCCGCGCAGCCCCTCGCCCACAAAACATACAATGTTCGGCTTCCTGCTCCCGCTGTTCAACCCCTGCGCAAAGCTCTCCAGAGCATCCAGCCCGCACGCCGCAGCGCCCGCGGTCCCAGCAATGTACTTCAAAACCGTACGACGAGTTTCCATAGAGCCCTCTGACCGTACATAGTGGTAACCAATCTACTGACCCCAGTCAACCCGCATCCGTGCAAGCGCGTTCCTTCGTCAGCTGGTAGCTGGTAGCTGTCAGCTGTCTCTCACCGCCCCGAGCTGCCAAACCCCTTCTCCGCGCGCAGCGACACTTCCAGTGTTTTCACCTCTTGGACAGGGCCCGTCAGGACAGGAACAGGAATCATCTGCGCGATCTTCTCGCCGGCCTTCAACTCCACCACCGCATCGCCCAGGTTGGTCATCAGGATCAGAATCTCGCCGCGGTAGCCTGCGTCAATCACGCCCGCCGTCGTCGCAACGCCCCGCGCCGCCATCGACGACCGGTCGCGCACCAGCAGCCCCAGCGCCGCGCCCGACTCCGGATGTCGCGCCTCCACGGCAATGCCCGTCCGCACACGCACCGTGGCATGCGGCTCCAGCCGCGCGCCCTCCAGTGCAAACACGTCATAGCCCAGGTCTTCGCCGGGATGCGCCACCACCGGCAGCCGGGCGCCAATTTCAAGCAGCTTCACGCGCAACATGTGTTCGATGGTAGCAGCGTTGAGAGCGGAGCTGGCCGCCCGCTATCACGGGCGAGTTAGCGGAGCTAGCGGTGTTAGCGGTGTTAGCAAGGCTACCCCACACTGGCGTGGCCGCGCGGCAGCCTTGGCTAACTCCGCCAACTCCGCCAACTCCGCTTTCGCCCCCAAAATGGCCAGCCCCGGCTGGGGTACTCCCAACCGGGGCTGCTTTGTTCATTCGGCAAAAGGACCTGTAAGCCGAATTCTGTCGTGTGCGGTCATTCCTCTAGGCGTCGCGTCACCGCGAGCGCTCATCAGCGACCTACCCGGAGGTTTCGGCAATTGCTTGAGCCGCCTTGCCGCATCGGGCCGATGCGCAGCCGCCGCCTGACTCTTGGCGAGGGCTTCCCTCCCTATTTGGTCTTGCTCCGTGTGGGGTTTACCCTGCCTCCGGCGTTACCGTCGGAGCGGTGCGCTCTTACCGCACCATTTCACCCTTACCCCGGCACCGGGCGCGGTCGCCAAACAAAC
>JAJYAE010000239.1 GCA_021779695.1 Acidobacteriota bacterium | reverse complement strand
AATAGCAGACCACAGAGGATGAGGACTATACCGACGAGCTTGCCAATGATCGTGAACACCATCAGAGCGTCTTCCCTCCCCAGTCTCGCTATCTCACAAACGTCCGCTATTCTTGAAGGTCCTACCGCATAGCAGTAGATAGCAACCATAGTAAACCAGGCCGAACGCTCTTGAGAACGAGCTGCTTTCTACTGGACTGTTTGATTTGTCACATCACACAAGATCCTCTGAAGGGCTATTCCGTCGATCACGGTCGCGGCGGGGTTTTCAAGGTAGTAGCGGAGCAGAGCCGATGACGACCCACCAGTTCCCTCAATCAAATCCAAGTGACGAACCAGGTCCACCATCAGATCCGAACATGAAATTAGGAGATGCCGCACCAGAAAGTCAGCAGACGCGGCATTAGCCACTTGCTCATCTGAGAGGCCGGGTTTAGCCGTATTACGATTCACGCCCCAAATCCAAAGCGGACCTTCGCCGAGCCAGAGTGGACCTCTCAGCCCGTCAATCTCTATTTCTCCTGCATACGGTGGTCCGAGGAATCGCGTCATTGGTGCGAAACGCTGCTTGACCAGGCTGACAAGGTACGTTCTCCCTTTGAGATCAATCATTCGCCTCTACCTGCGTTGGTCTTCGTCTTCAGGCGTATACTCAGGTTGCTAGAATTCGCTGCGAGGTTGGGAAGCCTCGCCGTCCCACGGACGCCAAGCTCACTGGATGCGGCTTCTAGCTTGCTGAAGGTAATCCATGTCAGCATCGGCCCAGTCCGCGCGCCAAGACTGTGATGGAAGCCGGGGCTCCCTCCTGCCGTGCCTGATACCCGGCCTCGTATGCCGCTTCGTCCCACTGGCATTCATCATCGTCAATCGATGAAAAACGGGCTATCTGCATTTTGACACTCCCTCCTTGTTACCTGTCGAAACAACTCTTCATCGAGCGCTCGCCCTTTTCAGGTCGCATCCTCATCTGCGAGGTCGCGGGCAACTTTGGGGATCAACGAAACCCACTCGGCACCGGTGCGATCAATGGCTTCAGGGATCGTATAGCCGTACTCGGTCAACCATTCTGGCCGATTCAGTACGAGCGCAACTGCAACCTTTTCGCCGGTAGACATGACATCCCATGCTTCTCGGCCGCCGCGCTTCGCGTCTCGAGCTTTTCGTAAGAGATGTTGATACTCGTTGTCACCCATGACACTCTCCATACTTAACTAAACGGACCCGAAACCGAAACAGCTATCAGTAACGATATCAGAATCAACATATCATAATCCCCCCGTTTATGATACTATTTTTCTCATGAAAATCGGCTATGCGCGGGTTTCCACGAAAGACCAGAACCTTGAACTTCAGCTCGGAGCACTGAAGAAAGCAAAATGCACGCGCATTTATGAAGAAACGAAGAGCGGCAAGAATAGCGCCGATCGTCCGGAGCTTCGGGCGTGCCTCGACTCGCTTCGCGCAGGGGACACACTTGTCATCTGGAAACTCGATAGGCTTGGCCGCTCCCTCATTGATTTGGTTCGCATTGTTGAGCAGCTTAGAGAGGCCAAGGTTCAGCTCGTCTCGTTGACAGAGAATCTGGACACGACCACCGCTATGGGTAAATTCGCCTTCAAAGTGTTCGCGCTCCTGGCGGAGCACGAGCGTGAGCGAATCAGCGAAAGAACGAATGCAGGGCTTGCCACTGCCCGTGCGCGTGGCCGGGTCGGCGGCGCCAAGAAAAAGACGACTGCCGCGCAGAGGAAGCAGATCAGAGCGTTGCACAAGGCCGGCAGCTTGAGCATCGGCGAAATCGCTCGTCAGTTCAAAATTTCCAAACCTACGGTGCATCGCATCGTCACGACGGAGGACTAACACAACCATGAAGCTGATGATTGTTGAAAGCCCCAACAAGACGAAGAAGATTCAGAGCGCACTAGGCGCGGGTTGGGAGGTCGTCGCCAGCGTCGGCCACGTCCGCGATCTACCGACAAAAGAGATGGCCGTCGATCTTCAGACGTTTGAGCCGACCTACCAGCTCACCGAGCGCGGCGCTCAGGTAATCAGCCGCCTCAAGACTCTCGTATCCCGTGCCGATGAGGTCTTCCTTGCCACAGACCCGGATCGAGAAGGCGAAGCTATATCTTGGCACCTGTTGCAGCTCCTCCGCCCGCGCAGCTACAAGCGCGTCACCTTCGACGCAATCACCCCGGCTGTCATCAAGAAGGCCTTGACGACGCCGCGCAAGATCAACGACAACCTTGTCCTCGCGTACAAGGCCCGGCGAGTGCTCGACCGCCTTGTAGGCTACCAAGTATCGCCGGTACTCTCAGACCAAACCACTGTGCGCGGTCTGAGCGCAGGACGCGTACAGAGCCCCGCCGTCCGGCTTGTAGTCGAACGCGAGCGCGAGATTCAGGCCTTCCGTGAAACGAAGCACTTCGGTGCGGAAGTCTCCTTCGATGAAGGGAGCTGGCGGGCCACTTGGGAAACAGCGCCCCACCTTGCAGCCGACGAGAAATACATTCTTGACGAAAGGCTGGCCACAAGGGCCGCGGCGTGCCGTCGCTTCCGCGTCCTCAGCTCCGAGACGAAGACGGTCCCACAGGCACCGCCCCCGCCCTACACCACGTCCACGCTGTTGCAGGCGGCGAGCGTGTCGCTTGGCTACAAGCCCGACCTTACTTCTCAGCTCGCACAGAAGCTATTCGAGCAAGGCCTCATCACCTACCACCGGACAGACAGCCAGAATTTTAGTGACGAGTCCTTAAGCGAGATCCGCGCTTTCGCGCAACGACACGACTTTCCAATCCCCTCTCAGGCGCGGCGCTGGAAGGCCAAGGATAGCGCCCAGGGCGCGCACGAAGCGATTCGGCCCACCCACCTAGAGATGCGGGCCGCAGGGGAAGATGCGGCCCAACGCGCTCTCTACTCACTCATCTGGAATCGTGCAGTTGCTTCACAACTCGCAGATGCGATGTTTAGTGTGAACACGGTTAAACTCGAATCTCTCGATTCGGATCAGACATTTCTTTTCAAGGCCGTCGGTAGAACGCTTCTCTCCCCCGGTTGGAAGTCACTCACTGCCAAAGACGCGGCAGAAGAAGAGGAGCCCGGCAGCGGCGACGAAGAGACGCCCAACGGCGGGAGCGTGCCCAGCCTTGCGGGCGGATCGGCTGTAACGGCCGAGAGCGGGCGCGTCTTGAAGAAACAGACACGTCCGCCGGCTCGCTACACCCAGGCGAGCCTAATTAAAAAGCTGGAGTCGCTTGGCATCGGTAGGCCATCGACGTACCGCTCGATCCTCGAAACGATAACAGGCAAGAATTATGCGGTCGAAGACCGCAAATACTTGCTTCCGACTTCGCACGGCGAATTGCTCGTCGATTCCCTCGTCTCGCACTTCGCTTTTGTCGAATACAAATTCACTCGCGATCTTGAGGAGCGTTTAGATGACATCGCCGCTGGCACCGCAGGATACCTCGACGTTGTTCGTGAGGCTGCGAACCAACTCACTACCGAATTGTCCAGACTCTCGTTACAAAAGCAACCGCAGTTCAGTCCAGTGACGACAAAAGCCGCGTCCAATGGTACTTCTGCGAAGCTCGCAGAGATCATCACTTGCCCGAAATGCAAGAGCGGTCAGGTGCGCAAGATCAAAGATTTTTATGGTTGCAGTCGTTTCCGCGAGGGCTGCAATTTTGCGATCAATGAAAAAGTCTCTGGCAAACGGCTCACTGAGAATCAGGTGAAACAACTCTGCCACAAGGGCAAAACCGATGTGCTCAAAGGCTTCATGACCAAAGACAAGCGCCCGTTCGAGGCTGCTTTACTTCTCGACACCACTACTTTCAAGGTCATCTTCCCACCACGCAGCTCCGGCACGACCACAAAGACAACGTAAGGGGGCTCCTGCCCCACGCTGCAACCTGGCCGCAGAAAACGCGGTCAGTTTTCCGCTACCCCCTCTGTCGGGCCTGTTCCTGCCCAAACCGCCGCTTCGCTCCCCTTAAAATCACTCACGCACTGGGGCGGGTTCATCAGTTCAAGCGGAGTCTTCTTCGTCACGACTTCATCTTAATCGCTAAGGATCAACGCATAATCGTTGTCGATTTCAAACTCACCCGTGACCGTCGCCGAGTTTTTAGCCAAATTCATGTACATGATCGCTTTCTGCTCTTCGGTTGCTCCAATTTGCGAGATGACGCTGGCGAGCATTGACTCATCTTCAAAACGTGTCTCTTGCCATACGCGCCCCGTCTTTACTTCTGTGACGTGCATGGCGTATTTGCCAAAGTCCTCTTTTGGATCGACTGTCGTGAACCGTACCTTACAAAGCATATTGCATTCTCCTTTTGCGAATTTTCATCTCACAACTCTGTCCAAAATCATTCGTGCGAGCGCCACAGATGGAGCTATGTGGCGACAATTCGCAGTTCATCTTCCGAGCATCTGAGTGAAAAAATGCCATACGCGAATTGTAGGCGAATAAAAAGCGAAGTGTCTAGCAAAAATGATAGCGGGTCTAAGCTCAAAGCGGCGGAATTGATCCGGCTCCTGCGATCCGAACTGCGACGCTTCCGCTTCCACCTGTCTCTGTGATCTAGTCGTTAGCGTTTCACCGTTAGCTTCTGTATTCAGTTCACCGCTGCGGTGCTTTAGCTGCGCACTGCGGCGCCGGCGCCGCAGCGTGATTCGCGCAGACATCGTTAGAGCGGTTATTTCGCGCAAGCCCTCGGCAGCTCCCCCCAACGTGTCGTCCAGCGTGGCGAGCGGTGCGATGCCCGCAGCTTCCAGGAAGCTGCTTTCGGCCCCGCACTCAGAAGGCGTACCGAGTCACGCCCGAGATCGGCGTTAAGGCTGTCCACGACGCGCCAGAGCTTGGCCCGCTTCTCGCGGTCCAGCTCACCCCACAGTGACGGTTGGTGCATTGTCTCCGGCAACAGCTCCGTCAACACCACCCCGGCTTTCGCGTAGCGATAGCCATCGCGCCACAGACGAGCCCCAAGCCGCAGCGCCAGCCCGACTACCTCAGCCGTGTCATTGGTCGCTTCTATGAAGCGGCCCGACACGCTGTTCGAGTATTGCGGACCTTCCGCGAATGGGCTCGTATGGATAAACACCATCAGATGCGCCGCCGCCACTTTGTGTCGACGCATCTTCTCCGCCGCTCTCGTCGCGTAGCTTGCAATCGCTTCGCTCATGCTTTGCCACTTGACTACCGAATTGCCGAAGCTGCGCGTAACAGCAATTCCCTTCCGCGTCGGCTCCAGCATCTCCAGCGGCAGGCACGAGATGCCCCGTAGTTCGTAGACCACGCGGCCGCCAGTCACGGTGAGAAGCGACCGTGCCTGCTCAGGCTCCAGCCCAGCCAGGTCCGCCGCTGTCGCTACGCCCAGCCTTTGCAGCTTCGCCGTCGAAGCGGCTCCAATTCCCCACACCTCTTCCACTGGCACAGATGGCAACAGCTCTGCTCTCGCCGTCGCCGCTCGCAGATCACACACTCCACGAAACTGCGGACGCTTCTTCGCAAGAAAATTTCCCAACTTCGCCAGCGTTTTCGTAGGCGCAATTCCTACGCACGTTGGTATCCCTGTCCATTGCAAAACACGTTGCCGCAGCTCACGACCCAACTCCTCCAGGTCACGCGATCGGAACTCCGTCAGGTTCAGGAAGCTTTCGTCGATCGAGTATGTTTCAACAGCAGGAACCATCGTCGTGAGCGTATCTACGACTCTGCGACTGATGTCCTCATACAGAGCGTAATTCGAGCTAAAGACGCGGATATTCTCGCGCTCTATCAGCTTCCGAATTTTGAACTCAGGATCACCCATCTTGACCCCGAGCGCCTTCGCTTCGTTCGACCGCGACACTGCGCACCCGTCATTGTTTGAGAGGACAATTACCGGCACGCCCTCCAGATCGGGGCGGAACACTCGTTCACAACTGCAATAGAAATTATTTCCGTCAATGAGACCGAACACTTGCTCTTCCATCGGCTCACCGCAGTGTATGAATAGCGTGCCTCACAACCCCGAAGATGTGCAGCTCTTCATCCGTAGCAACTCGCATCGGTTGAAAACGCGAGTTGGCCGGATCGAGCCACACTCCTTCAGCCGTGCGCCGGAGACGCTTCACGGTGTACTCACCGTTCACCGCCACGACAACCACGCTGCCAGAGCCAGGCTTCGCGGCTCTGTCCACTACCAACAGATCTCCGTCGAGGATTCCAGCATCTTTCATGCTGTCTCCCTCGACGCGCATCAAGAACGTCGCCGCCTTGTTTTGGATCAGGAACTCGTTCAGATCGAGCGGTGTTTCCACATAGTCGTCTGCCGGGCTTGGGAACCCAGCAGGAACCAAACCATCGTAAAAAGGCAGCACTAGCGGCCACTCCGCACGCCATTCCACAAACTGAAGTCTCATGGCCCTACCTCGCAATTCAGGTATAGCACCCGAGGCGAAGGAAAGGCGAATATAATACAATTCAAGGCATGTGTTTTTCTGCCCGCGTCGAGCAAGACCTTCGCAAATTGGCCAAACGCTTCAAAGCGGAAGTGTCATGGGAGAAATTTGCGGAAGCGTTTGACCGTAGAACCGCAGGCGAAGATGTGAAGCTCTGCCGCGACTTAGAACGCAACTTTCTCCATCCCGAGAGCCCCGTTGAGCAGCGCACCCACGACGCCATCGAGAGCTACAGAAAAGCGCTTGCCACGCGTTGGGAAACGGAAGTATTTGCCCAGCGGCGCCGCCTCGTGGCTGCTGAGGAATCCTTGCAGAGCAAA
>JAJYAE010000018.1 GCA_021779695.1 Acidobacteriota bacterium | reverse complement strand
AAATGCGGCCCACATCAGAGCGGAATCCCGGCCCACATCACACTGGAATCAGCGGCCCACATGCAATGGAATCCCCGGCCCACATGAACCGGAATACGCACAAGACACGCCGGCCCGACGAACGTCACGGACGTCGTTGCGGAACTCTCTGCGAAAGCAGCGACCCTTGGTTCAGCACTGCATCCCCGGGCCGCGTCCAATGTCGCGGACCTCGTGCGAATCATGAAAACCTACTACAGCAACCTGATCGAAGACCACCACACTCGTCCACGCGACATCGAAGGTGCTGCTGCAGGAGAACTCGATTACCATAAAAAGCTTCGTGATCTTCAGCTAGAGGCCAAAGCGCAGGTGCGCGTTCAGGCCGAGGTGGACGAATTGTTTGCCAACGGTCGACTGCCAGACCCAACATCGTCGGACTTCATTCTCTACCTGCATCGAGAGTTCTATCGGAATGCTCCGGAGTCCATGTTGCGGATCAAGGGAGCGGGTCGGGAGTTCGTAATGGAACCACGGGAATGGCGGTCCTTGCCCGAACATGATGTCGCCGCGGGCCACCATCTGCCACCATCGAGCAATCGCGTTCCTGATTTCATGAGGCACTTTGAGGCGCGTGATCGTCAGCAGAGAGAGCAAGGGATCACGTATCCGCGCTCTGCCGGCAGCGCATCATCGGCTGGCCACCGAGACTGAACGAGCATTGGAGCAGAAACAAAGCGGACGACGCTTGCTTTGCGCAGGGGATCTTCTGGAATGCCATTCGCGAGAAGATTCCCCAGGGCAAAGCCGTCTTAGCTCAGTGCGATTTTGACCACCGCCCCGTAGCTATTCGCAACCGGCAATCCCCAAGGTAACTGCAAATGCAATCCATCGACGGCCTGCGTCCACTTGATCTTCGCTTCCGACCCAACCAATGTGACATTCTGGATCTTGCCTGGATTGGACTTGCTCGATAATCCCAGCGACGCAATCTGTGCAGGGCCCTCTGGCCATCCCATGAAGACGGCAAAGATTACCGTGTTGGCCTTGTTGCGTGTGAAGCGGATGTCTTTACTCCCCATTGCGCTGATGGTGGCGCCCTTGAACGGCCCACTCGTGATCGCATTCGGCCCCTCGCCGTAGACGGTCCACGGTCGCGTCTCAAAGATGGCTTCGCCGTTAATCTTCAACCAAGCCGAAATCTCATCGAGAACGGCCACCTCTTTGCGGTCGATGGTGCCGTCCGGTTTGCCCGGGATATTCAGAATGAACGTGCCATTTTTGCTGACCGTGTCGACAAGCCAGTGAATCGCATCGCGCGGCGCCAAATATCCTCCAAATTCTCCGGGGCCTTCAAAAAGACTGCGCCGGTAGTGCCATTCTCCAATGCACGTTTCGGATTGCCACGCATACGGCATGATTCTGCTGGTCAGGCCGCGCTCGTAGTCGGCCACGACCGCCTTGGCCACATTGTCGGGAACATTTTTGATATTCAACACGGCTTCCATGTTGCCGCGTGTCTTCAGGTTGTGGTTATAGAAATATGCACCGATGTTCATTCCTCCCCACCCCAGCGGAAGCAGAGCGTTGTCGAAATAGAGTAAGTCGGGATCGTGCTGGTCAATGAGGTCGCGCGTGCGATCATAGAAGTTTTTCACGTAGGAAGCATCGGGCAGCGCATCCTTGGGATGCTTGACGCCATAAAGCATCTGCGGATCGAGACCATCCCACCATTGCCCCTTGCCTTGGGCATTGGTCAAACGACCGTCATAGGGAACGCCCGCCAAAGGGCCGGTCTTGTCAGCGCCGTGCGAAGTCTGGAACCACCACCAGTTGCGCGCCTGGTGAACCGTCACACCAAAGCGCATTCCGTGGCGCCGCGCCGCCGCCGCCCACTCTCCTACTACATTTCGATGTGGACCATGATTTACGGCATTCCATGGCTGATGCTTCGAGTCCCACGTGTCGAACCCATCATGATGATTTGCCAAAGCGATGAAAAGGCGCGCGCCAGCGTCCTTGTAACGCTGAATCAGCGCTTCAGGTTCCCAGTTGAGTAACGTCCACTGCGCGCAGAGATCCTTATAACCAAACTTGGAGGGGTGACCGTAATGCGAGTTTTGGTAGCGGTAGTCAGGAGAATCCTCAATGTACATCGTACGTGCGTACCAGTCACCAGCCTCGGGTACACACTGAGGGCTCCAGTGTGCCCATATCCCGAACTTTGCATCCCGGTACCACTCTGGTGCGTCATACTGGAGCAACGAATCCCACGTAGGCTGATATGGGCCGTCGCCATTGAGCCCCCTGACTGGTGCCTGCATGGGCACACCATCCCATGAACCGCCGGGCAACTCAGGCGGCTCACCCCAGCCAGTCGCCGCCCAGTCAGTATCGCTGAGTCTGGTTTCCACAAACCTTCCATCTACGAGCGCATAGAAGATACGGTCCCTTTCGGGTGTCGCGCAGAATTCTTCATAGGTGTGATGAAGGGTGTTGAACCCGGCAGGTGCACTGGCCCCTGTCTGGCTCATTGCGGGGATGCCTTGGGCTGCGGCAGCGGCCGTGATCAGCTTGCAAAAGTCTCTTCTTTGCATTTTTGCTCTCCTGTTGGCTCTGTGGGTTCTGCTGCATCTCCAACGGCGCGCTTATCGAAATTCAATGAGCTTGCCGATTCCTGTGACTGTGCACTTCTCAGGCGCTTCTCCGCTGCATCGTTCCAATAGCCGCAGTCCAGCTCAAGGAAGACGGAACTGTACGGTATCGTGAGTGTTGACTTAAGAACCAGAATGCGAAAGAGTCTGGCAGTACGATCCAGCCTGGCAATAATCTCTTCATGTGCGGCTTCCTGCGCGCTCTCCGCAGCAAGCAGACCAGTCAACTGATTCCGGAGCGCCGTCACTCCCGGTGCATCGTTTTCGGTTACCAGCTTCAGTTCGGCGTCGAGATAAACATTGGCGCGAAGGTGGTTCGATGCGGCTATCGCATCGAGAACCTTCCCGAGAACTTCCGTGTGATCAGCATCAGTGACGATGGTTTCAATCCCAGGGCTCGACTGGGCGGGGTAAGCGGCATCGGCGACAACAATGAAGTTACGATGTCCAAACAACGGCAGTACGCGTTCAAATTGGGATTTCCACAACACACTTTCGCAATCAGGATTTGAGTTCACTTGGGACCTCGTTGAGCAGCCGCCCAGAGCGGATTGAAAGGGTTGCGGTGTGCGCTCCCCAGAATGCAAAGAGCGCAACAACGACATAGCACATCAAGGGAACGATCATGCTTGCGGCCGTGCTCTTTGTAGCCTGATAGGCGAATCCCATAAGGGGTGTAAAGACTGCTCCGCCGATGATGGACATCACCAGCAGCGAAGCACCCTCCTTGGTATGTTCGCCGAGATCCCGAATACCGAGGGCAAAGATGGTCGGAAACATAAGCGACATGAAGAAGCTGGTGAGCAGCACTGCGACCAGTCCTCCCCAACCCGGCCGGAGGATGCCGATCAGTACGAGCACAATATTGACGAGAGCGAAGGTGCCCAGCATCCTGTCCGGACGCAGGCGCTGCATCAGATAGCTGGATGCAAATCGTCCGATGGCGAAAGCTGCGAGTGTTGCCGTGAGCAGATAACCCGCCAGCTTCTCGGGGACATGGGTGTAATCCTGCGCATACTGGATAAAGTAGCTCCAGGTGCCCACCTGCGCACCAACGTAACAGAACTGAGCAGCAACGGCCAGAAGAAAACTGGGATAGCGGAGAAGCGTGAGATAACCGCCGAATTGGCTTGTATGCGGGCCCGAGGAATCCCCCTCGATGTCCGGAAATCGAGTCTTAAAGATGAGCATGGCCCACATCAAGACAACGACGCCCAGCACCATGTAAGGCACAAGCACGCGTGCGGTTTCATGCTGAAGGAATGCGTCATAGGTTCCAAGGGCCCTCATGCGTACGATCTCGCTTGATCGGGGTTCTACTCCCGAAAAAATGAACACCGTTCCGATCAAAGCGCCTGAGATCGCCCCGAGCGGATTGAATGCCTGCGAAAAATTGAGCCGTCTGACCGCGGATTGAGGGTCGCCTAGTTGGGTGATGAGAGCATTGGAGCCTGTCTCGAGAAACCCGAGGCCACTCGCGATGACGAACAATGCGAGGAGGAAGAGGGGGTAACTTCTGACCGAAGCAGCGGGGAAGAAAAGGAACGTGCCGCACGCATAGAGCATCAAGCCAGTCATCAAGCCGGTCTTGTAGCCGAATCGGCGCATGACGAGAGCAGCGGGGATAGCGAATAAGAAATAGCCAAGGTAGAAAGCAGATTGAATGAGACCCGCCTCGAAGCGGTTGATCTCGAAGGACTTCATGAACTGGCGAATCAGCACGTCGTTCAGGTTGTTGGGAATTGCCCACAGAAAGAATAATCCCGTCACCAGGCAGAAGGCGATCCTGCCGTCGCGCGGCAAGAGGAGGGCGGGTGAGGATTGTGAGGCGGCTGAGTCTTCTACTATTGCGGACATGAGCTACTCCAAAGCGGGGCAAACTGCGACTTTGCCGCATCGCCCAGAGGCCATCAACGCATAGGCTTCACTTGCCTGGGCGAGGGAAAAACGATGGGTAACAATCTGTTCGGGGTGCAAGTTCCAGCGAACCAACCGCTCCGCCAGCTCTTCCATGAGCCATGTCGATGTAACCCAGGAACCAAAGACTGTCTTTTGATCATGGATGATGTCGGGAGATGGATTGAAGGCAACCGAACCTCCTTCGCCGACCATGACGATCCTTCCCCATTTGCGAGTCGCGCGAATCGCGACGGTGCGCGCATCTGCGTTGCCAGAACAATCGATCGCGCGCTCAACTCCACTGCCGCGAGTCAGCTCGCGGACCTCGCATACATTGTCCAGCCCAGCGGCGAGAACGGAGTCGCAAAGCCCGAGACTCTGGGCAATATTGCGACGCTCGGGAGAGATATCTATGCCGATAATTCTCTCTGCGCCCAGCTTGCGGCACAGGGCCCCCGCGGCAAGGCCCACCGGGCCCAAGCCCGTAATCAGTACAGCGTGATTGCCATCAATCCCCACCTTTTGCAGGGCTTCATATACGGTGCCATAGCCGCATGCCACCTGTGCTCCATCCAAATACGTAAGAGAAGCTGGAAGCTGGATGAGATCTTTTTCTTCTGCAAGAAGATACTCGGCCATGCCACCATCGCGCTGCCATCCATACGCTCGGCGATATTGCGTGCTGGTGCACGAGATCATGTACCCGCGGCGGCAATCGTTGCACACGCCGCACCCCGAGATGTGGTAGACAAGAACCCGATCGCCCACTTTGAATAGGCGGCAGCCTGGACCGGCTTCAACGATCTGACCTGCGGGCTCGTGTCCGGCGATCACCCCCTGATAGCCTTCAGGACCTTTGCCCAGGTGCTCGTGATAAATGGCGCGGATGTCCGAGCCGCAAATGGTAGAAGCTTTGACGGCAAGGAGTACTTCGCCGTGTCCCGGCTCTGGTACCGGAACTTCTCGCATCTCGACGGTACTGTTTCCGGGAAGAAACGCCGCTTTCATCATCTTGCTCATCCCGCTCACTCCTGGCTTCCTGCGTGCGATTTCTCCCTGCGAAACGCGCGTTCTGCCGCCGAATTCAATTCTTCACGGCTTTAGAACCGGCGGTCAGCATCAACCGTCGCCCATCCTACGCAGGCGTGACCACTCCGTTCACATCCCAGAGGTCTTCCCACAATTGATTTTCCTTCCAGAGGAAGACATGGCCTTTGATCAATCGGCAGTTGTGGTCAACCTTTTCGATTGCCTTCATATCATCGGCTGTCAGGGGCGCGCTGACCGTGGCGCGCAGATTGTTCAGCAGATTTCTCGGATTCGTGGAAAATGGAATGGGAATCTGGCCGCGCTGGACAGCCCATTTGATGCACACCACGGCCGGGTGCAGATCGAGTCGGTGCGCGATGCGGCAGATGACTGAATCCTCAGTCGGCGAAGTATCTTCGGGCGTGCGATCGCGCTCGGGGCGCGCCGGCGAGCCGAGCGGCGAGTACCCGACTGGCTGAATGCCTCTCGCGATCAAATAGCGAAAAAAATCGGGCTGCTGAAAATGCGGATGAAGCTCCATTTCATTTACCACTGGCCGGATGCGCGCGTCGCGCAGCACCAAGTCCATCTTGGGGATGGTCATATTCGAGGTACCGATGTGGCGCGTCAGTCCGCGATCGACCAGTTCTTCCATCTTGCGCCAAGTGCGCATGTAGTGTTCATGGATGTAGGGCAGGGCATGCGGACTGCGCGCGGTAACGTCGCAGCCGGGAGGATGATGATTTGGAAACGGCCAGTGAACGAGATAGAGATCGAGGTAATCAACCTGTAAATCGGCCAGCGACTTCTCGCAGGAGGGTATCACATCGTCTTCACCATGCTTGTCGTTCCACAGCTTGGAGGTGATCCAGAGTTCTTCGCGGCGCAACCCGCTGCCCAGCAGTTGTCGGAAGACGCGCCCGATCCGGTCCTCATTGCCATACACCGATGCGCAGTCGAAGTGCCGGTAGCCTAAGCTCGCGGCGTATCGTACTGCCTCAGCTACAGCGTCGTGCGAAGCATTGTCCGAACCAAATGTTCCTAGACCGATCGCGGGCATTTTGGCGCCAGAAGCCAAGGTCCTAGAAGGGATAAGCGAGGGGTTGACGGACTCGACTATTTGGCTGGGCACCGAGGTTAGAGGTTCCAATTTCCTCACTCCAAATGGCGTATTAAACGATAACTGAAACGCTAACAAAAATAAACAGATGCGATTCGGTTGTCAAGGCAATGGAGTGGAATAGGTGGATTTAGTTCTTGTGACACCGGCGAGTGAAGCCCGAAAATGACTCGATGGCGATCAGCATGAAGGCGGCTGCGTGACCCAGCCTTCAGACGCAGCAAACGGCAATCGAGCAAGGAGTAAACTCGAAATATGGCAATCCGGCTAAAAGATATCGCTAACGAGCTAGGTCTCTCTGTGGTGACCGTTTCAAAAGTTTTGCGCGATCACCCTGATATTGGAGCCGAGACCCGGAAGCGCGTCTTGAGGCGGATGCGCGAATTGAATTACCAACCCAACCTGGCAGCTCGCTCGCTGGTGACCGGCCGGACTTGGACCCTCGGGCTGGTTGTTCCGGACCTGCTGCACCCTTTCTTCGCGGATATTGCCAAAGTCATCTCCTCCGAAACAAGAAACCACGGCTATAGCCTTTTCATTTCATCCTCCGACGAGGATCCGGATCTCGAGGTGCAGGAGATCAAGCACCTGCTGGCAAGGCGCGTCGACGTCATCCTGGTTGCGTCGGCGCAACGTTCGGTGGACTGCTTTCGCATGATCGAAGAGCAGAACATGCCTTATATCCTTATCGACAGGCAATTCCAAGGACTCGACGCCAATTTCGTAGGCGTGGACGATGAAGCGGTGGGCGCGCTGGCTACGTCTCACCTCATCGAGCAGGGTTGCCACCGTGTCGCGCACATCCGAGGTCCCGAAGTCAGTACTGCGCTCGGGCGCCTAAAGGGTTATAAGCAAGCGCTTGCCTCGCATGGCCTAAAGCCCCTGCCCGGGCACATTGTTTCTCTTGGTGCATCAGGAGATCACCGTGGAGAGATGGGTGGATTCGAAGCAGCTAAGAAGCTGCTTTCGGCGAAACCGCGTCCGGATGGAATCTTTTGCTTCAACGACCCGTCGGCTTTGGGTGCGATGCGCGCAATCCTGGATGCCGGGCTGCGAATTCCACGGGATATGGCCGTAATTGGCTGCGGCAATTTCTCATACTCGGATTTTCTGCGAATTCCATTGTCTTCTGTGGATCAGGGAAGTGAGCTAATTGGAAAGTTTGCGGGCGATCTTGCGGTTGCGTTGGCAAACAGAAAGAGTAAGGTAAAGCCGAAAGCCAAACTCGTTACTCCTCGAGTGGTGGTGCGCGCTTCAAGTCAACGAACTCCGATTTCCGCCGAACCAGATTCCCTGAGTTGACGATGCTTGGAAGTGGGATTCTCGTTATATCAAAGGAAGTTGGTTAAGTTGCTCTCTGAATCCGAGCCTGGCGACCCGCCTCACTGCGCGTAGCCGGCCAGCTTCAGCACATAAGCATAGTTTCCGTGCAGATGCTCAGGCAGGGCCACCTGCAAATTACCTCCACTTGCCTTCGTTTCCAACGGCTTAACTTCACCCAGCAAGGTCACCTGCAAACCTGGTCTTGCGATTACACCGTCAATCGTCACCGTCAGCGCCTTCGGCTTCCCCAAGATCGTTGCGTACAGATCGCTTCCCTTGCGCGTAAAGCGCAGATCATTGCCTTCCGTGGTCTTGCCCACTGCGCGCTCCCACGGCACGGTGTCGTAGATCGCCTCCCCATTCTGCTTGAGCCAGGCACCGAGCGCTTTCAGTCGCTCCATCTGCACGGGAGGAATCGTTCCATCGGTCTCTGGCCCCACATCCAGCAAAAGGTTGCCGTTCTTACTCACAACGTCGACCAACAGCTCAATCAGATCGGCGGGAGCGATCGTTTGTGCCTCTCCCTCGGCGCGGTTATAGCCAAATGATTGCCCCAGGCCGCGGCATTCCTCCCACTTCTTCGGACTGATTTTGTCTAGCTTCTGGTACTCCGGCGAAATAAAATCCGCGTGCTTGATTCCGAATCGGTCGTCCACTACTCCATCCGGCACAGCGTTGTAGTAGTCCGCCTCCACCTGCATGGGGCGGCCCGTCTTCGGCCAGTCAATGTCATTCCACAGAACGGCCGGATGATAGCGATCGATCAGTTCATGAATTTGCGTGAAGGCGTAGTCCCCGTAAGCCTGTGTTTCCGGCTTTACCGTCTCATAGTCCACGGGCGTCTCGATGGGACCAGAGTTAAAAGTCCAGTCGTACCCGCCGGAGTAATAGAGTCCCATCTTCATTCCTTCGTCGCGAACGGCCGTTGTCAGCTCGCCGACAATGTCACGCTCCGCGTGCCGCTCGTTCTGGGGAATTGAAGGATTCGGATTCACGGTCGTGCTCGGCCAAAGCGTGAATCCCTCGTGGTGCTTCGTCGTCAGCACCACGTAGCGCGCGCCTGCGTCGTGGAACGTCTTTGCCCACTCATCGGGATTCCATTTTTTCGATTCGCGATTGAAGATGGGAGCAAAGTCGTAGTAGCTGAAATTCGCTCCGTAGTGTTCGCGCTGATAAGCCTGCGTCGGCGAGCCCGGAATTCGCATCACGTTCAGATACCACTCCGCGTAGGGATTGTTTTTGATGTAGTTCTCGCTCGTAAAGTCGTGCGAGGGATGCGAGAGCGGCGCCCAGCCCGGCACTGAGTACAGTCCCCAGTGGATGAAAATTCCCAACTTCGCCCCCGCATACCACTGCGGCAGTGGGTGACTGTCCAACGACGTAAGTGTCGGCTCGTACGCGACGTGTTTTTGTGCCGTACAAATTCCGCTTTCAGAAATCATCAACCCTGCGAAGACTAAAACAAATCCAAAACGGCGGATCATTGCCGAATCTCCTTTCAGCGCTCTGCCGTGCGGCTATGTTTGCCTCATGGCATAATAGCGATCCGACAGGTTCTTGCCAATGTTTGCTCGCTTGTGCGCGCCGTGGCTTGCGATCTCTCGATTTCCCGCATCCGCAGATAGAAGGATTCAATGGAACGGTTCGCACTCCTTGCCATCGCACATCGCGCCGGTAATGCCTTTACCTTCGGTAATGGTGTAGATGCGATCGACGAAAGCCAGGCCCAACTTCTCCACGTTGCCGCTAGGCCAGTGAATCTCCACCTGATCGATTATGTTCGAGTTGCCCAAGCCAAAGTGGACGCGCATGTCATTTGACGAGAGATAGCTTCCGCCGCTCAGAGCATCTCCCCGTTGACGCATCCCGTTTTCAGTCAGGTAGACGGTTGTCCCGACCGCGTCGCGGGGGCTTCCAGGTCCGCCGACGAGCTTAATCTCGACCCAATGATGGTGGTCGGGATTAGCGTTGCGCAGCAGCAAGGGGAAACTGTCCATATTGTTGATGACCACGTCGATCTTGCCGTTATTGAAGAGGTCCCCAAACGCAGCGCCCCGGCCGACGGTAACCACCGCCAGTCCTGTTCCCTCGAGCGCAGGCACCAGCTCGAATTTACCGTTGCCCAGATTGTGATAAAGCAGCGGGCGCTGGGCGTAGCTTTGTCCCCATTCCGGATGCTGATCGACCTGCGGATAGACGTGGCCGTTTACGATAAACAGATCCTTCCAGCCGTCATTGTCGTAATCAAGAAATCCATCGCCAAATTTCACAAAGGGGATAGAAGACTGGGCAATTCCGGCTTCGTAACTATTATCCGTGAAAGCGCCTTTGCCATCGTTCCGGAAAAGTATGGGGAAGTCATCAGAGAAGGTTGTACTCACGACGGAGAGATGCCCGTTGTTCTCATAGTCACCGACGGCGAGTCCCATATTGGCCGCCTCGCGTCCGTCTCCGTTGAGCGCGAATCCGCTTTCGTAACTATCGTCCTTGAAGGTACCGTGCCCCTTGTTAATGTACAAATAATTCGGCGTAGAGTCATTGGCCACAAGGAGGTCTGGCTTGCCGTCGTTGTTCACGTCGGCAAATAGCGCGTCGAGCCCGTAATATCCGTTGGGACCGTCCACGCCCAGCTTCTTGCTGACGTCCGAAAACGTACCATCACCGTTGCTGTGGAAGAGATGATCGTGTGCTCCCCGAAGGCCGCGCGGGCCACACATTACCTGTACGCCGCGGTACTGGCAGAAGTCGTAACCAGCAGCCTTAGCGCCGGAGAGCGGAGCATTTTTCAGGTCAAGATCAATATAGCCGGCCACAAATAGATCGAGATTGCCGTCGCCGTCGTAGTCTCCGAAAGTAGCGCCGGTGTGGTCAATTGCCACGTCGGGCGGTACCTCGCCGAGGGCCACGCCGGCCTGTACAGCGACATCGGTGAACGTGCCGTTGTGATTGTTGTGATACAGCCTACTGGCGCCAACATTGGTTACGTAGAGATCGGGCCAGCCATCATTGTCGTAATCGCCGACCGCGCAACCTGTTCCCCATCTGTCATTCGCCACACCCGCGCTCGCGGTCACGTCGGTGAACGTGCCGTCGTGATTGTTATGGAAGAGCGCCGCATGCGGTGAAGGCGACCTCCCCGCTAGAGCGTCCAGCGTCGACCCGTTCACGAGATAAATATCGAGCCAGCCGTCGTTATCGTAATCGAGAAGGCAGACGCCAGAGCCCTTCGCTTCAATGATCACTCGCTTCCCTTGCGAACCGGTTACGTTCCGCCAATTCGAGAGCCCTGCCTTTTCGGTTGCATCGATGAAGACAACTGGCCCCGTCTTCACGAAGCCACCGGCCGTGATGGGACGGTGCTGACTATCGAATACTGCCTCCTGCGGGCCGGCGTTGGTCATTTCTCCGCCTGCGGCTTGCCCCTGCTGGCCAGCCGCCAGGACGGGGGCAGGAGCAATGCGAAGAGCGAGAGTGAGAAAAGCGCAACCTGCCGCAAGTGAAATGAAAGATGGAAACCATAGACGGGCAAGGTGCGTCCCAACTCGGCAACACGGGGCGGAGCGCAGGATGGGAAGTCGAGACCGACGGCATTGCAACGTGATCTACCTCTTTCAGAGATCGTACAACGGCGGTTTAATGGGCGTCGCCTATCTGCGGAAATGCTTACGCTGCACTGACGGTTTCTGTGCTGCAGGCCGCAAGTGCGCTGTTCAGCGTGGCACTTGACCTTCCCGTGCTCCATGAGTAGGGATTGCACGGATCGCAATCAAGTTCCCTCCGGCAGCCGGCGCGCGCAGAAATCAAATTGACAATGCGGCGAGACCTCTCCACTGATGGGTAATCCGAGCCAGATATGCCTGCGATCAATTCATCGTAGTGCCTGATCGAGGTCTCGGGCAGGCCGAGCCTCTGGCAGGGGCGCGGCGTGATGGGCACAGCTTCGTACCCCCCCGTATGAATCAATTATTTAGTGCTGCCTGCGCGTACATCCTGAGGTGGCGCTCTGAAAAGTCATGTACCCTGAAAAATTCTCCGAAAAGACTTGACACGCTCGCAACCGAGTAGCTAGGATTGCGCTCCGTAAACGATTACTTTGTCGTTTAATGCGTGAAAGTTTGGCATTGCGGTCAACCGTGAATGTTTGTGTCCGACGGTTGTGCGCCCCCCTAGGAGACACGGCACTTCACTGTCTTCTCGACGACCAAACCAACCCCAAGCACGTGAGAAGGAGACCCTATGAGAGCGCTGATCAGGAGGCACCGGAATTGGCACGGGCATCGCCCCCTCCTTGTGCTGCTTGTGGCTGTGGCGGCATTGATAGCCCCAGCCGCCAAGGCGCAACAGTCAACCGCAAACGTTAATGGCGTCGTCAGGGATCAAAGCGGCGCTGCAATTCCAAAAGCGCAGATTGAGCTCACAAACGTCAGTACTGGAGTGGTTAGGAAGACAGCCACCAATGCCGACGGAATTTACGACTTCCCGAGTGTCGTCCCGGGCACTTATGGCATGCGGGCGTCCGCAACCGGCTTTAGCGTAGTGTCGCAACCGCCGGTCACGCTGCAAGTTGGCCAGACCGCAACGTTCGACTTTCAAATGAAGGTGGGCGCAACGTCGAGCACCGTGACGGTAGATGCCATCGCGCCTGCATTGGATACTTCAACCTCGGAACTGGGGACGGTTATTACGCCGAAGGAAATGAACGACCTGCCTATGAACGGCCGTAATTTCACCCAGTTGCTGCTGATCACGCCGGGTACCGTAAACCTAAATACCGACCAGAACAGCGGCGGAGGCGGCGGATGGAATGGTGCGTCGATCGGACAGTTCAGTTTTCCGGCAGTGGACGGCGCCCGCAACCGCAGCAACATGTTCATCCTCGACGGGGAGAATGACCTGAACACGCTGTCGGGGACCTACAACTATGCGCCCATCGTCGACGCCATTCAGGAGTTCAAAAGTCAGGGTCACAACGATTTGGCCGAATACGGCGCGGCTGCTGGAGCTCAGGTCAGCGTGGTCACGAAGTCCGGAACCAACCAGTACCATGGAGCGATCTGGGAGTACCTGCGCAACCAAGTCATGGATTCGCGCGGCTACTTTGAAACAGCCCGCTCTCCTCTGAGGCAGAATCAGTATGGCGCTTCGGCCGGTGGCCCCCTCTCGATTCCAAAGCTATACAACGGCAAGAACCGCACGTTCTTCTTTGCAGCATGGGAAGGCTATAGGTTCGCTTCCAAGGTGGAAACCGGAGCGCTGGCACCAACAACCGCAATGGACGCCGGCGACTTCAGCGGAGTTACCGATAGCAATGGGAACGTAATTCCCATCTACGATCCGACGACGACGACCCTTAACCCTAGCACCGGCCAGTATTCGCGCCAAACCTTTACCCAGGAGTACAACGAAGGGCCGGGCAACGCTGCCTTGTGCGGCGGTCACGTCAACTGTATCCCAACCAGCCGGATCAGTCCGATCTCGAAGCTATTCCTGCCGATCATCCCAACAGGGAGCGCGACTACGGTCAACGGGGCTAACCTCTTTGTCCCCGCAACCACCGATTTCACCCAGGATTCAGGAACAATTCGCGTAGACCAGAACTTTGGAAGCAACAACCAGGTCTATTTCCGTTATAGCCAGTTCGATCTATTCAAGACATCGCCGTCCGATACAATTGGCAGTGCCTTCGTGCATGTTTTCGGCCATAACTACATCGGGCACTGGACGCACGAATATAGTCCGACAACCTTCTCCGACGTGTACTTCGGCAGAAACTACGGCTTCACCGAAACTGGTACCGCTTGGGCCGGCGTGACTCCGGCATTTTTATCGCAATTGCAGCAGGCCGGGATGTCCCCATATTGGATGACCCTGAACAACACGCTCTATTCGCCGCAGTATACGGCGGGCGGTTATATTGGTTTGGGTGGTTCGCAGTTGCAGGGCTCAGGGTTGGCAGATGACTGGCAGTTCGGTGGTTCCTTCAGCAAGATTCTGGGCAGGCACACAATTAAGGTTGGCGCCGATTTTGAGACCAACAACTTTACTTCTCCGATCGCATACGCAGGCGATGATTTCGAACCACAGCAGACCTCAAGCCTCGGAGCAAACAGCAACGGTGGAAATAGCTGGGCGTCTGAGCTGCTCGGATTTCCCAACGCCGGTTCCTACCGGAATATCTTCGAGGACGCGCACGGCGGCTGGATCAATGGAATTTACATCCAGGATCAGTTCAAGGCGACGAGTCGTCTCACCGTCAATCTCGGCTTTCGCAACGACATGATCTATACGCCGATCTATGGGACTGGCAACGGCGGGAATTTCTACACCGGCGAGGCCAACCCAATCACCGGCCAATACATCCTGAACGCGCTTCCACCCAATTGCTCGGCGACCCAGGGCGCGCCGTGCATTCCGACCGGAACTTACACCGCGTCGAGTACGCCCGCTCCAGGTGGACTGCCTGCGCACGCAGTCGTCAGCCCAACACTGCGCATGATCAATAACGCTCTGGCCGACTGGGGCCCTCGGCTCGGTCTTGCCTACCGCGCCAACGACAAGACTGTCATCCGTGCTGCGTATAGCCGCTTCTACGACGCTTGGGCGACAATCACGCAACTCTCACAGAACTTTGGTGGGAACTGGCCTGCGGTCAACACCATCGATAACAGCAATTTGAACTCCGCTCTTCCCACAGTGACGGCTGCCGATCCGCTGCAATTTGGCAACGGAGGAGCGATCATTTATCCCATCAACGACTTCAGCCAAGTCAGCCAATGGATGGTAGATCCGAACTTCACGACTCCAGTTTTCGATCAGTGGAACGTGGGAATCGAGCGGGAGTTGCCAGCCAATATGACTCTCGATGCGAACTATGTCGGATCGAACGGCAGACATGAGGACTGGGGTCCCACCATGAACACCCCACAGCCGGGACCTGGCAGCCAACAAGCCCGCCGGCCTTATCCCTACATGCTGCAGCAGTGGTTCGACCAGAGCGTCGGAAATAGCCGTTACAACGCAATGCAGGTCACTGTCCAGGAACGCGCTACGCACGGGATTACCTTCCTGGCAGCGTACACGCTGTCGCATTCGAACGCCGACGGCTGCAACCTTGGCGCGAGCTGCGACTCGTCAAATCCATACAACCGTCACGGCGACTACGGCACCTCTGACCTCAATCAGACGAACGTGTTTACGGTAGCATTTACAGCCGCTTCGCCATTTAACACGTCTCCCAGCAAGCTCCTCTCCGCTGTGGCTGGCGGATGGGCGATCAACGGCATTGTGCAAGAAACTTCGGGACAGCCTTATACGGTCGTAGCCGGCGGGGACCCGGAGAATATAGGCTGCTGCCTCCAGGAGAGAATGAACATAGTTGGCAACCCGAACAGCGGGGCCCATACTCAGGCGAAATGGTTCAATCCAAGTGCCTTCGCGGTGCCAACGGGGTACACGTACGGAACTGAAAAGGTGAACCCCTTTGTTTCACAACATTACAACGATGTCGACATGTCCCTGTTCCGACAATTCCATCTAGGGAGCGGAGAAGACCGATACTTCGAATTCCGAGCCGAAGCATTCAACCTCTTCAACAATGTCGTTTTCGGTGTTCCGGACACGACCAGCACCGACACGACTTTCGGACAAGTCTTAGGCGAACGCACGGCCCAAAACGGTCAGCCGGCAACGCGTCAGTTGCAGATGAGTCTGAAGTTCTATTACTAGGTGTGGCTTCGTAGTTTCGGAATCCGATCCACCATTCCAGGAGCCCAGGGCATCCTCCTCGATAGCGGAGGATACCCTGGGAAATTAGAATTCCACACAGTCCTGGTCGTAACCCATCTCGGTTGACAAAGGCTTTATAGTGTCATCGTCGCACGAGGGATTGCGGCGATGACACTTTCCCGTTCAAAGCCTCGATTGCTTCTGGGAGTCTGATGACGCGGAGGAATGCGCTTTGTGCTGTTGATTCTATTGCTTTGCTCTTCCGTGGTGGGTGCAATCGTAATTGCCCGACTCGCTGTATCTCAGCCACCCTTGGAACCGCTCTCGATTGCCTGTGGCTCCCGCCGAGCCTTCCTGCGCGCGGCCGGTTTGTTTGTCCCGAAAATGCTGTTTCCCTGGTTAGCACCGCACCCGAGCAAGCAGCGCCAAGATTTCCTCCTCGCTGCGGCACTTCCTTCGACCATCCGCTTTGAGGACATCGCACAAAAAGCTGGCGTACATTTTGTGACCGAAAACTGCCCCACTCCGGAAAAACACCAGCCAGAGGCGATGCCAGCAGGCATCGCGTTGTTTGACTATGACGGAGATGGTTTACTCGACATTTTTCTGGTCAATGGTGCCGAAATGCCCTCCCTCGTGAAAACGGGTCCGAAGTATTACAATCGGCTCTTTCACAACAACGGCGATGGAACATTTACCGATGTTTCCGAGCGCGCTGGTGTCACCGGCGCGGGTTATGGCATGGGTGTTGCGGTAGGCGATTATGACAACGATGGCTGGCCCGATCTTTTTCTGGCCAACGTCAACGGAAATCAGCTTTATCACAACAATGGCGACGGCACCTTCACCGACGTCACCGCGAAAGCGGGTTTGGGAGGTGCCCTATACAAAGGCCGCAAGATGTGGTCCATCGCGGCCGGATGGTTCGACTACAACAACGACGGACTCCTGGACCTGTTTGTCTCTAATTACTGCCAGTGGGATCCGCACTACGAACCTGTATGCATGGGTTTGGATGGACGCGGTTATTGTCATCCGGACAGCTTCGCTCCACTTCCCAATACGCTATACCGCAACAACGGCGATGGTACGTTTACGGATGTTTCAGCAGAGACTGGAATTTCATCTGTGTTGGGCAAGGGAATGGGAGTCGTGTTTGCCGATTTCGATGGGGACGGGTTTCTTGACGTGTTTGTGGCTAATGACAATAGCCCCAATCTCCTTTTTCGCAATTTGGGTGGGAAGCGCTTCGAGGAGGTTGGATTTCAGGCAGGTGTGGCCTACAACGATGAGGGAGTTGCCCTTGCAGGCATGGGTGCAGACTTTCGAGATCTGAACAACGACGGCTTACCGGATATCTGGCATACGGCGATCGAAAACGAAACCTTCCCGTTGTTCATCAACGACGGAAAAGGTACTTTTCGCAACGCGAGTCAGGCGAGCCGACTCACAAATCTGACCAGGCCGATGTCGGGCTGGTCGAACGGGATCGTCGATCTTGACAACGACGGTTGGAAGGATTTGGTGGTGGCCCGCAGCAATGTCCTGGACAATATCGGGCAAATCTCGCGGCATTTTCGCTATGCCGAACCGAATTCCGTATTTCGAAATTTTGGGAACGCCCGATTTGAAGATGTGAGTGCTTCCGCTGGCGTCGACTTCACGCGGCCCGCCCCGCACCGCGGGCTCGCCTACGGGGATCTTGACAATGACGGTCGAATGGATCTCGTTGTGACGGCTCTGGGCACCCCCGTCAAAGTGTTCCGTAATGTGACCGAAACGAACAATCACTGGGTTCTGATCAAACTCGTAGGAACGAAGAGCAACAGGATGGGAATTGGCGCTCAAATTCGAGTAGTTACCCATGATGGCAGAATGCTATACAACGAGGCGACGACCAGCACTGGTTATGCTGCCTCAAGCGATCCGCGCGTGCATTTCGGCCTTGGCGGTTCGCGCGTGATGAAGGAGATCGAGATCCGCTGGCCATCGGGTTCGCGCCAGGTGTTGCGCGATGTAACGGCGGATCGCATACTCGAAGTGACCGAGCCCCGCGATGGCAGTCAGCAATGAACGTGGCCACAGTGGAATTTTACCCGGAGCGGATCCATCATGAAGCGATCACTCATTTGCTGTTGCGCGTTCCTACTATTTCTCGGCACACTGACCTCGGCGCAACTTCCGGATGTCTGCAAACCGCCTGCATCGGCTGCGCACGCACCGGCTGGCACTTCGCCCGCAAGAGTTTATGACGCGGTGGGTGTCTGGTTTGCCGAGAAAGGTGATCTGAAATGCGCAGTTGCGGCGTTCAAACAGGCCTTGCGACTAGAGCCACACTTGGCCGAAGCGCATTTTGACCTTGGGCTTGTTCTGCAAAGTGAACAACAACCAGAGGGCGCAATTAGCGAGTTCCGTCTGGCCCTGCAGTATGATCCGGCGTTGCCGCAGGCGCATTGTGCCCTAGGTTCGTCGCTCAGTGACCCTACTGAGGCGGAAGCCGAATTTCGGAAGGCCTTGGGACTGAATCCGCAATCAGTCTGCGCCCTCGACGGGATGGCGCAGGTTCTGGCGAAGGAAAGGCGATTCGGCGGGGCTCTGCAGTGCTGGCGACAGGCTCTGCTGATTCAACCAGATGATCCGGATTTGCAGCTCGCTTTGGCAACGGCAACATACAAATCTGCAAAGGCCAGGCGGGCCGATGGGCTGCCGGCCTTGAATGGCGCCGGGGTAGCCGACGCGATTCGCCTTCTGACGGACTTGCTCAAGAGCCACCCAGATGTAACGGCTGCTTACTTTACTCTTGGCAACATCTATGCGAATGAGCGTCGGGATCGCGAGGCCGCGGATGCATACCGAGAGGTGACCCGCCGTGATCCTAACGATAAGCTTGCTCTGGCTGCACAGGTCAGGGCTCTTATCGATGCATCAGCATATACAGAGGCCCTTGAGCCAGCTCGCGATTACGTACACCGGAAACCAGAAGACCCCTCGGGGCACGTCATGCTTGGCACGGTGTACCAGCAACTCGGGGATTACGCCAAGGCAGAGCCAGAACTGGCGCTTGGAGTCGCTAAATCGCCCGACGATTTCGAGGCTCGATATCAACTCGGACTCGTTTTGGCGCGTATGGAAAAGCCTGATCAGGCACTGCCCCAGTTGCAGAAGGCTGTCGCGATTAAACCCGGGGATAGGTCGGCCCAGTATCAGCTGGTCTCTGTGCTGCGTTCGCTCGGCCAAACAAAGGAGGTAGCACAAATAGTAGGGCAGTTGCAGAAAGAACAGGGCGACGAACTCCTGAATAGCCAGCTTGCAGCCGAGGGAACCAAGGCGAATGATCTACTCCAGTCCGGCAAACCGAAAGAGGCAGCGCAGATTTATCGCCATATGCTCGAAGAGAACCCGGACAGCGCCTGGACGGCCTATAATCTCGCGCTGGCGCTTGAAGGCATAAACGATATAAAGGGCGCTGAAGACGCCCTCCACAGTGCGATCAATATCGATCCGAAGCTGGCCAAGATCCAGGCCGAACTAGGCCGTTTGGAGTTGGCGGAAGGGGACTTGCCAACTGCGCAGAAATGGCTTGAGTCTGCAGTTGATCTAGACCCTGAACTCGTGGAGGCGCGCGGCAATCTGGCGATGCTTTATGCCAAGAAGGGCAATCTGGTATCGGCCGACAAGCTTCTTCGTCAGGCCCTTGAAGACAATCCGACTTATAAGGACGGCCATTTGAACTTAGGGTTGGTTCTTGCCCAGCAGAACAGGAAATCCGATGCCGACCAGGAACTGAACAAAGCGGTGGCGTTAGCGCCTAAAGATCCCGCGACGCTGTCGGCGGCTGGAAAAGCGAAAATGCAGTTGGGCAAGGCAGACGAAGGGATTGCGCTACTTCAGCAGGTCGTAGATATAGCGCCCGATCTGCCCGCAGCCCATCTGGACCTGGCATTTGCGTTGGCCGAAAGCTACAACCTGCCTGGCGCTCTGGTGCAAACAAGCGAGGCCGTCCGCCTTGCTCCGCAGTCCGGTGTCGCCCATTTCTATCGCGGCAGAATTCTGTACGATCTGGGACGTAGCGACGAAGCTAAGCTTGAGTTCAAAACCGCTTGCCAGCTAAATGCAAAGATGCCCGAGCCGCGATATTTTCTTGCCCTCATCTACAAACGGGAGGGCAAGTACGACCTTGCCGTCAATCTGCTTGAGGAAACCGTCAAGCTGCAGCCAGCCAACGTGATGGCCTGGTATCTCATGGGTCAATCTCTCGAGCGGGAGTCTGAGACCGCGAAAGCGCTGGCGGCCTGGCAAAAGGCTATTGAGATCGATCCAAAGTTTACTCAGGCGCTGTTCAGTCTGGCGCAGGTCTTGCGATCTACTGATCAAGCTGAATCGGAGCGGTTGATGGCGCGCTACATCGCCGTTCAGAAAGAGCGCCGCATCCTGGACCGGGCGGACACGCTCGCAAACAACGGTATAGAAGCGGCGGCCGCTCACGATTGGCCCGAAGCGATCCAGCAATTGAAAAAAGCAATTGCTGACTGTGGCGAGTGCACAGCCAAAGCCGATCTTTACCGAAAACTAGGCATCATCGAATGCCAGGCGGGTGAGTTGGACAAAGGCGAAGAGGAACTGTTGGCCGCAAAGGCGCTGAATCCGGCCGATCCCGTAACCCAGGCGGCTCTTGAGTTGGTCGCCCGGGCACGAAGTCAAAACCCGGCGTCTGCCGCCGGGAAGGAACGATGAGGGGTTGATCGTCCGACCTGAATCCACAGCTATTTGCTGCCCCAAATTCCGCCTTTTGAGTCGCCACACTACGATGCCGCGCGAACCCCTTTTACGGCGGCGTAAGGAGCACCAGTCGTGAGCACCAGCACGGTTGCGATTGGATCAGGCGCCATATCCGGCAGGGCTACATCGATGCCTGAGCCGGTTTTGGTGACCTTGAGCCGTGTGTGGTTTTTGTCCGCAAGCAGATAGGCACCGGTCACTTCACGCGGCACGCTATCCAGATGGAAGCTGCCCCTGGGCCACGTGAAGAGCTCGATGTAAATTTTGTCGGGTGCGGTGGTGGAGCGCCAATTCCACGCAGGAATAAATTTGGGCTTGCCGTCCTGGTCCTTTTCGGTTTTGCTTAAGCTGCCAGCTTCAGTGCCAAAGAGCGTAGCCTTTGTGTCGTAAATAGCCTCGCCGTTCACATCGAGCCACTTCCCCATAGCCCGCAGTCTGGCGACTTCCGGTTGTGGCACGTCGCCCTTCGAGTCGGGCCCAATGTTGAGCAAATAGTTACCGCCCTTACTAGCGATGTCGATGAGATTCCGGAGCAGCGTCTCGGTGGATTTGAAGTTGGTGTCGTACGACTTGTAGCCCCAGGTGTCGTTGATGGTCATGCAGGACTCCCAATCGCGACCGGGGTAGCCCTGTGCCGGGATATACTGCTCGGGAGTTTCTGTGTCGCCGTTGTATCCGCCGCCCAGACGATTGTTCCAGATGAGATTGGGATGCTGATTGAGTAGTTCGACGATTTCCCCGGCCAGCTCAGGTGTCATATCGGCGGTTGGTGTGTCAAACCAGATCACGGCAGGGAACTCGCCGTAGTTAGCGAGCAACTCCTTCAGTTGCGGAATTGCCTTCTTGTGCAGGTAGTCTGCAAAGTTCCCGTCCTGTGCTGGATCCCAATGATGATCGGGGCGGTCATGATTGCCAGTCTTGTATGCGGCTCCGCCCGGAGCCGTCCAGTCCTGATCCTGCGAGTAGTAAAAGCCAAGTTTGATTCCCTGCTTACGGCATTCTTCAGCGAGTTCCTTCAGCGGGTCGCGATGGAAGGGCGTTGCGCCGACGATGTTGAAGGGGTCTGCCTTTGAGTCGAACATGGCGAAGCCGTCGTGGTGTTTGGAAGTGATGACGATGTACTTCATACCGGCCGCTTTAGCTAGAGCGACTATGTCGTGTGCGTTGAAGTCGGTTGGATCGAACTTTGCCGCAAGAGCTTTGTAGTCTGCAACGGGAATCGAGCCCCGATTCATGATCCACTCGCCGATGCCGGGAACTTGCTTGCCGTTCCATGTTCCTGCGGGGATGGAGTACAGACCCCAATGAATGAACATGCCAAAGCGTGCTGCGCGCCACCAGGCCATGCGCGCATCGCGCTGCGCGGGTGTCTCCGTGTCCTGGATCGCCTTAACGCGATGCTCATTCGAAATCGTGTAGTGCTTGCCCGAAACTTGTGCAGAAGCCGCGATGGCGACGCCGGTAAGAGTAATTGAGAGGATAGAGGTCAAGAATTTGCTCGTCTTCACTGATGTCTCCTTCGAGGCAAAATGGCGAGTTGCTCACGCTGCTTCGTCACACGGCTTTGTTCTTTAGAAAAGGTTCAATGCAATCACGCTCACGTCCGCATCGGGTGCGGTCGGCGGAATGTTGATGTCAATCTGGTTTTCGGTTTGCCGGAATTTAAGCAGCATTCCATTGGCCAGCAGGCGTGCGGAAATCACACGCTCGTCGACCCCCTTGAGCGTGCAGACCGGCGGCTTCCAGTCAAAAACATGAATGAAAATCGACTTATCGTTTGCGGTAGTACGCAGTCCCTCAACATTTTGCACTGGTCCGTACGTTGTTTCGTAGATGGAATCCCCATTGAGAGTGAGCCACGCGCCGATAGCCTTGAGCCGTTCCTGAAACTCGGTCTGGATCTGGCCGTCTGGTTGCGGGCCAACATTGAGCAGGAAGTTGCCGCCCCGGCTGGCGACCTCAACAAGGCCACGGATGAGCGTGCGCGACGACTTGTAATTGTGGTCGCTTTTGTTGTACGCCCACGTGTTGTTGATGGTCATGCATGTTTCCCATAGCCTGAAATCTTCAGGGCTGGGAACAGCGGTGCTCAGCTTCCTTGATACCGATGCGTCGATGCCGCTGAGTTTCACACCCTTGGTTGGGATGGCAGTGGGAATGAACTGCTCCGGTGTTTCGTAATCTCCATCGACGCCGATGCGATCGTTGGTCAGTGTGGCGGGTTGCATCTTATGAATCAATCTCAGGACACGCGCACCGTCGTACTTTTCCTGATGGTTGAGCCCGTCGAACCAGATGAGCGCAACAGGGCCATAGCAAGTGAGCAACTCCCGTAGTTGAAGCTGCATGTACGCCAGATAGCTGGGCCATTCTGGCCGTTCCGGCTGTCCATTCCAGTTGTCGCTCGCCGGCTTGCTCGTGTCGCGAAAGTCCGGATGGTGCATGTCGGGCGGAGAATAATAGAAACCTATGGGCATTCCGTCCGCATGGCAGGCCCTGGATAGTTGCGCCACAATGTCTTTGCCGTAGGGAGTATTCATGATCTTGTAATCGGTGTACGAAGAATCAAACATGCAGAAGCCGTCATGGTGTTTGGTGGTGAACACCATATACTTCTGGCCGGTCTGGCGGGCAAGGTCAATCCATGACTGGGGATCGAATTTCGTCGGATTGAACGTCTTGTAGAGGTTGCGATATTCGGCTTCGGTGATTCCACCAGGTTTGGGCCGCATGATCGGCCAGGAAGCCTCAACGCTTGCCTGCGAATATGGACCCCAGTGAATGAACATGCCGAATTTGGCCTTGCGATACCAGGCCGTGCGTTCATTCTCAGATGTTGAAGCCCAGCCGAAACTGGGGAAAGCCGGAAGGCAGCAGGCAGCAAGTCCGGACTTCAAAAAGATCCGACGGTCGTGCGGATAAGCGCTCATCATCGAGGAACAATAAGGTTCGCACGTCGCTCCGTCAAGGTGTTTCGCAGATAGTAAGCGAGAACTTGGAAGCGATGGGCCATGTCGCGGATGGAGTTAGGGCAGTTTAAGCGCTCAAAACCGCAATGATCTCCGACTTTTCAGTCCACATGGAAGACCTCTGCCATATCGGCCCACCATTGACCCTCGGCACGGCTTTCAAGCGGAAGCTGCATCGGGCTCACGATCGACCACCACCTCTGAGTGTTTGGGTCGGCGGCCATTTTATCCATATCGCTCCTGAAATCAGCGCCGTGGTATTCGAGGTAGCTAAACAGAAGGTTTTCTTTCAGGTAGATGGAGTAGTTGTGGATGTTGCACTCCCGTATCTTTGCGAGCACTTCCGGCCAGACATGGGCGTGGAAGCTCCAATACTCCGATTCACAGCCTTCTTTGAGGCGAATTACCATTCCGTAGCGCTTCATGAGTTTGGCCTCGTGAGGGTGACCACGATTCGCGATCCCTTTCGCTCCGGGTCGTACCGCCAGAGAGATTAATGGAGGGGGAGGACTTCCTGCAAGCGCTCAAATACTCGCTTGACACCCTCTCTCCCGCAAATATACGATCTGACTTTCAATTTTGAGCGCTTGAAAATGCCCACGCCTACCTCACTTTCGGCCGAAGGACTGGTCAAGAACGACCTGGCGGAACGCCTGCGTAAAGAGATTCTGAGTGGAACGCTAAAGCCAGGTGAGCGCATCGTGGAGGGGAAATGGGCTGCACGCTATGGGGTGGCCCAAGCCTCTATCCGAGAGGCCATCAACATCCTGGCCCAGGCAGGTTTTGTAACCAAAGCTCCCGGGCGAAGTGCGCGGGTGATCCATCTTAGCGAGGGCGATGTTGCCCACATCTATCTCGTTCGTGGTGCGCTCGAAGGGCTCGCGGCGCGGCTTGTGGCCGAGACGCAGGCAAACCTCAGTGTGCTGCAGGCCACCATGGACATCATGCGAGAGTCTGCTGCCTCGGGTGATCGCGAGGCACTTCTCGATTGCGACCTGCTCTTTCACTTGGAATTGTGTGAACTTTCCGGCAATCCCTGCCTCATCGAACACGCGCGTCGGATTCTTGTTCCTTTTTTTGCGTTTGTCAGGATGCGCGTCTCGACGAGTGGGCAATTGCCCTCAGTATGGGAGAAAGATATGGAAGCCCACCAACAGATCATCGATCTTCTGCGCGAAGGGGAAGGAGAGATTGCTGATCTGTATGTGAAGAGGGCTATGGAACGCTTTGCAAAGACTGCGTACGACTACTGGGAGAATCGGAGCCAACATGTCGGGTGAGTTAAATGGCAAGGTAATTGTGCTCACCGGTGGTGCTGACGGCATTGGACGTGAATGTGCCACTGCTTATGCTCGCGAGGGAGCGGTTGTGGCACTACTGGACCGAGACGAAGAAAAAGCCCACTCTGCCGCGAAGCAACTGGGGCCGGATGCAATTGCCGTCCAGGTGGATGTGTCCGATGGACCAGGGGTGAAAGCTGCGATGGAGACGGTGGTGGCCAGATTCGGAAAGATCGATGCGGTCCACAACAACGCCGGCGTCGCCAGTCCTTCCAAGCCAGTTCATGAGACGGAAGAAACTGAATGGGACCAGTTGATGCGAGTAAATGTGAAATCGGTCTACTGGACAACACGGTATGCCTTCGCTGCCTTATCCGCAAGCAGGGGAGCTATCCTCAATACGGCAAGCATGGTGGGGCTCATAGGACAAGAAAATCATGCCGCGTATGTGGCCACCAAAGGCGCCATGATTTCACTCACGAAAGCTATGGCACTCGATTACGCGCCCAGGGGAATACGCGTCAATGCGGTGTGCCCGGCGGGCGTATGGACACCGATGATCGAGAAGTGGTGCGATGAGCAACCCGAACCCGCGCGAATCCGGCAGTATCTTGACGTTATTCACCCCCTCGGCACCTGCCCGCATGGCGACGTCATTGCCGATGCCGCCGTATTTCTCCTTTCATCGCGTTCCCGCTTCATCACTGGCTGCATCTTGCCGGTGAGCGGAGGGGCGGAGCTTGGATACAAGCGCTGACAGGTGAAATGATGCCGACTTGCACGATCCAATCCGTTCAGGTGGTTGACGCTCGTTTCCCGTTGCCGCCAGGCGCGGGAAGCGACGCGGTTCACACGGACCCTGTGTATGCGATGGCTCTCACCTACTTGAAAACGGATCGCGATCTGACAGGCGTGGGGTTAGCACTTACGCTGGGAGACGGGAATCGGCTCGTGTGCGAGGCGATTAAGATTCTTGCACAACGACTTGACGGATGGTCAATCGATGCGCTGATGGCGGGCCTTGGCCGCGTGATGAATGAATTGGCCAATGATCCGGCATTGCGCTGGCTGGGACCGCACAAAGGAGTCGTTCACCTGGCGCTGGCTTCGATCAACAACGCCTGCTGGGACCTTTGGGCGAAAACCCAGGGAGTGCCTCTATGGAAGCTGCTGCTCGATTTGAGTGACGAAGAACTGGTAGCGACACTCGATTTGAGTTATCTGGAAGATGAAATCACGGTTGCTGATGCGATACGGATGCTGCGTGAAGAACGCCCGAAGCGCGCAGATCGTGAACCGGTTGTAAAGAGCGGTTATCCGGGCTACGATACATCGGTTGGTTGGATGGCCTATGACGACTCCAGGGTGCGGGAGTTAACGCTTCGCGCAATCGACTGTGGGTTTCGTGCCTTCAAGCTGAAGGTTGGTTCCAATGACGAAGAACGCGATGTGCGGCGTGCGGCCATGTTGCGTAAAATCGCCGGCGACCAGGGGATTCTGATGTTCGACGCCAACCAGAGATGGAATCCGCCAGATGCGCTGCGCATGTGCAAGGCGTTGGCCGCCTTTCACCCACACTGGATCGAAGAGCCGACGCATCCAGACGATATTCACGCGCATAGCGAGTTGGCACGCGCCATCGCACCTGATCGCATCGCCGCGGGAGAGCATGTGCCCAACCGCGTAATTTTTAAGAACTTTCTTCTTTATAGCGGCGTGCATTTTGTGCAGGCCGATTGCACGCGGCTTGCGGGAGTAAGCGAGTTTGTCGCGGTAAGCCTACTCGCGAAAAAGCACGGATTGCCGATTGTGCCGCACGTGGGCGATATGGGGCAGATACATCAGCACCTTGTGCTATTCAATCACATCGCACTGAATCACGAGATCGTGTTTCTTGAGCACATCCCTCACTTGCGCTCCCACTTTCTATTTCCCGCCGAGGTGGCCGGAGGTGTTTATCGTACCCCACAGCAACCTGGCGCTTCCACTGATATGCGCTACGCTGCCGACGCACATTAGTCCGGATTATTCGTGAAGGTTGAAGCAGCAAAAGCGATTCTGTGCCACAAACATGTTGACAAGACAGTGTTTATGGCACATAGAGAGGCTTTCGCTTGAACGGTTCTACCGCGACAGAGCGCTTATTGTGTCCAGAGATTTTCTTGAAGCCGATCAGGATGCAATTCGATCGGCGGCAGGGCTCTTCCGATGGTGGGGCAGTTCTGTTGAAGGCAGCCGAGCGTCGCTACGGATTGATTTCCAGCATGGTTGATTGCCTGTTCGACCGTCGCCAGGCTGCCAAGGTCGATCATCCGCTCAAGACCTTTTCGCGCAACGCGTGTTTTCTATTGCCTAAGGTTATCCCGATCCCAACGTCTCGGCTCAATTGGCTGCCGATCCCATTCACAAAATGCTGCTGGACCGCGATCCAAACTGGTCCGCCACGGTTGTTAGATAGAGTTGCCGCGCGTACTGCTGAATGGCCTCCTCTTGGATCGGTTGGGATGCGCGATGCGTTTCAGCGGTTTATGGGCTGGTTTCTCCGAGCAATTGCAGGGGGTGGTGGCCATCGACGGGAGGGTGTTGCGGCGTTCGTTTGATCGGGCCAGCGGCCTTTGCCCAACTACGTGTCTTCGCACTTCGGCGGACAAATTCCCCGCTATCGAGAGTTCCTTGAATCCACTTGGGACACTTGCACCGGCGCCAGGCAAGGCTCTTTTTCGTGCACGGAGAAGTAGTGCCGAGTGTAGACGGAGAGCATAGTGTGGGCGTCCTGCGAGGAAAACGGGCCTCGCCCCACAATAGGCTTGATGGCGCTATAGTACGTTTTCTATGTATTCCGTGCAAATCCCTTAGAATCATGGTGGAGGCG
>JAJYAE010000017.1 GCA_021779695.1 Acidobacteriota bacterium | reverse complement strand
GATCTTTCGCGCGCGCCGGCGAGGGCTTTGGTGAAGTGACCCTGCTTACGGGGAAGCCATATTCTCCATTCACCATCGTCACGACGCAGGACTCGCTTCTGCTGCGCTTCAAGGAGGCCAGCTTCTGGTCTTTGCTGGCCTGCTGCCCGTCTCTGCGCAATGTGGTTCTCGCGGATATGACCGCCCGCTTGCGCGCGCATCAGCAGGAAGCCCTGCACCGCGAAAAGCTCATCTCGCTGGGCACTCTTGCCGCGGGGCTTATGCATGAGCTCAACAACCCGGGAACTGCCGCCAAGCGCGCAGCGTCGCAGTTGCGCGAAAACCTGATGCAGCTCCAGAAGCTGAGCTTGCGCATGAGTGACCAGCCCAAGAGCGCAGAGCAACTGGAGTGCATACGGGGCCTGCTGGAGCATGCGATGAGCGGCTGCAAGATGGCGGCGATGAGCAGTGTTGACCAGGCCGATGCGGAAGAGTCGATGGGGCAATGGCTCGCGGACGCAGGTGTCGAAAATGCCTACTCGATTGCGCCGACCCTCGTGGCGATGCGCTATGACCGGCATGAACTCGAATGTGCGCGGGCTTATTTTGATCAGCCCGCCTTCTCTGATGCACTCAACTGGCTTGGCGCGCTTGCCTCGAGTGTTTGGCTCGTTTGTTCTATCGAAGACAGCATCGCGCGGGTGAGCGAACTGGTGATGGCGGTCAAAAAGTTTGCATACGATGAGCGCTCGCAGTGCAGAGAACTCGATGTGCATGAGAGCCTGCAGAGCACGCTCACAATGCTCGGCCACAAAATGCGGGTCAAGCAGATCGAGGCAGTCAAATGCTTCTCTGCTTCGCCTTCGAAGATTCAAACACGTGGAACGGCCCTGAGCCAGGTTTGGACCAACCTCATCGACAACGCCGTCGATGCTTCGCCGGCGCAGGGGCAGGTCGAGATAGCCACGTGGAATGAGCCGGAGTTCCTTGCCGTCAGCGTCACTGATCACGGCGAGGGAATTCCCGCGGAGGTGTTGCCTCGGATTTTCGATGCCTTCTTTACCACCAAGCCCCTAGGAAAGGGCACCGGCCTGGGTCTTGAGATTGTTCACCGGATTGTGACGCAGAAGTTTGGTGGAAAGATCGATGTTGAGTCACATCCAGGCCAAACGCGTTTCACGGTCCGGTTGCCTCTTGGCCAATCCAATCCGGCCCCACCTGCCGAATCTTCAGCTCTCTAGATCATTTCCCGCCCTGCGGTACTTACTCTGGGAAGTTGGAAGTTTGTGCCCCCTTGTCTTTTTCCCAAGTCCATCTTGATGAGGGTATTCTTACCCTTTTGCCAGGCGCGCGTTCCATCAAGTTTCGCTCTTTTCCGCCGATGTACTGCGGGAAAGGATTCTCATGCCAGGGCGTGCAGAACTGATGGAAGCGGCACTGAGCGGTCATCCCGAAGGGATCGCCTTGCTCGATGACGCGGGTCAGGTGATGTTCTGGAATCACGCAGCGGAGACAACGACCGGCTTTGCCGGGATTGAGGTCGTTGCGCGCGCAACTCCCTGGGCTCTTGAGGGGTTGCTGCATGGGAATCTCCTTTGTGATGCGGCCGGGGCAATCAGTGGTGTGCGCGTTGCAGGGGGCGAGCTTGTACATGGGCAACATAAATTAGGTGGGAACTTATCCCTGTCCGCGCGTCGCGTGGTCTTACGCAACGATCTTGGGGCGCGAATCGGTACAGCCGTCCTCTTTCATCGCGTTGAATATGTGAAAGCCTTTCCGCATGGCGACCCCAGCCTGGGCGGGAGCCTGGACTCAATGCATCCTCAGATTGAGGCATTTCTCCTGGAGCAGTATGAAAAGTTTCTCACCGGCACATTATCTTTTGGGCTCCTCTGGCTGAGTGTGGACCAGGCGATGACATTGCGTAGAACGCATGGAGCAAGGGCTTACGAAGCGATGCTGGACCGTATGGAGCGAACGCTTGCTGGTGGCCTGCGTCCAGGTGAGGAATTGGGACGATGGAATGAGGGCGAGTTTCTCATCCTGGCGCAATCGCCGGATGTCGAGGAGCTCAAGCTGCGCGCGCATCATGTGGCGGGGCTCGCCCGGACAGCGGATTTTCGCTGGTGGGGTGATCGCCTGTCGCTCACGGTGAGTGTTGGTGCTGCCATGGCCCGGCCCGCCGAGCTTTTGGTCACCCTTTTGGAGCGAGCCCAGGCTGCCATGTATTCAAGCCTTCAAGCAGGAGGCAACCAGGTCATGATGGCGCAAGGGGGGCAGGAATGTTTGCAATCGTAGGAGTACTGCTGGTCTTTGCGGCCGTTGTGGGGGGCTTTCTTATGGAGAAGGGTCACATCCAGGTCCTCCTTCAGCCAGCAGAGCTGATCATCCTGGGTGGCGCGGCGCTGGGCACTCTGCTGACGGCGAATCCTCTCCATATTCTCAAGGGGATTGTCGGAGGACTGACAGGTGTCCTGCGCGGATCGAAGTTTGGACCGGAGCGTTATCTCGCAACGCTCAAAATGATGTATCAGTTCCTGAACAAGGTGCGCAAGGAAGGCCTCCTCAGCGTGGAGACAGACGTGGAGAAGCCGCAGGAGAGCTCCATCTTTAAAAACTACCCCGATTTTCTCTCTGATCATCACGCCCGTGACTTTGTCTGCGACACCCTGCGCATGGCGATTACAGGAGGGGTGGAGCCCTTTGACATGGACCAAATGATGGAACTCGACATGGAAGTCCATCACCACGACGCGACTCAACCGGTGAGCGCCTTGTCTACGGTAGCGGATGCATTGCCGGGGCTGGGAATTGTTGCCGCGGTACTGGGGGTCGTCATTACGATGGGCGCGCTGGGTGGTCCGCCAGAAGAGATCGGCCACAAGGTCGCTGCGGCCCTGGTGGGTACATTTCTGGGGATTCTCATGTGCTACGGCGTGGTGGGGCCGCTGGCGGCGAACATGAGCAAGAACGCCGAAGAACACAACAGCTACCTGCATGTGCTGCGTGTGCTGTTGCTGGCGTTCCTGAAGGGATCCGCGCCGATGATTGCCATCGAGATGGGACGGCGTGCCATTCCCGCGCACGTGCGCCCCAGCTTTGACGAGATGGAGAAGAGCTGCAAGAACCAATCCGCGGAAGCCGCCGCCTAAAAGTAATTTGGAAAGGAAACGCGCATGTCGACAGGGAGGATGCAGCCTATCATCGTCGTCCGAAAGAAGGCAGCTCATGGGGGCCACCACGGAGGTGCATGGAAGGTGGCCTATGCTGACTTCGTTACGGCGATGATGTCGCTGTTCATCGTACTGTGGCTGATGAACTCCAGCGAGAAGATCAAGAAGGCTGTGGCTGGATACTTCAACGATCCCAAAGGCACGGCTTCGCTGCTTGGCACGACAATGAGCGGCAACGACGTTGCAGTTGAGCAGGAACAGGATGAGGCTCTGCAGAAGCTGAAGGAGAGGCTCGAAGCCGAAATCCGCGCAAGGAAGGAACTGGATAAGCTCTCGAAGCAGATTGAGATCACCATTACCCCGGAAGGACTGCGAATTGAACTCCTGGAGACAAAGAATGGCACCTTCTTTGAGAGCGGCAGCGCGCGGCTCAGTGAGAATGGCCAGGAATTGCTTGCCCTGCTGGCCTCGGAGCTGAAGACCCTGCCCAATGATCTCCTCATTGAGGGCCACACAGATGCGGCGCAATATACCCAGGATGCCAGTTACAGCAACTGGGAGCTCTCGGCCGATCGCGCCAATGCGGCCCGCCGCCTGATGCAGGCCGATGGGGTCCGCCCTGACCAGGTGACGCAGGTGCGCGGTTATGCTGACCAGCTGCTGCGCGTCAAATCCAATCCTTTTGATCCGTCGAACCGGCGTATCTCCATTCTCGTCAAGAACGCATCTTCTCCATGGCCCGGTATGCGTGGCGCAAAGGCAGTCGGGAATGTGCCCGCACCCCTGTCGCCCACACCCCCCACGAGCAGCGCCATTTCGGCGGAGCATGCAGGGCAGGCACTCAAGCATGAACCGCCGCAGAATCCGCCCGAGCCACCAGAAGGATTGGCGTCCGTTTCAACGCGAGCTTCCACCCTCTTGAGGCGGTTGACGAAGCTCATGCCGGCGCGGAAGAACTGATTCAACCGACCTACTCTCTGGCACGGAATCCGTGCAATGGTGTACTCTGAATTAGTTCCAGAAAGCGTTTACCGGAGGCGTCTCATGGCCATCGTTGCCGGAGTGGATTTCGGCACACTCAGCGTACGTGTCACCTTAGTCGATAGCGTCAAAGGACCCATCGGCACAGCCTCCGCACCCTATCCGCTGCACCGCAAGCGCGACGATCCGGATTTCGCCACGCAATCTCATGCAGACCAGATGCGGGCCCTGGCTGAGGCCACTCGGGAGGTGTTGCGCTCCACCGGCAAAGCCGGTGCCGAGGTTGAGGCGATCGCGCTCGACACCACAGGCTCCAGCGTGATCCCGGTTGGCAAAGATTTTGAGCCGCTCGACGACTACTATCTCTGGTGCGATCATCGGGCGCACTCTGAAGCGGAAGAAATTACGCAGAAGGCTCATGCGCTTTGTTTCGAAGGGATCAACTGGTGCGGGGGCGTTTACTCGCATGAGTGGGGCTTTGCGAAGCTCCTGCACTGGCTGCGTCACAACCCGGACAAGCGTGACCGCTTTGTCACCGCACTCGAGCACTGCGACATGGTTGCTGCCACGCTGTGTGGCGTTCGTACGGTCGAAGCCCTCAAGCGCAGCGTCTGCGCCATGGGACACAAATGGATGTGGAATCCCAAGTGGGGTGGCCTGCCGCCTGAGGAATTTCTCGTCGCAGTGGACCCGCTTCTTCAGGGTGTGCGTGCCAGGATGGGGGGTGAATATCTCACCAGCGACCACCTTGCCGGGCACCTCTCTGCGGAGTGGGCAGAGAAACTGGGGCTGCGTGCCGGCATTCCAATCCCCGTCGGCGCTTTTGACGCACACTGGGATGCAATTGGCTCACACATTCGCGAGGGCGATGTGGTTAACGTCGTCGGCACATCCACCTGCATCATCGCGATGGCCAAAGAAGCAGAACTTGTGCCGGGCGTTTGCGGTGTGGTGCCAGGGAGTGTTCATCCCGCATACACCGGAATTGAAGCTGGGCTCTCCGCGACAGGCGACATCTTTGACGCTGTGGCCAAGCGCGCCGGAACCACTGTCGCTGCTCTCTCTGATGGCCTCGACGTATACAAGGCCGGGCAGACTGGCCTGTTGCGACTCAGCTGGGACAATGGGGATCGAACCGTACTCGTCAACCCTGAACTGGGCGGCATCACTCTCGGTTGGAATCTGATTCACACTGCACAGGACGAGCTCTTTGCTGCGATTGAAGGGACAGCATTCCACACGCGCATTATTTTGGAGCGCTTTGCCGAACACGGCGTTCGCGTTGACCGCGTGATTAATGCGGGTGGCATTCCGCAAAAGAGCGAAGTGCTCAATCGCGTCTACGCCAATGTGCTGAACAAGCCGGTGCTGGTCCCTGCGGGGATCCCTACGAGCCTGGGTTCCGGGATTATGGCTTTGCTTGCTGCCGGGGCTTACAAGTCCATCGAGGAGGCACAGGCCGCTGTTTGCCTGCCCCTGCGCACCATCGAGCCTGATCCGAAGGCCGCTGCTGTCTATGAGCAGCTCTACCGCCATTACCGCTCGGTCTACTTTGCCATGGGCCGCCGAAATGCCGAGCCAATAGCGCTCGGTGCGGTGTTGCCAGATTTGCGCCGCATCGCTGCCGGGGTTCGACGCTCTGCCTGAAGCAGTGCAGGATCATTGCTGTTGCTGCTGCATGTGTTGTAAATCCATCATGGGCGTGCGAGCAGCGGCAGGTTGCTGCGCGCGCTCCACCAATACACTCCAGTCATCTGGAATCGGCAGCTTGCGGTCCAGCGCGGGCGGTTGTTCATTGGCTTCCACATGCACAGCCACGTACAGTTCACTCTCCGCACTGCCGCGGAAAACGCCGTGCGTGGGTGGCACGTCTGCGTAATCGCGCCCCACAGCCGTGCGAATGTGCCGCCGATGCGCAATGAGGTTGTTCGTGGGATCAAAGCCCACCCAGCCCAACTGCGGCAGCAGAACATCCACCCACGCATGGGTTGCATCGGGCGCACTGCGATCATGCGCCTCGCGGCTGCGATACAGATAGCCGGAAACATAGCGAGCCGGAATTCGCACATGTCGCAGCAACGCAAGCATAGTGTGGGCAAAGTCCTGGCAGACACCTTTGCCGCTCAAGATCGCATCGTCAATTGGCGAGTCGACGCGCGTAGAGCGTGGGACGTATTCAAAGTATTCAAAGAGCCGCTGATTCAACTCATGCACCAGCATAAGGGGGTCATCGCGGCGCGCCACGTCGAGCTTGCAAGCCAGTTCAACGAGCGCGGGTGTCTCCACGGCGAACGTACTGGGTAGGAGCATCTCCCAATAGTCGCCTTCCTCGATCAGAGCGTCCAGTTCTGCCCATGCGTCAGGCGCCAGAAAGCTGGGAAGCATGGGAATCGGCTGCTGCTCTATTACGCTCTCCGCCACGATGACGAGTTGTGTGTGTTCTCCGGGAATGTCAAAGTGCTGCACGTTGTTGCCAAGGTGATCGCGATAGCTGAAGACCCGACAGCGCGGGCTCACCGAGAGCGTGAATGACAGGCAGTGCTGGTTCGCGTCGGAACGCGGATGCATGCGTGTTTCCATGATACTTTCGCGGATGGGCTCAGAGTAGCGAAAGCGTGTCAGGTGACGTATGGAATAGAACTGCATCGTGTGTCTCCGTTAGACAGCCAGAGCCGACTGGATCGAATAGTGGACATAGTAGCTGTAAACGAGCTCGTGAATGCGAAGACATTGCGCGCGGATGGTGTGCAGAAATCGCGCGGAATCTCCAGCGAGTATTTCTGCGATCGAAGTGAAATCGAGCATGGCGTGCAGGCGTCCAATGCCCGCGGCCAAGTCGTCCGGAGGCCGTCGTGCCCCGGTGCGTTGAATTGCCGTCACAGCCTGTCGGATTCCTTCCACTGAGTAGCGAATCGCGTGCGGAAAATCGCGATTGAGAAGAAGGAACTCAAGAATACGATCCGGCGAAAGATCTGCGGTGTACACCTGACAGTAGGCCTCAAAGGCCGTACAGCAGCGCAAAAGGCCAACCTGCTCCAGGTACTGATAGCCAGTATCGTCGCGTTCCGGAGCTTGTAAGAGATCGGACTGAAATACCTCAAGCAGTGTAGCCGTTGCGTACGCGCGCTCCAGGTAGCGGCCCAGCCGGATAAAGTGCCATCCTTGCCCGTGAATCATCGTTGTATCAGTCACGCCTTTGAAGAGGTGGATACCATCGACGACACTTGTCAGTACGTCCGCCATATTGGAGCTGGACTGCGAAAGTGCATGTGGCGAATGAATCTGGTGATACAGGCGATTCAGCCGTTGCCATTGCTCTGTAGAAATTTCTTCGCGCACCTGCCGCGCGTTTTCACGTGCAGCGTTCACGGTGTAGGTCACCGAAGCGGTGTTGAGATTGTCGAACACCAGGGAGTGGGCCATTGCGTCAAGGTCGCCATTCCAGTCCAGGCCCAGTGAATCGCCAAGCGCAGCCACTAACCGCCTCCATCGAGACTCGGCGCTTGCGCCTGCCGTGTCAAGCATCAGGCTCATCGTGACATCGAGCTGCCGCGCAGTGTTTTCTGCCCGCTCGAGATAGCGGCTCATCCAGTAGAGACTGTCTGCCACTCGCGATAACATCGTTCGACTCTCCCGGACTGTCATGCTCACCTGGACTCCAGCACCCACGTGTCTTTGCTGCCACCACCCTGCGACGAGTTCACCACGAGCGAGCCCTTTTCAAGGGCAACGCGCGTCAAGCCGCCAGGCACGATGTTGACCTTATCGCCGAAAAGAATGTAGGGCCGCAGATCAACATGACGAGGCTCGAGCCGATCACCGATCAAGCACGGCGCGCGCGAGAAGTCGAGGGTAGGCTGTGCAATGTAGTTTCTGGGGTTGGCCTCAATCTGCTGCGCAAACTCTTCGCGCTGCCGTGCCGTCGAGTGAGGACCAATCAGCATGCCATACCCACCGCTCTCACCAACCGCTTTCACGACGAGCTTGTCGAGATTGGCCAGAACATGCCTGCGCTCCTTCTCCTCGGTCAACAGGTAGGTCTCAACGTTGGGCAAGACGGCATCTTCGCCGAGATAATAGCGGATGATGCGGGGCACATAGGCGTAGAGCGCCTTGTCATCCGCCAGTCCGGTTCCAAATGCGTTTGTCACTGTTACGTTGCCGGCGCGATACGCATTGAATAGGCCTGCACAGCCCAGCGCGGAGTCCCCGCGAAAAACCAGAGGATCGCTGAAGTCGTCATCCACGCGGCGATAGATGACGTCGACGCGCTTCAAGCCATCGGTAGTGCGCATATACACAATGTTGTCGTGCGTCACAAGATCGCGGCCTTCTACAAGGTCGATGCCCATTTGCCGCGCCAGATAGGTGTGCTCATAGTAGGCGGAATTGAATACCCCCGGCGTGAGCAAAACGATATTCGGCTCCGGTCTGCCCTCGGGCGCCAGAGAGCGGAGCGTCGCGAGAAGAAGTTGAGGATAGTGTTCGATCGGCCTCACGCCGTAACTTTGGAAAAGCTGTGGGAAAGTACGCTTCATTACGCGCCGGTTGGCCAGCATGTAGCTTACGCCCGATGGCACGCGCAGATTGTCCTCGAGGACAACAAACTCGCCGCTACGAACACGCAGCAGATCCGTGCCAACCACCGCGATGTACACATTCCGCGGCACCTGTAAGCCGCGCATCTGGCGGCGGAAATGCTTGCAGCTATAAACCAGTTCGCGTGGCACGACGCGATCGTTCAGAATCTTTCCCTCGGAGTAGACATCGCGGAGAAACAAGTTGAGTGCGATGATGCGCTGTGTCAGCCCGCGTTCGATTCGGCTCCATTCTTGTGCCGTCACCAGACGCGGAAGCAGGTCGTAAGGAAAGATGCGCTCGGTGCCTTCTTCCCGACCATAGACGGTAAACGTGATGCCCTGCGTCAGGAAGGAGAGCTCTGCGGACTGCTTGCGTCGTTGCAACTCCTCCCGCGGGAGACGGGAGAGCGCCTCTGCCAGCGTCCGGTATGTGGAACGCATCGCACCGGATTGCTCACGCATCTCGTCATAGGCTTGATCCAGCGGGTAGTCACCGAAAAGTGCATCCACTTCGAGAGGGTGGCCTGGACTCATGCGCATACGACTTTCGAGGACAGATTCAGGGTTGCGCTGGGCGAATGCGCGGCAGCAGCGGATACCTGTGTTTTGGTTCTAGCACCCGGCCCATAAAGGCGAAATCAGGAATCATCGACTTTGTGCGCGGCTCATGCGGCATTCCGCTGCATCGGACTCTGTCTGATTCCCATTGATATCCTTTCCACGGCTGGGCGCAACGCACTTGTCTGCTGTAACCTGTTTCCTTCAGGAGAACCGCAAATCATGATAACGTTGTCGAGATTTCTGACGCCTGCTGTGAGTCTTTTGGGGGTAGTTGCTTCGCTTCTGCCAGCAGTAGCCCAGCAGACGCCAATTCAAATCACAGCAGACCTGACTGATGCTCCTCGTAAGCTGTACCACGCCGAGATCGAATTGCCCGTCAAACCTGGACCCGCCACCTTCATCACTCCCGAGTGGATTCCTGGCACGCACATGCCAGCCGGGCCCGCGGAGGACATCACCGGCGTTGTCTTCTCGGCGAACGGCAAGGTGCTTCCCTGGCGCCGCGACGATGTGAGTCTCTACGAGTTTCATGTCAACGTTCCGGAAGGTGTCTCGACCATCCACGCGCATCTGGACTGCATTGTGACGGCGCGCGTCACGCACAAGATGGCCGTACTCGAATGGGAAAAGCTTCTGCTTTATCCAGCTCACATCCCTGTGCACGACATTCCGATCCAGCCTTCGCTGAAGGTTCCTGCCGGCTGGGGCGTCGGAACCGCGCTTACGCCGCTCGACGCCGCGTCGTACCCGGTGCCCATGGCTGGCAGCACGACGCATTTCGCTGCAACGACCGTCGAGCAGCTTGAAGACTCGCCCATCATTACGGGAGAGTATTTTCATGAATACGCCCTCGCACCCACCATCTCGCCGAAGCATTATCTGGATGTCGTGGCCGATGAGCCTGAGGATGTGAAGCTTCGCCCCACATTTCTCGCCGAGGTCAATAACCTGGTGCGCGAGGCTGATGCCCTTTATGCGTCCCATCATTATTCCGTCTATCACTTTCTCCTCACGCTTTCAGATGTGGCAGGTGGTGAAGGGTTGGAGCATGGCCAGTCCTCTGACAACGGAGTGGGAGAAAAGGGATTCTCGGATGAGGCTCATCAACTCCCCAATGCAGATCTGCTTTCTCACGAGTTCACTCACTCTTGGAACGGCAAATATCGACGTCCCGTCGGTCTCTATCAGCCGGACTTTGCCACTGCACAGCAGGGTGCAATGCTTTGGGTCTATGAAGGAATGACGGAGTATCTCGGCAACGTACTCGCGGCGCGTTCAGGGCTTAAGTCGCCAGCCCAGTATCGTGACATTCTTGCCTACACTGCGGCCACCCTTGACTACCGCCCCGGTCGGGAATGGCGACCTACCGAAGACACGGCAGTTGCCGCAAGCATCCTACGCGGACAGAACCCGGCATGGTCCAACTGGCGCCGCGGACAGGATTACTACTTTGAAGGCGAGTTGCTCTGGCTTGATGCAGACACGCTCATCCGCAAGATGACGGACAACAAAAAGTCGCTCAACGACTTTGAGAAGATCTTTCTCGCAAAAGGTGGGAACACGGGACCGCTCATCGTGCCCTACACGTTTGACGAGTTGGTGCAGGACCTCAATGAAGTCGTGCCGTATGATTGGGCTTCGTTCCTGCACGACCGTATTGACAACATCAATCCGCGTGCGAATCTCGCAGGCATTGAGCAGGGCGGATATAAGCTCGTCTATCGCGATGAACCAACTTCCTCGATCCGTCTTATGGCGGCTGCTGGCAGGCGGGCTCGAGGTGTGAACTGCTGGTTCTCCATCGGTCTTCAAGTTTCAGAGGACGGAACGATCCGTGACGTGCGCTGGAATGGCCCAGCGGATAAAGGTGAACTCGCTCCGGGACAAAAGATCCTCGCCGTCAATGGCCAGATTTTTTCAGGAGACCGGCTGCGGGAAGCGATCCGCAGCGCAAAGGGAACTACAGAGCCAATCCATCTGATTCTCCAGTCAGATACCTATGTGTTCAACGCTCAGATCGATTATCACGATGGCGAGAAGTTCCCGGCGCTCGAGCGAGTGAATGGCGTTCCGGACTATCTGGACGACATCACGCGCCCCCTGACCAAGCCTGAAGTCGTCAAGGATGATAAGACGACGGCGGAAGGCAGCGCCGAGTAGCCCACAGCAAAGATCTGGGTTTGCGTTGAGGCCGCGGCTCATTCTGCCGCGGCCTCAACGCCTTGGCTGCTTGACTGACGTGGCCGCATTGCGGGCAGAAGGAAAGCTAGAAGGGCAATTGCGGTGGGGATCGTGAACATGCCGCTGCGAAGGTTGCCGGCATGCGACGAGACCCACCCGGTGAGCCATGGCAGCACCGAGCCGCCCAGACCTGCAGTCGCCAGAATCCAGCGCGCATCCGATGAGTGCCGGGCACGCGCAAAGAAGGTGGCAATCAAGAGCGGATAGATTGGCGCCAGGGCCGCACCGAGAACCAGCATGGCAGCATCCCGGCTCGTCGGCGTAGGCAGGACAAAGAGAAGGAGGGCAGCCGATAGCGCGGCGAATACTGCGGCGCGAAGGATTTTCGAAGCGTCGGCGCGTAGCAGCACCACGGCAGACGCGCCGCGCGATCCAAGAAATCCAGCAAAGTACAGGGAAGAAGTCGCGGCTGCATGGGCAGCGCCTGTGATTGCCATGCGTTGGATGTAACTTGCGAGCCACGTCACGACGGTGTTCTCGATGCCCACCTGAAGGAAGGCCGCAAATCCAAAAAGTACGATGATTGAAGTCGTTGCATGGTGTGCGGCCGGGGACGGAGCTCGAGGTGCGACCGGCCCGTCGTGCAGGAAGAGTGCGCACGCAAGTGAGGCAGCTGCAGCCATGGCTGCCAGGAGAAGATAAGCAGGACGATAGTCAGCTCGTGTCAGAATGCGCGCAGCGATGAGCGGGGCCGCAAAGGCACCGGCACTCCAACTGAAGTTGAGAAATGTCAGCATCGGCGCACAGCGATCCGCAAAGCTGTGCCCTGCAAACAAATTCACCGCCGACATCGGAATGCCATTGCTGATGCCGAAGAGAAAAAAGGCGATCGGCAGTATTGGATGCGTTGCCAGAGTAATTCCGAGGCAGCAACCCGCCATCATCAGAAAGCTCAGTGCGAGAATGCGAGCATAGTTGCGACGACAGAGGATTGCACCCAGACTGGCTCCCGCAAAATAGAGCAGAAACAGCAGCCCCGATTCCCGGTCTGCCAAGCGAAACCGCATGGCAATCGATGGCAGGAGAGAGCCGCCGATCGCCTGTACGATTCCGGTGAGTGCAAAAACCAGATGAAGTACGATCAGCGCGCGCCACTCAAACTCGGAAGTGCGGGGCCGCATAGCCTCAGGACCGTTTGGGGCGGGACCGATTGAGACCGACGGGACCTGTGGATTCGCGGATCACCAACTCGGGATGAATCGGCACCACATCCGGAAAGGTTGCCTGGCCGCGGATTCGCTGCAGCAGAATGCGCGCCGCCACCTGGCCCATCTCGATCAGTGGTTGCCGAATGGTTGTCAGGCTGGGGTTATGAAACGAAGCGCCCTCGATGTCATCAAAGCCGACCACAGAAACGTCCTGCGGCACGCGCAGTCCGCGGTTAGACAGGGCTCGCGTCGCGCCAATGGCCGAGATGTCGTTGTAACAGACCAGTGCCGTGAAGTCAGCTCCGCGATCGAGTAGCTCATTCGTCGGAGCAAAGCCGAGTTCCGGCGTGGACATTCGCAGTCGCAATGGGACCATCAGCTCTGGTGGAACTGTGATCTTCAGGTCGCGCGCCACGGCCATCAGGCACTCCCATCGGTCGTCGGCATCGGAGCTGTGGCTTCCACCGCGCATGAACGCGATCTTGCGATGCCCGAGCTGGTGCAGGTGGCGCAACGCCAACTCCGCGGCTCGACGCTGATCGAGAACCACATTGGTGGCACCCTCAATGTGCCGATGCCCAGCCACGACCACCGTAGGCAGTCGAAAGCCTTTGTCAAGAATGGTGTCGATAAGGATGAAGCCTTCGACGGACCGGTCCATGAGCATCCGCGGGTACTCTTCGATGAGATCAGGTTTGCGCCGATGACTCACCGTCAGATAAAAGTAGCCCTCTTCGATCAGGAACTCCTCGACGCCCGCGAGAACCTGCGTCGCATAGTTATCACTGAGTTCCGGAACCAGCACGCCCACCGTATAAGTCTGCCGCTTGCGCAGCGATCGCGCATAAAAGCTGGGCCGGTAATCAAACTTGGCCGCAGCCTCGATGACGCGATCGCGTGTCTCTTGTGGAATAGAGCGAACCCCAGGAGCATTATTCAGCACCAGGGAGATAGTCGCTGGAGAAAGATTCAGATACTCACCGAGGGTGCGCAAACCCACCGGTCGGCCGGGCTGGAGGTCTAACCCTTCTTTTGTGCGCTTGGGCATGCACTCCCTTTGTAACACCTTCCTCGTAAGGCGCACCAAAAGTGCAGGTGGAAGTTGCGGGGTTCCGCTGGCTGTGGAGGAGGGTTGGGATCCGTCGCAACGTCGTCGAAGACACGACCGCCTCCCGATCGCAGACCGGGAGGCGGTGTGGGAGCCAGGTGCCGGAGTTACTCGGCGACGACTGCTTCGGCTACCGCCTCGGCGGCCTCCGTCTGCACCAGAACTTTGACGTGCGCCGTTACTTCGCGATGCAGCTTGACTGCGACGGTGTAGTCTCCCACACTCTTCAGCGGTTCTGAGAGCTGAATCTTGCGGCGGTCCAGCTCGAAGCCCTTCGCAGCCAACTCCCCAGCAATATCCGCCGAGGTAACAGAGCCAAACAAGTGGCCGTGCTCGCCCGACTTGCGGGTAAAGCTGAGGGTGAGTGCTTCAAAAGCTGGCACCTGCTGCTCGGCCTGCGCCTTCTCGGCGGCAGAACGGCGGGCAGCCGCATGTTTCATCTGCTCAATCACAGCCTTGTTGGCCTGGGTTGCCTGCAGCGCCAGCTTGCGAGGCAGCAGAAAATTCCGTCCGTAGCCGTCGGCGACCTTCACAACATCTCCACGATGGCCCAGGTTGGCTACATCTTCCTTCAAAATGACTTCCATCGAAAACTCTCCAATGTGACAGGCGGTGCTTGCTGGCGTACATCTTCTTAGACTCCAAACGCTGCCATCAGTTGCCCCGCCAGGTTATTTCTACCCTTCCAGTGTCTCGCGACAGCATAGTCCGATTTCTGAAGCCTGGCCCTACAACAAAAGGATCAGACTCTCTGAAATGCGGGCCACGTCGCGTCACGGCTTAGTGGCGGGTGGCGAAGGGCAGCAGGGCGATGTTCCGGGCCTGCTTGATAGCCCGGGTCAGGCGGCGCTGGTGCGTAGTGCAGACGCCGGTCAGGCGGCGGGGCACAATCTTGCCGCGCTCGGCCACAAATCCTTGCAGCAGACGCACATCGCGGTAGGGGATTGCGTCAATCTTCTCTGTGCAGAACTTGCAGACTTTCTTGCGGCGGAAGAACTTGCCCCGACCTCCCGGGCCGGCACCAGAGCGCGGTCCGCCAGAGCCTGCGGGACGGGGCCCACGAGCCTGCGGGGCGCTGGTTTCGGCGCTCGCTGCGGCCTGGGGTGCTACTGCGCCCGCTTCGGGCGCCTTTGCAGTGATCTCATCAGACATGGTATTCCCTCTTCATTTCAGTGCGCGCATGCGGTGCAGAGGCGCAGATTGGGGCCGCATCGAGGCCTCGCCGTCCGGCGGCAAGCCCGATTGCGGCAACGGTCCTAAACGCTGGCAGGAACGGACTCCGTCGCCTCGGCCGGAGCCGCAGCCGCGGGAGCTGCCGCTGGCTCGGCGCTGAGCTTGCGGCGGCTGGCGCGCAGGTTCTTCAGCTTGGTCAGCCGCTTCTCCTCTTCGTCCATCCGAACAGTGATGAACTTGATCACCGGCTCAGAGACGCGCAAACGGCGCTCCAGTTCCAGCACTACCGGGCCACCTGCCTCGATGGTCATCAAGACGTAATTGCCGTCGGCGAACTTCCGCACCAGGTAGGCCAGCTTCCGCTTGCCCATCTTCTCTACCGACTTGACCACACCGCCACCGTTCGTCACTGACGTGGTGAAGCCGGCAATCAGCTTGTCCACTTCCTCATCGACCACATCGGGCCGAACAATAAACATTACTTCATACAAACGCGACATCCGGTTTCCTTTTCCGCCGGGATCCATCGAATCCCAGCCTCTGCCGCCGGCACAAACCATAGCGGCCATTCCTAATCAGCAGTTCCGCTTCCTGCCCCCGGCTCCTGCTGTTTACTCCTCCGCCGTGCCGTTTCGCTCTCGGCGGTTGAACTCATTCATCGCAGGTGACGGACCATCCGAGATGATGCGTCGAGTGGCCGTGGACACCCGGTCCAGCACCTCGTCGAGCACTGCCAATTCCGCCTTGCGCATCGGGGTCAGCAAGTAATCCTTGCCGAGCCGTCCTCCGCCTGCCGCTTTGACCTCCGGTGGCAGGTCGAGGCCAACCCCAATCCGCAAGCGCAGCCACTCCTGGCTGTCCAGCGCTCCGGTTACGCTGCGGGCTCCGTTATGGCCGGCAGGCGAACCGCGTTCCCTGATCTTGAAGCTCCCCAGTGGAAGATCCAGCTCGTCATAGATGACCAGCAGGTCTTTCGCCGGGTCGGCTTCAAACTCCCGAATCAGTGCGGCCACTGATGCGCCGCTCAGATTCATGTATGTCTCCGGCTTGGCCAGGATCACCTCACGCCCCGCAATCCGGCAGGTCGCAGTGGTGGCTCGGCAGCGCCGGTTCTGGACCACAACGCCCTCTTGCTGGGCGATGCGGTCGATGGCCATGAACCCCGCGTTATGCGGCGTCCACAGATACTCGAGACCCGGATTGCCGAGCCCCACCACCAGGAAGGGGCTGCGGCTGCCGGGAGACTCACTTGCCTCGGCCAAGGCTTACTTCTTTGCCTCGGGCTTCTTGGCGGCATCCGCCGCAGGCTCTGCCTTGCCCTTCTTGGCCACTTCCGGCTCAGCCGGTGTAGCACCTGCCGCCGCTTCACCTTCCGCTGTCGGGGCCGCTTCTTCGCGGATCGAAACAACGTGTGCCACGGCGGCGTCCTCGGCCGTCAGGAACTTGATCTTGCCCGAGTGAGGTAGCTCATTGACGCGCAGCACCTGGTGAAGGCCCAGTTCGCTGATGTCCACGTCAATGTGACTCGGGATATCCGCTGGCAGGCATTCAATCTCAACCTCACGCAGCACCTGATCCAGGATGCCGCCAAAGGTCTTCACGCCCACCGGGATACCCAGCAGCTTCACGCGCACGCTCACGCGCAGAGGCTTATCCAGCGCGATCCGCTTCAGGTCGATGTGGATCAGCTGGTCCTTGATCGGCTCATACTGCCAGTCGACGATCATAGCCTTGGCCGTGGGATGGCCCGCCACTTCCACGTCAAAAATCGTGTTATGTCCGCTCTCGGAGTAAAGAATTCGGGAGATCTGCTTCGGGTCCAACTCAACGGCGACCGGTTCATACCCTGCGCCATACAGCACGGCGGGAATCTTGCCAGCGGCACGCACGCGGCGCGCAGCATTCTTGTTGAACTTGCCCTCACGGGCTTTCGCTACGACAACTTCAGGCATTGTGCTTATTCTCGTTTCTCAATGTCGGGCACGGACTCGAAGGCCGCTCCCTTTGTTCGCGGCGTCCATGCAGGCCCGCCGGGGTTGTCCATCAGCTGAACAGCGTGCTCACGCTGGTCTCCATGTGAATGCTCTCAATGGCCGCACCCAGCAGGCCGGCAATCGAAAGCACCTTAATCTTCGGCAGCTTCTGCGCCGCTTCGCGCAGCGGAATTGTGTTGGTCACCACCAACTGCTCGAGCCGCGAACTGGCAATGCGATCAATCGCGGGCCCGGAGAGCACCGCGTGACTGGCGCACGCATAGACTGCGGCCGCTCCATTCGCATAGAGTGCGTCCACGGTCTTCACCAGCGTGCCTGCCGTATCAATAATGTCGTCGATGATGAGGCAGGTCTGACCCTTCACATCGCCCACCACATTCATCACTTCCGCCACATTGATGTCCGTTCGCCGCTTGTCCACAATCGCCAGCGGCGCGCCCATCTTTTGCGCGAAAAACCGCGCCCGCTCCACGCCGCCCGCATCGGGAGAAACCACCGTCAGATTCGGCAGGTTCAGATCGCGGAAGTAGCTCACCAGCACCGGGCTCGCAAACAGATGATCCACGGGGATATTGAAGAAGCCCTGAATCTGCGCCGCGTGCAGGTCCACAAACAATGCGCGATTCGCCCCCGCCGTTGTCAGCAGGTCGGCAATCAGCTTGGCGCTGATGGCCACGCGGGGCCGGTCTTTGCGGTCCTGGCGCGCATAGCCGTAATAAGGAACCACCACCGTGATTCGCGCCGCCGAAGCCCGCTTCAGCGCGTCAATCATCACCAGCAACTCCACGAGGTGCTGATCCACGGGATAGCAGGTTGGCTGCACGACGAAGACATCGACGCCGCGCACGTTTTCCAGCAGTTGGAAGTACACCTCTCCGTCGGCAAAGCGCTGCAGCTTGGCCTCGCCCACCTTCACGCCGATATGCGTCGCAATCTCGTCAGCCAGCGCCCGGTTTGCCGTGCCTGAGAACAGCTTGAAGCGCTTGTCCTCGGTCAGGCTGCGCGCGCGTTTGCGCTCCACGGCTGGCTTGGCATCTTTGGCCTTGGCTGCGGCTTCCTTCGATGCGTCGATCGAGATTTGCGGTTTGTCTTCCAACGTAACGGCCACGGTTCCTGCATCCATCTGAAGAGCACCTCCAAGCTGGTTGGCTTTGGCTGCCTTCCGGGATTCGCTCCCGTATAAAAAATGGCTGGGCGACTAGGATTCGAACCTAGACAAGTGCCTCCAAAGGGCACTGTCCTACCATTAGACGATCGCCCAACTTCTTGCCTTTCCGGCACTGTGCCGGAAAGGCCTTTCTTGCAGCCGCACGTGAGTCTCGCTCGCGTTCCCGTGCGCTGTCAACCAACTTGCGGAAGAAGCATTTCGCTCCAGTACTGTCCCCTTGGCAGGGTGCGCGTCAGCAGGCTTTCCGTGCCCGCTTCGGCCAGCCGCCTCTGGGCTGCTTCCGCATCTCCACGGGTCAGGTACAACCCGAAGAGCGCCGAACCGGACCCCGACAGCGAAGCATGCAAAGCTGCCTCCGGTGTTCCGGCGGCGGCAAGAAGACGCTTGATTTCTGCAAGGGAAGGATGCTGGCGGAAGACAACCCGTTCAAAGTCGTTCGCAATCCAGCTCGTGATCCCGGTGCGGACAAGCGCGGACTCTTGGCGTCCGGCCAGGTCGCCTCCCACGGAAGCGACACCGGAGGAGCCTGCTTTCTGCCCGCCCTGCGGAATCCATCCCGCAAAGGCGCTGGCGTAGGCGCGGCTCAACTGCTTTAGTTTATCGTCACTTGCCTTGCCGGTCAAACCTTCCGTGGCGCACAGCGCATCCCAGTCCCGAAAGGCCTGCGGAGTAGAGACTCCCACAGCAGGTATCGCCACCACGCACCATACCGGCTCGAAGTCCGGCAGAGGCGCCACTTCCTGCCCGCGATCCATCCCGAGCACGGCCCCACCCATCAGAAACAACGGCACATCCGAGCCGACTGCTGCCGCCAGCTCAAGCCGCCGCGATGGCCAATCAGCCTGCCCAGACAAGACTCCCAGCTCGTTCTCCAACCCCACCAGCGCAGCCACGGCATTGGCTGAGCCGGCTCCCAGTCCGCCCTGCACGGGCAACCGCTTTTCAATATGGATCGTGACCGTGGCCTTGACGCCGCACTCGTCCAAAGCTAACGAGATCATCTTCCAGGCAGTGTTGCGGTGGTCCGTGGGAACGCGCGCGTCGTTGCTCGTGAGAGTGATGTGTGTCTGTTGGGCCTGTGTTGCCGTAACCGTCACCACATCATGCACTTCCAGCGTCTGGTACACCGTGGCCAGCGCATGGAAACCATCCGGCCGGGGAGCGCCGATTCCCAGACCCAGGTTGATCTTGGCATGCGAACGTACGCGTGTCGACATACGCCTTTATTGTAGTGCGGCGCCTCTGGCCCAGGCCTCCGGCATCCCTCTGCTCGATGGTCGCCTGAAACAAATCGTCTCCCAGGACTGGAACTTTCGATCCGAGATGGACGTACAATCACGGCAGAAGCTCGATGCTTCCCCCGTGCGGGCAATCCCCGACCGCGCGAAAGGAGGGCGCAATGCCTTCCATGATTCGATCTTCGCTTCTCGCCAGCGCAGGCTGCGCTCTTCTGTTCAGCCTCACCCCGCCCATTGCCGCGCAGGGGCACTCCGTGCCGCTGGAAATCGTTCACGGCAAGGCCTATGTCATGGTCATGATCAATGGCAAAGGGCCATTCCGCTTTGTCGTCGACACGGGCACGGGCGGCCAGGCGCTTGTGACGCCGGAACTTGCGGGAGAACTGGGCTTGCCCGCCATCGGTGAGGCCCGCCTCACAGACCCAAGCGGCCAGGGCGCTACAAGAAGTCCCATTGTCCTTGTGCAATCGCTCCGTGTCGCCGATGTGGAGTTCACCGGCGTGAGTGCCATCCTGCACACGCTTCCGCCGGAAGACGCGACCTGCCAGGGGCTACTTGGCTTCACTCTTTTCCGCAGCTACCTGCTTACCCTTGATTACCCCGCGCAACGTATGACGCTGGCATTAGGCGGGCTTGTCCCGGATGGAGGATTCAATGTCCTGCCCATGCGTGTGGAGGATGGGGTGCCCATCATCACACTCCATCTCGGTGGAGTGCAGGTGGACGCCCAACTCGACTCCGGCGGCATCGGCCTGAGCCTTCCCGCGGCTCTCGCGGCACGCTTGCACTTTGACGTTGACCCCGAACTCTTCGCGAATAGCGAATCGGTTGCCACCCGCTTCCAGATCACCGCGGGTGTGCTTGGCGCGGACGTGCACGCTGGTCGTTACACCTTTATCCACCCGTTCGTCGAGATTAATCCTGTTTTTCCGCTGGCGAACTTCGGCGCCTGCCCCATGCAGAACTTCGCAATTACATTTGACCAGGTGCACCAACTCGTCCGCTTTGATGCACGCGAACAGCAGTTTCACCTGAGTGCACTGCCCACGCTGCTGCGCCTGCTCAACCAGCCAGCACCCGCACCGGCGCGCCCAGCTCTCATTCCAGCTGGCTAATCGCAGCCTTCGACGAAAGAACCGGGAATCGGGCTCGATGCCAAGATCCTGTCAAGCCCATTTGCAGGATTTTTTTATGAAGCGATTTGTTTTGAGTAGTTTACAGATAGAGGCGTTTTGCATATTAATTCCCCTCGTTTCTCTATCCTGAGACAGTAGCCAGACAACCCAGCGTCAGTACCGTGCCCGGCGAATGTGTTCGCTCCTTCCTTGCGAAGAGCTCCGGGGCGCGGAAGCCGCTGTGTGTCTGCGCGGCGGCTGCGGGCAGGGGATTGGACAAGACTTGGGCCCCTGCCATAAGCCGCCATATCTCCTGTCCGCGAGCGGTCTGCTACGGCCCATGCTCGGGACCAGAAAAGGACTTATCGCTATGGCAAACATTTTGGTCAGCATCGAAAAAGGAATTGAAATTGGTGCGGAAGATGCCTTGAAGTGGCTCACGGGAGCCGACAAGGCACTGCACGCAGCACCGACCGTTGTGGCTGCGCTCGCCGCACTGTTGGGCGCAGTCGAAAAGCCGCTGACGGACATGGCTGGCGTGGCGTCGAACCCGTTGAACATCATCCTCGACGTGCAGACGGCAACTGACGTCAAAGCAGTCTGGCCGCAGGTGAAGGAATTCCTGTCGAGCCTGGGCATCAAGTTGTAGGCGGCTGCGATGCGGGCCGCCGTCGCTGTGATTGCGGTCCGTACGCAGCAAGGGCGCTCGCCGAGACACCGGTCGCGGCCCAATCTGGTAGCATCCATTTCGGAGACGCATTCAGCATGGATGGAACGAACGTCGCGGGCCTCGGTGCTCGCCGCAATGAAGATATCGCCCTCGACCTGCTCAAGTTCATCGCCGGCACCACAGGCGTAGGCCGCGCCGCCGCGCCTTCCACAGGCTTCAGCGGCTCCCCGGCGCCCAAGCCCGAGGAGCACGTGAATCAGTTGCTCGAGCTATACGGCCGGTGTCTCAAGGCTGTCGAAGGCAAAGGCGTTTGAGCGCATCCGGCCAGACCGCGATCCGTGTCGCCGTCGCCGGAGCAGGTGCCTTCGGCCGTAACCACCTTCGTGTCTATCGCGAGCTGGAGGCGGCAGGACTCGGTGTCACCCTGGTCGCCGCCGTTGAGCCTGACCCAGCGCGCGCTGCCGAGACCGCACAGCAATACGCGATTCCCGTCTTCCCCACTGTCGATGCGCTGCTTGCCGCCGATCTCAGCCTGAGCGCCGCAACCGTCGCTGTGCCCACGGTGCATCATCACGACGTGGCCGCGCAGTTGCTCGAAGCGGGCCTCGACGTTCTTGTGGAAAAGCCTATCGCAGCCACGCTCGCTGAAGCCGATGCGCTTATCGCGCTGGCCACAAAGCATCAGCGTATTCTGCAGCCCGGCCATCTGGAGCGCTTCAATCCCGCAGTCCTTGCTGTTCAGCCCAAGTTGCATCGGCCTATGTTCTTTGAGGCGCATCGCCTCTCGGTCTTCACGCCCCGCGCTCTCGATGTTGATGTCGTCCTTGACTTGATGATTCACGATCTTGATATCGTGTTGACGTTCGCGGATTCGCCCGTGCGCGAGGTGCGCGCCGTTGGTCTGCCCATCCTCTCGCCCAAAGTCGATATCGCCAACGTTCGCGTCGAGTTTGAGTCCGGCTGCGTCGCCAACTTCACCGCCTCGCGTGTTTCCACGGAGCGTGTGCGCAAGTTGCGCTTCTTTGAGCCGCGCCAATATGTTTCCCTTGATTACGCCCGCCGCGATGTGCTGGTGATTCGCATTGACGACCTGGAAAAGAGCTCTATCTCCCCGCAACTCGCCTCGGCCGCCGCGCAATTCTTATCCACCGGCAATCTGGATTCCGCGGTGATTCAGCAGCTTCTTGCCTCGGGACAGATTCCCGCCGCGCTGCTCGGGCAGATCATGGCTGCACAGAAGGATCCAGCGCGTTTACGCGAGATTGCGCAAGGTCTGGCTGCACCGCATACTGGCCCCGCGCCGGGACTGCGCTTCGTCAAGCCAGAAGTCACTTCCGGTGAGCCGCTGCGCCTGGAGGTTGAGGCGTTTCTTGACGCCGCCCGCACGCGCCGCGAGCCCTCGGTCACCCCAAGGCAGGGCAGGGAAGCGCTTGCGCTTGCGCTTGAAATCCAGTCTTCGATGGCCGCTCATGCCCAGAGAGCCGGCCTCGGCAATTTCTTCAATCCAGGCGCCTAGTCTAATTCGCCGCTCTCCGGCCCCGTTTCACACCTAAAGCGATTTTTCCCTGCCTTTCCAAGCGCGCCAGCCTTGACACAAGTTGCTCTGCGCTTTTAGCTTTGGCAAGCGGGACAAGCGAACGTTTTCTCGTGATGAAATTCTGCGGGAACCAATCTGCCTGACCGAAAAAGGGGTTGCGATGAAGAGCCTGGGATTGAGATGGATTGCAGCAGGAGTGGCCTGCCTTGGATTGGCGTGGGCAACCCACGCGCAGGATGCGGCACGGCCCGCTTACCTTGACCCAAATCTGCCGGCAGAGCAGCGTGCGGCCGATTTGGTTCACCGGATGACACTCGAAGAGAAGGCCAGCCAACTCGTCAACCAGGCTCGCGCTATTCCACGTCTCCATGTTCCGTCCTATGACTGGTGGAGCGAGGCGCTGCACGGAGTGGCTGTCGATGGCACGACCGAATTCCCTGAGCCGATTGGTCTGGGCGCCACATTTGATCCAGCCTCCATTCATCACATGGGCGTCGATATCAGCACAGAGGGCCGCATCAAATACATGCAGGCCATGAGCGCTCAAGGCCACAGCAACATATTCCAGGGCCTCGACTTCTGGGCGCCGAATCTGAATATCTTTCGCGATCCTCGCTGGGGCCGCGGCCAGGAGACCTACGGCGAAGACCCATTCCTCACAGGCCGCATGGGCGTGGCTTTCGTCACCGGCATGCAAGGAGACGATCCGCGCTACTACCGTGTCATCGCCACTCCGAAGCACTTCGATGTGCATAGTGGCCCTGAGCCAACACGCCACAAAGCCAACGTAGATGTAAGTAAACACGACGAGTTGGACACCTATGAGCCGGCGTTCCGCGCAGCGGTGACTGAGGGCAAAGCTGGCTCTGTGATGTGTGCTTACAACAGCATCAACGGCGAACCGGCTTGCGCCAACCAGTTCCTGCTCCAGGATCAGCTTCGCGGCAAGTGGGGCTTCCAGGGCTACGTTGTTTCGGACTGCGGCGCTGTAATCGACATCTTTAGCGGCCACCACTACAAGCCCACGCAGGCGCAGGCCTCGGCCATAAGCCTGCAGCGCGGCATGGATAACGAGTGCGCCGACTTCTTTGCCAAGGTGAAGGACGACCACGACTACAAGCCCTATCTGGATGCCGTCAAACAGGGCTACCTGAAAGAGAGCGAGATTGACACGGCCGTTACTCGGCTCTTCACTGCACGCATCAAGCTCGGGCTCTTCGACCCGCCGGCCATGGTGCCTTACAACCACATCAATCCGGACGCGCTCAACAGCGCAGGCCACAAGGCACTGGCGCTGCACCTGGCTAACGAGTCGATGGTGCTGTTGAAGAACGACGGCACCCTGCCGCTCAAGACCCGCGGTATCAAGATTGCCCTCATCGGCCCGCTGGCAAAGCAGACACGATTCCTGCTCGGCAACTATACGGGCATTCCCAACCACATCGTCTCGATCTATGACGGCTTGCAGGAAGAGTTTGCCAACGACACGATCACCTATGCGGAAGGCACGCAGTTCCTGAGCAAGAAGGCGGACCCGGTTCCCGCAAGCGCCGTGAAGTTTGATAACAAGCCTGGACTGAAGGCCACGTACGTTCAGAACACGGGAATCAGCCTCAGCGAGGGGGCCGCGAAGCCCCCCGTGCTGGCAACCCGCGTTGAGTCGGGCGTAAACGCCACCTCACAGTCCCTGCCCGATGAAGTTGCTGGTAAGAGCCCTATTGGCATTCGCTGGGAAGGTACGCTCACCGCGTCAGAGACCGCCGACTACAACCTTGGCATGGAAGCCGTCGGCTATTTCCGCGTCATGTTGGACGGGAAGGAAGTGACGCAGGACTTTCACGCCGGCCAGGTAAGCACGAAGCTAGGCCTGGTTCACATGGAGAAGGGCAAGGCCTATCCCCTCGCCGTGGAATACGGTCAGATGACCGAGAATGAGCCCGTTGTTGCACGGCTCGTCTGGAGCAAGGTGGACTTGACCCCGCAGCCTGAGGCGATTGACGCTGCCAAGAATGCTGATGTCGTGGTCGCAGTGGTTGGTATCACCAGTGAGCTGGAAGGCGAAGAGATGAAGGTCAACGTACCTGGATTTGTCGGCGGCGACCGCACCAGCATCGACCTTCCTCAGCCGGAACAGGACTTACTGAAGGCTCTCTCTGCAACAGGCAAGCCGCTTGTTGTGGTGCTCACCAATGGCAGCGCGCTCGCCGTCAACTGGGCGGCCGAACACGCCAATGCGATCCTCGAAGCGTGGTATCCCGGCGAAGAGGGAGGGATGGCAGTTGCCCAAACGCTCTCTGGCTGGAATAACCCTGCTGGCCGACTGCCCGTCACCTTCTATAAAGGGGTGGATCAGCTACCGCCGTTTGAAGATTACTCGATGAAGAGCCGCACCTACAGGTACTTCACCGGTACGCCGCTCTATCCTTTCGGCTATGGATTGAGCTACACCAAGTTCGCATATAGCGGCCTCACGCTGCCTTCGGCACCTGTGCATGCTGGCGACGCGATGACGGCCGAGGTCACAGTGACCAACACAGGCAGCCGTGCAGGCGATGAAGTTGCGCAGCTCTATCTCAGCTTCCCCAGCACACCCGGTGCTCCGCTGCGTGCGCTCCGAGCCTTCCATCGCGTGCATCTTGAACCCGGTGCGTCGAAAAAGGTGAGTTTCTACCTCAAACCGCGCGACCTGAGCATGGTCAATGAGGCAGGCGAGCCGATTGTTGCGGAGGGCCAGTACACCGTTTTTGTCGGCGGTGGCCAGCCGAACACCGGCGCACCCACCGTGACCGGTAACTTTACCGTGGCAGGGACAACAACGCTCCCTGAATAATTTGGGTGCGCCAACCTTGAAAAGGCCCGCAATATTTTTGCGGGCCTTTTCTGTTCCTTCGCAACATGCACTGAAGATAATGCGGGGACCCCACGAGGGCGTGCCATACGGTCAACCGTTGGATGCCCAACGCAAAAATCGGATCCAGAGGTGACGAACCGCGCCATTCCATCGTTCTTCTGGATCTGATGCGTGAATCCACTCCAAAAGGACTCACGGTCGATTACACTAGTTGAAGTTGTTCCTCCCAACCAGCCGGGATGGCGGAACTGGCAGACGCAGCGGACTCAAAATCCGCCGACCCTTGCGGTCATGGGGGTTCGACCCCCCCTCCCGGCACCAACAAAATCAAGAGTTTAGATTGAATTGGCCTCTCGAAACCGGAGAGGCCAAAATCGTTTGGTGGCTGTTCTGATGGCTGTTGGTTGCTGCTGGCAGTGTGGCGTCTAAATTTAGTCCCGCTCGGGATCTGCAACCAGAGTATTGGCCCGAGTAATTGATTGAGTCGCAGTAAGTGTCTCCACCGCGTGCAGCACCACTTTAGCCCCGCCGTTATGATGGAGATCAGTTCTCATTGTGAAGGGGCCAGTCGACGATGGACAAAGACTATCTACTCTTGTTTCTCGAGAGGCGAATCTTCACCATTAAATCTGCGGATGATGGACTCTTACAGAAGCTACGAGCGGCGGTCACCGACGTTGTACAGGCGATAGGAAGTGATCTCTTCCTTGCCATACCCTATACACGCGCAGCGCTGGACCCAGAAACCCCGATCAACGATCCTGCGTTTGAGACAGTCGCATCCGCCGTCCAGAAACAATGGAATACTTACACCGAAATCTTCACTGAGCCGCGTACTGTATTCCGTGCGATTATCCTCGATGCCTTGTCCCATCTCTCGGAAGAGGAGCCTGATGTTGCAGGCTCCGTGGATTTGATCACGAGGAATATTCTCCCGCATATTCAATCCGGAGGCGAGACGGAGATTTTGACCTCGTTTCGTGATCGCGTTCGGAAAATCTCCCAAGAAGAGGCAGAACGGCACTGGCCAAGCGGTGCAAATGTTGTTTCTCCGAAGCTTCCAGCCATTAAGCTGGGCCCGTTGAACAGCGGTTCCATAACGGTAAGCCGCGATGTCTTAAAGGCTGGTTTTCCACGGCCACCTTGGAATAATCAGAACTGGATGACGCATGACCAGCAATTGCTGGAGATGATCACAAATCAAGGTGTTGAGGCGATAGCCAGCACAGTAGAAGCAGCGGTAAAGGCCGGCGGTATTTCCTCAGACGATCTGAAAAAGAATCTGATCGATCCCCTGCAAAAGGGACTCAAAGATCTCGTTGATTCCATGACTGCGACTTTGACGGGCGTGATTGCACCGATCACCACGCTAAAGAGGCAAGCCGATCTTCTCTGGTGGAAAGAATCGGCCTTTTCGGAGCACCTGCAGCAGAGTTATCGTGGGACGAAGTCAGTCCTCCTCCCTTTGGCTTTCGCCCTAGACTTCGCCACATTGCTACCAACGTGGAATCCCATTGCAGTCGAATATTTCCTCGCGGAAGCGTTCTCGGCGCAGTGGGGCGGGGCATCCGGAAAGGGAAAACCGGCGAAAGCAAATCTTGGAGACTATCTCGATCACCTCAAAAAAGAACCGCAAATCTCCGCGCTTCTGGCACAACTACCTGAAGACATTGAGGGTTCCGCAGGCCGACCGATGCTCCTCGATTTCATCAAGAAGTTCACGACGGGGAAAGCAGATCTGAACAGTCTCCTGACGCGAACAGGACTGTCTCCATCATTGACGCTCACCGACGCGGAAATATGCCTGCATCTGTATCGGGAGATCCAAGCATTGAGATTACTTGGCTCTGGACAGGATGGAGATGTGAAATGAGTGTCTGCGCTGATCCGAACTGTCGTCCTGAAATTGGGTGTGATTTAGGAGAGGACCTGCAGAATTGTCCCAATTGGCGTGCTGCCACCAAGAGATCGCATCAGGCCGAGTCTGATCCCAAACAACCGCAAGAGCCTAATTCTGTGCTGCCTTGGTCGGGGAATGCATTCGGCATCGAGGCCCTTTCATTCGTTGCTGGCCGCAGTAATCCGGCGATCATCGCTATTGTCGGGCCATACAATTCTGGGAAAACAACGCTTC
>JAJYAE010000238.1 GCA_021779695.1 Acidobacteriota bacterium | reverse complement strand
GCGTGCGCGCGGACTCTTCACAAACGTCAGCCAGTCCCGGCTGGGTTTGTGGTCCTTCTGGGTGACGATTTCGACGATGTCGCCGTTTCGGAGCTTGGTGCGCAAGGGCACCATTCGGCCATTGATCTTGGCTCCGACGCAGGTATGGCCGACCTCCGTGTGAATTGTGTAGGCGAAGTCGATCGGGGTTCCATCCGCGGGGACGACAACAACCTTTCCCTTGGGCGTGAAAGTGTAGACCTCGTCTGGATAGAGATCCATCTTCAGGCTGCTCAGGAACTCGTTGGGGTCGGTCATCTCCTTTTGCCACTCAACGAGTTGGCGAATCCAGTTAAGGCGCTCTTCATCGCGCGCTGTGACCGAGCCCTCTCCAGCCTTGTATTTCCAGTGGGCGGCGATGCCTTCTTCGGCGATGCGGTGCATCTCTTCGGTGCGGATCTGGACTTCGAACTGATGACCGCCTTCGCCAATCACCGTGGTGTGGAGCGACTGATAGCGGTTTGCCCGGGGGATGGCGATGAAGTCCTTGATGCGGCCGGGCACCGGGCGCCACAGCGTATGGATCAATCCGAAGACGGCATAACACGAGGCGACATCCTGCGTGATAACGCGCAGTGCCAGCAGATCATAAACCTGGTCAAAGCTGGATTTGGTGCGCTGAAGCTTCTGGAAAATGGAGTAGAGCCGCTTGATACGCCATTCAACGCGCGCCTGGATGTTGTTCTCGCGCAACTGCTCCACGAGAGTATCTTCGACGCTGTGCAGGAACTGTTCGCCTTCGACCCGGCGCGCCTCCACGGCGGCGGCAACCTGCTCGTAGCTCACCGGATCGGTGTAGCGGAAGGCCAGGTCTTCCAATTCGCCGCGCACCTTGCCCATGCCGAGGCGATGGGCCAGAGGCGCATAGATGTCCAGGGTCTCGCGGGCAATCGCTTCCTGGCGCTCCGGTTTCAGATGCTCCAAGGTGCGCATGTTGTGGAGGCGATCGGCCAGCTTGATGAGCACGACCCGCACATCCGAAACCATGGCCAGCAGCATTTTGCGGACATTTTCAGCCTGGCGATCCTCGCGGTTTGCAAACTGAATTTTGTCAATCTTTGTGACACCCTCGACAATGTGCGCCACCTGGTCGCCGAAGTTTGCTTCGATCTCTTCGTGCGTGGCTGGAGTGTCTTCCACCGCATCATGGAGCAGGCCTGCAGCAATGGCAGTTGCGTCCATCTTGAGTTCGGCCAGCACCTCGGCCACCTCAAGCGGATGAATGATGTATGGCTCGCCCGAGGCCCGCAACTGCCCGTGGTGCTGCTGAACGCAGAAATTCCAGGCTTTACGGATGAGGGAAACGTCCTCAGTGGGGCGGTTTGCCTGAACCTGGCGGAGAAGTTCATCGAAGCGCTGCCCGATGGCTTGCTCATCCGGAGGATGAGCAGAGCGAGGGGTCCGGTCCGGGGATACAGGTACGGCGCCGGAGGATGCCGGAGAGATGGGCTGCCGGACAGTCGCCATATCTCATTATAGGCCTGCCTCCTGCGCGATGCGAGCGCCGCGGAGTGTGCTCGCTGGGACATGCGGCGATTCTGAGCTCTTACTCTGGGCTCTTGGAAGAAGACAAATGAAGGCAATCTCCAACGATCGTCGTTCATGGGATCGGGGAAAGTCGGTGTTCGCGGAGCCGATTGGTTGTGCCCGCAGTCACTGCCATCCGTACCGGGGAAAGCAGTATTGTCACCGGCGGTGTGGGGGTCGAGAACGGAGCAAATGATGCTGAAGCGCCTCTCGCTTTTAGCGCTGTTTCTGGTAGGGGTGGCCGGACTTTGCGGCGCAGCCCAGTCCCAATCCCAGTTCAAGGTAGTTATCCCGGTCCAGAAGACCTCTCCAACTAACGGCAAGGTGATGTATCAGAATTATTGCGCGCCCTGTCATGGCGTTGATGGAAAAGGAAATGGACCTGTAGCCAGTGAACTACGCACACCACCGACAAACCTGACATTGCTGAGCAAGAAGAACCAAGGCAAGTTCCCGGATATTCATATTGCCAGCGTTTTGCGATTCGGGAGCAGGTTTCCGGCGCATGGTACCGAGCAAATGCCGGTTTGGGGACCAATCCTTGGTAAGATGAACCAGATGAACGCGATGGACAAGCAACTCAGAATCAGCAATCTGAGCAGCTACATCGAGAGCCTCCAGGTGAAGTAGGGCCAAGCGGCCACGCCGCCACCCACTCCCGGCGGCAATCCGACCCGGAGTGGGACGATGGCGAGGCTACGAAAGCCAAAAGCAGCAGGACAGACGAGATCCATTTCCGAAGGATCGAAGACGCCACGCGGCGCTCAAAGCCCTTCCAACAGGGAGCTTGCACAGGAGGCGACTTCCGTTGGCGCAAGGGTGAGCCGCCGCGCTGCGGATCGGCTGCGGGGTGGACATCTTTGGGTGTACGCCAACGAGATCGAGACCCTCGAGGCAGGTCGTGAAGCAGAGCCGGGTTTGATTCCCGTCGCCGATGCGCGGGGCATTTTGATTGGCACCGCCCTCTACAGCCCTGCCTCTCAAATTGCCCTTCGCCTTGTGTCTCGGGATGCGATCGACGAAAGTGGCTGGCTTGATCTGCTGGAGACCCGCCTGCGCGCGTCGATTGTGCGGCGCTGGCCGCTGCTGGACCCCGAGAACGATTCCTGCCGTCTTTGCTTTAGCGAGGCCGATGAGCTTCCCGGCCTCATCGTGGACAAGTACGGTGACCTCATCATTGCTCAACTGCTGACCAAAGGGCTGGATAACCCGGCGGTTCGGGAGGTCTGCGTTCGCGTTCTTCGAGACACGCTGAAGCCGACTTCTATCCTGGAAAGGCCAGATCCGCGGATGCGCGAACTGGAAGGTCTCACCGCGCCCGGGACTGCGCCGCTTTGGGCCGCAGACGCTCAAAAGCCAACCACCCGCGCCTTATTTCATTTGAATGGGCTTTCGTTTCACTACGACGCAAACTCCGGACAAAAGACAGGCGCCTTCCTGGATCAGCACGCGAATTATGCGGCGGCACGGGACTGGGCAAAGCGCTTGGGCTGCACGACGCGGGCCCTGGATGTCTGCTGCTATCAAGGCGGTTTTTCACTGCATCTGGCTCAGGTTTGCCAACAGGTGACCGGAGTGGACGCGTCTCGCTCCTCTCTTGAAGTAGCGGAGCAAAATCTTGACGTCAATCGCCAATGCCTGAAGGGCGCGGTTGACTGGGTTGAGGCCGACGCATTTGAACTACTGCGCGGATGGTCCGATGCCGGGGAACAGTTCGACTCGATTGTGCTGGATCCACCAGCATTCGCCAAGACAAAGCGAGCGGTGGAAGGTGCGCTTCGCGGCTACAAGGAACTGAACCTGCGTGCCCTGCGGATGCTGAAGCCCGGCGGATTGTTAGTGACCTGTTCGTGCAGCCACCATGTGAGCGGGCCGGAACTGCAGGGAGCTGTGGCAGCGGCAGCCGCGGATGCCCATCGCCGCGTGCGCATTCTGGAGCGGCGCGGTGCATCGCTGGATCATCCTGTGATCGTGAATCTGCCTGAGACCGAGTATCTGAAGTGCCTGGTGCTGCAGGTCGATTAATCGCTGCCGGCCTCGCGGTGCCGGGTCCAGCGGGGAAGGATGCGCTCTCGCCAACCCCTGGAGGAATGGGGTACGGTGCGCAGTGAAGAGTCCTGATCGTGTGAAGTGGACTTGCGCATATCGGCGAGGGTTTGTTTGACCTGGCTGCGAAGCTCCTCCACTTCAAAAATGCACGAACGGAGATAGGCCGAGACACTAAGGCCAGCTTCAGCAGCTCGAGCGTGCAATTGCTCATTCTCGAGCTCTCCAAGCCGGATTGTGACGCTGGCGGATTTTCGATGTGCCCTTTCGTCTGATTGCCTTGAGGAATTTACGGGCAAGGTCAGATTCTGTGTGGCAGTCTCATTGATCGAAGGTCGGGGTTCTGGCTCCAATCCTTGAAATGAGTTTCCGGTGCTGCTTTCAGGGTCCGGGAGCCGCTGCCCCGGGTGCCCGCTGCGCCGTGTATGCGTCTTGAGGGCCTTCTCATAGCTCAGGGTTGCGACATCCTCAGCAAGCGCTGCATCGCCCCAGCCCGGCGTGGACGCATTGGATGAGGAGGCGAGCGAGGCCAGAAGCGTTGCAAAGCTGGAGTTCGAGCGAGTTTCTGGAGGCGATGCAGTCATCTGCATGCCCCCGAGGATACATGGATGCAACAAGGGCGCTTGAATTTCCTGACGGATGAGCGACGCAGAATTCCCAAGGCGGGAACTCCTTGTCCTCATTCCTACTTCGGTTTGCGATATGCGGTTCCGCCACACGGGGAGGCTGACACTTTTGACTTTCTACTGCATCTCGCTCCGAGCAGAGTTGCGACGAGCTGAGCCAGCTAATGGGAGACCGGTGCAGGGCCAGACTCAGTCCAAAGAAAGGCGAGTATGTCCGCGTAGTCTTGGATTCGCTGGTCGACGCTGACCCCGGCGGAGTGTCCGCCGACAGTGCTTTCGTGAAGGAGGATGGGCCGGCCACTGGAAGAGGCGGCTTGCATAAGAGCCGTCATTTTGCGCGCATGCAGAGGATCGACGCGCGTATCGTCGTTGCCGGTAAAGAAAAGAATAGCCGGATAAGCGGTTCCCGCTTTGACATGCTGATAGGGCGAATGTTTGAGGAGGTACGAGAACTGGTCTGGGTGATCCGAAGAACCATACTCCGTGACCCAGTGCGAGCCCTGCAGGAAATGCTGGTATCGCAACATATCCAGCAGCGGATAAGCACAGACGATTGCAGAAAAGAGTTCCGGATGCTGGGTCATCGAGGCTCCCATCAGAAGCCCGCCATTGGAAGCGCCGATGATGGCGAAGTGTTCCGAAGAAGTGTATTTCTGGGCAATCAGGTAGCGAGCGGCGGCGAACCAGTCATCGAATACATTCTGCTTTTTTTCAAACATTCCCTGCTCATGCCAGTGTTCGCCGAACTCCCCGCCACCGCGGAGGTTCGGAAGGGCAAACCATCCGCCTTGCTCCAACCACCACGCCCACATTGGATTCCAGGTTGATGTCATGCTGATTTTGAAGCCGCCATAGCCTGTCATCAGCAAGGGAGTGATGCCGTCCGGCTTCAGCCCCTTTCTGCCAGCGATGAACATGGGAATCCTGGTCCCATCTTTCGAGGTGTAAAAGACTTGCTTGATCTCGTAGTTATTGGAGGCAAAAGGAATCTGGGGTTGAGCGAAGATCTGCTGCTTTCCGGTGAAAGTGTCCAGGCGATAAATCGCGGGGGGCTGGATAAAGGATTGAACGCTGAAGAATCCGTACCGATCAATTGTTCGTCCATGGACAACTGAGCCAGTGGCCATCGATGTGCCGGGCAGGGTTCCGATCTGCTTGCCATTGAGTGTGTAGATGGAGGTTTCCGTCTGCACGTCTTTCAGTCGGGTGACGTAGAGCTTTCCTCCGACGATGGAATCATCGAGGATCGCATCCGAGGACTCAGGCACTACGGTCGTCCAGGCTGAGGGTGCGACTCCCGGATCGGCTCGCAGGATGCGGCTGTTGGGTGCGTTGTCATCTGTTCTGACATACCAGGCTCCCCTGGCGTAGCTGGCAGAAAACCGGGAGTCGATATCCCAGACAAGCACGACAAAGGGGGCACCCGGTCTGGTTAGATCACGAAACACGATATCCGTGCGCTGAGCCGGCACGCCATGATCAATCGTAACGACCAGATATTTTTCATCATCGGTGAGGAAGCACTGCAAAAGATCATTGGGGCCCAGCAGTTCGCCGCGAAACTCATGGCCAAAGATCAGGACGTCCCGCGTTACGCGAGTGCCCAGGGTGTGCAGATAGAGCAGTGATCCCTGCTGCGTGGTCCGGGTGTAATACAGTCCCGTGCCGTCTGGAGTGAACTGAATCGACCAGTAAAGTCCGGCGGGGAGCGTGTCTTCCAGTGTTTTGCGGGTCTTGGCGTCGAAGATGTGCAAGGCCGTCTCGTCGGCACCGCCCTGGCGCACTCCGTAGGCAATCAGATTGCCGTCCCGGGAGACGTCCTCCAAGGTAAGAGACGTATTTCGATCGCGGCTCAGAACGGCGGGATCGAGTAGCCGCTCATCCTTGCCGGTCCATCCGCGGCGGAGAAAGATCGACGCCTGATCCTCGCCGGCCTCACGCTTGAGAAAGTAGTAATTGCCCATCCGCTGGATGGGCAAGTCCCAGGTTGCAACATGTTCGAGCGATTCCAGGGCGCTCTCTATCTTGCTCCGGATGGTTGCCTGCCGGAAATAGCGGGACGTGTACTCATTCTCGACATCGACAAAGGCTCGTGTCTCAGGGCTATTCGCATCTTCAAGCCAGCGGTAGGAATCGGCGATACGGATTCCGTTGTAGTTGTCATCGACTGGGTCTGCCTGGACCCTGGGGGGTGGAGGAAGCTGAATGCCATCGCGGCCATGGACGGATTGAGCCAGAGAGCCGACGCACACGAACATGATCGACAAAAGACCGCACACGCTTTTCATGCACCACATCCTCAAATGGATCCGAAGCGGGATTCTGGATAGCCGAATCGATTGCGGCTGTGCTTGATTCTAAGCATACAGATGGCGAAACTGGCAGCAAGCCCGCCTTGGGCCGGGGAAATCGCCTCAAAGACACGATGATTGCGCTTCCCGCCCGGTAGAATCAACACCAGTGACCGAAGCGAGCCAAGCTGGAGCGAATGCAATTCCCGCATCGCGTTGGAGACGCGCGCTGAGAGTGATGCATCCTTCG
>JAJYAE010000016.1 GCA_021779695.1 Acidobacteriota bacterium | reverse complement strand
AGCTTGGTGTGTTCTGTGCGGATTTCTTGACGATTGGCATATCGACGAATTCGTTGTTCCACGTCCGCGGATACAACTGCTCGCCTTCGTCGTTAATGGCCGAGGCCACGACCGACTTCACGACTTGCGTGTAGGTATCGATCGTCTTTGGAGACAGTCCTCCTTTCATCATTGCCGCGACAACTTGCTTCAGTGCCGCGTTGTTGACCTTTTCGAGCGTAAGACTGCCGATCTGCGCGTTCAGCCAATTGTCCAAGCACCCTCTCCACAATGAGATTGTCGATGGAGCAACCGGCTTTCTCTTCCGCTCCTGCATTTGGCGAAGCCACTTCTCTGCCTGCTGTTCAAAGGTGGGTTGAGTGACACCCTTGACCACCTTGTTAAAGTGCTCTTCAGTGTCAGCACCACTTGCTGTGATGATCTCGTGAGCGCGGCGTTTGCGAACTGACGCGGACAAGGCGTCCGGTCCATCAATCGGGCAGATCTTCGCCCTCATGTGCACCCTTTTCTCTTGGCCTTCGACGTCCATCCACCATCTCACGACCCACCATCTACCACTTTTCTCGATATGACCAGATTGTCCGGTCCTGCGGGACATGCTCTTGCCTCTCCGCTTTACCGGTGTCGCTTCTCTCAGCGTAGGCAGTTTACTTGTCGCTCGCAAGGCCGGAAACTCAATCACCCGCGCAGATTGCATAGAAAACGTCTGCGCGGCGAGAATTTCGTCCGCAGGCGCTTCATTTGCAGATCTGGATGTGCACTGAGAAAGCATGGGCTTGCAGTCAACTCAGGATGGGATATTTCAGAGCGATATTATCTGCGTCATTATTGGCGGAACGCTGATCGAGCCAAGCTTCCATAGCGCATGTGCCGCTCGACTCATCGAAGCGAGAACCATAGATGCGGATTGTCGTCTGCACATTTTTGTGCCAAAGGATTTTCGACAGGCTGAGAAAATCCTTGGGATGCTCTTTCAACCACTTGTAAGCCACGGAGTCACGGATGAGGTGGGGCGTGGTGCGCGTATTTGCAAACTGCGTAGTCCAGTGGCCAATCGCCTTCCCTACCTGGCCCGATCGAAGGGGCTTCCCGCGCGGCGAAACAAGAAGGGTGTCCACGGCTTTTCCGCCGAGTAGCAACGGGCGCCATCTTGTCAGGTATTCCTCAAGGGGTTGGATAAGCCGCTGTGGCACGATGAGATCGACAGAGATCCCAGTTTTTACCTCCTCAGGTGAGAAGCTGATTTGCCAAAACTCGGCATTGGGGTTCTTTGCCTCCTCTTCAATCACCCAGGCGGGCTTGTCAATCGCGCAATAAGGTGGCAACTTGCTTTTGAAGAGATTCGGATTTGAACCGCCGATACGAAATTCTCGAATGTTGCGCTGCCGCCACGGAAAAACGAGAAACCAGCGAAACAGGAATTCTTCCATGGCGAGTTGCGCGACACGATTCCGGGAGTTGCCTTTCCTCTTCTCAGTTGCCTCACGCACGGCGCGGATCTTCTCCGGAATTGTATTCATGTCATCGTAGTCAACGTACTTCTTGGCTTTCCTTTTCTTTATTTCCGACTCATCCTCAAGCGTGATGCTGTCGAGAAGCGGTTTGAACCAGGAGTAGTCAATTGCGCAGTATGACGGATGGTATTTCAGAACCGCGTAGATTCCTCCCAGTCTTCCTACAAGCGACCGTCCCATGATTTTTCGGTCGTTAAGCAGCCACTCAACGAAACTTTCAACGAGATGCTTTTGCACCATATCCTTGAACGTGGCTGGGCTATGACCACAAACATGAATTACAAAGCCAGCGAACTGACAGATCGTCGAGCGAAGTCTGGTAGCCGTGATTGCCCGGATCTTGCCCCGCTTTGGCCGGTTCACTGCGAAGTCGGCCTGCTTCCATTTGAGAAGTGCTTTGATGTCGTTGCGCAACCCGGTCGGAAGCTCTTCCAAGGGAATGGCGTAGTGCTCGAACTTCATCAATTGTTGCGGGAGTTCCTTAACCCAGCCCGTCTTCTGCAGCAAACGCCAAAACTGATTCCGCTTCTTCGCTACTGTTGTAAAGAGCAAGCCTTCACGAGTCCGTTCCTCGGCCCAGCGCATGACTGCCTCTACAGTCACCTCGGCGGGCGTTTGAGTTGTACGTGAAAAGTAACGGACGATATCGGTGAGGTGGTCCTTGACGGCCATTTCCAACAATGGCTTCCAAGCCCCTGCCTGATTCGCATCCGGGCCCCATCCATGCTGCACGGCTGAATACAGCAGAGAGCGTTGTTGATAGACGTAGGAACGGATGCTATTTTCCGTGTACCTGCGGCTCTCCAGAAACGGGCGGAATCCCCGTCTCTTGTCTTCGATGAGATCGAATGAAATCTGATCTCCGGGCATTCCGAGATAATTGCCAAGCAAACCACAAGTGGTCCGCAGCTGGGCGAATGATTTGGACGGATTCTCCTTTAGAATCGCCAACAGATCGCCAGTTGTCAGCACTGCGTTTACTCGGTTTGCGTCAGAGCTAGAAGAAGCAGGAACTACCGCAGCAATTCCCGCACCATTCTGAACGGATGTGCAATTCATATCTGTATTCCTTTCGTAAAGTCCATGATGGATTTGCCACAGAAATTGCTGAGAATTTGCGCAGAGATGAGAAGCAGTGCGACCAGCAGTGCAAATTCCGCAAGCAAGGGAACTGTAGGCACGAAGACAGCCGACACGAGAAGAACCTGGAAAAGACAGGCTAGTGATTTTGAGTGCTTGTGAACGACCAGTGTGATCGTTCGAACAATACGTTCGGCCCTATTTGCCACGGCTCCGCCCCTTCTTCAAGCTTGCAGCGAGGAAGGCTTCCAGATCTTCGGAGAAGAACTTTGCACGACCAGGCAGATCTCGTGCCTGGAGTTGCCCCGAAGACACACGGTTCTGGATCGCGCGCGGCGTGACCGTGAAGAGAACGGCAACGTCACGAATGGTGTAAGTAGGCTGGAGGTTTTGCCCCTTGAGGGCGAGGATTTCCTGAAGAAGAGGGTACTTTGTTGTTGATGTGCTGCTCATTTTCCGGTTTCCTTTCCATTCGGCTTGCCTAGCGGCAGCCTTGGTGAATGGATAACGAGCTTGAATTGGCGCCTGCGGAAGACGCTAGCGTCACTCAGCTCCCGGACCTAGCTAGTATAGGAATCACAAAGCAAATCCGGGATTTGACCAGAATGAAGCCGCCAATCAGTGAACGGGCGGTTTGAAGACAGACCCCGCTCTCAGAGAGCAGAGAGCGCCTTCAGTTTGCGTAGGCATAGAGCTATTGGTGAGCATTGACCTGGCTGCTCTGCAGGTTGACTCGGTTCACTGGACGCACAAAGCATCAGCCATCGAACGCATTTAGGAATACGTATTGTGAGGTGGTCACCCTTCACACACATGGGCGGGGTCAGACCATGTGGGCATGTGGCATATAGCTGCCCGGTGCGTTGCCGGGCCTCTGGCGCCTTACGCCGCCGGAGCCGCACCACTGTCTCCCTACTGTCGGACAGAGGTGCGTGAATTGGCCGGACCCGATTTTCATGGCGGGATGACGCCTGCCACTAATGACCGCTGTGTGATGCAGCGGAGGGATCTGGTGTCCGTGGACCTTTGAAACAGAGAACCAGTGCTGCCCGGCCGGCTTGCAATGATCCTGTTGTCGCGTGAGACACATTGGCAAGGAGGGCTCCACGGCCCGTTAGTGCCATCAGCTACATGGCTATCTAGTATAGGAATGCAGACCTCAGAAGTATTCTGTTATTTCGAGTCCCTCTGGGAAGATTCAGGACGTTCTCCACACCTCGCACAGTCGACATTCGGCTAGTCTTGTCGATCGGATTGAATGACCCCGGTAACGGCTTCATCAAGTAGACTTGCGGACAGGTTGAATTGGATTAAGCGGAGCAGAAACACAATGATGCGGAACAGAGTATTATTCATTCTTCTTTCCCTCCTCATCGGGTTGAATGTTGAAGTCGAAGGCCAGTTGCCCTGAGATCGGCGGCCGTCCGAACCGGATCGGAGCTTCGGATCGTCTCCTTCTGGATGTCACTTTCACCCGCCGTGGGCGCGGGGTTCGCACTTGAATTGTTATATGTGTTTCCTTCTTCTCGCGTTGCAGGGAGGGGGAAAAGTCAATGACGCGGATAAATCTTGTTGATTCGTGGATCATTGATTCAGTTGTCTTTTCGGGTTTGCTGTTGGATTAATAATGGCGCAGGAAGATCTTGGTAATAGCACTAAGCAGAAAAAGCCCCGGCCATTAAAGGTCGGGGCTAATTTAAGACGTTACGGTCCAAGAGCTGGCAAGATTGGGGGCACTAGCAGGCCGATGTTCCAGGGAATTCCCAGTCGGCGGCGAGGCTATCCCTATCAAACGTGAGGCCGTCCTCGGAGTCTTCGATCTCGCGCAGTGCTGACCAACGTATCCCTTGACGTTCGCGAAGGCGCCGCATGATTTGCCACTGTGTTGCTGGATTGTTGCCCGCTGCGCGAAACAACTGCTGGTCTTTGACTGTAAGGCAACTCTCCACATCTGACTGGATAGCGAAAAGCGCTTCGAGCTTCATACAATCACGACACTTGCTGCGGCCTTCAGGCGGAACTTTGGAACTCCAAATCTTTAGAGCCTCCTTCAAAAGCTTGTCAATGCGCGTGTAATCGATTTCCACTTCGAAAACCTTCGGCACAAAAGCCGCCCAGAGCATCCCATCTTTGATGAACTTTGCTGGTGCGTCGATAACTTTCTGGAATTGGAGATCCCAGTAGCCAAGTGCGCCTGCGCTTACTGTTCCAAGTCGCAGCCCAGCCTCAGCAATGAGGCCGTACCCTGTCACTTGGACTTCATATTGTGGACGGAAGTGATCTTTTACCTCGTCGGTCTTCGGATGCGCACTTTTGTGATCCCAGATGACTATCGAATTATCAGCACGATAGAAGACCTCGTCTGGAGATCCGTACAGCCAAACTCCTGACTTGTGCGTGTAGCCGAAATGCTTCCAGTGCTTGCTGACATCCACGCGACTCTTTATGTCGCAGAACGGGGCAAACTGTTTCGGCAAGCAACCGTCCCTCTCGAGGTAGTAGCCGATCATCGCTTCTTGCATGGACTGACAGTCGCCGAATAGCGCTGAGCCAAAGTTGTTATAGGGAGGACGGAAGTTAAGGCGCGACAAATACCAGAAATCCTCGAGACAGATGTTATCCAGTTCCAGTGAACCGAGGTTTCTCGCAGTAATCTTGAATTGGTTGGTCAAAGGAATTCTCCGTGAGCAGGCTTGCACTTGCTGATCTTTAGGTTTGAATGCGGCCTTCGAAAGCCTAAGAAAACTGGGCGAATGCCTTGACAGACATTATGCTGGCCGCGAGCGCGGCGCATAACATGCTTCTTTCTGTCGAGACTGCCACAATTGACTCGCAACCTGTGTGAGGCCGACCAGATTCAGAAAAGCGTGAAGACCGTATCCTTCAACTTGCTAGTATAGGAAGTCTTCTGCGAATCGTATTTATTGGCCTAAACTGATGCATTCCGCAAGCCACAGGCATCACGGCAGAAAGCCCTGATGATGTATGAGCCAAAGGTATCGACCTAATCGCAGTGCTCCACGAACCGGAGGCGCGGCCGAAACAGAACGGGAAGAGTTTCGTCGCGGTCGTTTGCCTCCAGTGGAAGCTGTTGGCCCCGCGTCAACTGTGCGCGAGGGCTCTGACAATCGGCGTCGGATAATCCTTGGTTGACACCGTCAAGATGAAGCTCGGTTGCGTTGACGTGGATGTCGTTGCTGTTCATATATTCCCCTTAAATGGGCGGCTCGCGGCGCCGGTTGAAAGTTGAGTCTGGGCCGGGCGCACTATCGCCCGCGCCGGCAATTGAGGACGCAGGTAACTCGGGCCCTGGAGAACTGAAGGACCCACCCTGGTATGGAGTCCTTCATGGGAATCGTCTGCCGTCATGCGATGTAACAGAACAGCATGTGCGACGGCCTGGGGTGAATGATTAGCTCCCGCTGGCCAGAACGACCAGGGACATCGGGTTGCTTTTGTTGCTGTTCTCTGGATTTCGTGTCTTGCTGCTTCTCATATGAGCCACGATTGAATTCTGGCACGCTAACGGGTGGGGTCGCCTCGGCGTCGGCGGCCCTTGTCCTGGCGGCGGACTCGATCGGAGACTGCTGAGACAAGAAACTCTCAAGGGATTGCAAATCGATGTAAATCCGCCGGCCTTCCACAACGAAACGAAGTGGCCCGAGCCGCTTACGCATCCGGTAGATAGTGGAAGGATGTTTGTGCATTCTGCTTGCCGCTACCTTAACGGTACACGTGGGCCTGGCTTCGGAACCCGATTGCACTGAGGACTGGGGTGGGAGTGGTGTTGGAACGTAATTCACTGGTGAGCTCATATCGAAAGCATGAGCTGATTCTCCCTCGAACCAAAGCCAACAGCACGGCTATCCTTACAGTGCAATGGCTCTGGTCGATGAACAAATCGTGCGCGTGCGTCCCGACAAGCACGCGCATCAGAAACAGGCATTGAATGCCATCCGAGATCGAGTAGGAGCCAATTTCGATCTGAAGAAGGCAGCCTGATCAGACTGCTGGAGGGGTCAGCGCAATGGCCACTTCAGCATTCACGGCTGTCAAGAACATTGCGAATGATAGGTCACTCGAACTGAACCCGGGCAGCAGATCTGGCTTCGGCCCGACGTTTCCGTCGGTCCTCGCGATGGCAGATGTCCTCGTCAAATTGACGCGTATTGATTGGTGTTACAAGGTAAGAACGACTCCGTCGGCTGGATATTGGAGCTCTCCGTCCGGTCCGCGAACAGGTATATTAAGCTGTTTGACCGTCCCGAAACGATAGATCTCGCGAATCTGATGTGCAGTTACCACGGTGGAATTGCCGCCAAGGAGCTCAGAATAACTTGAAAAGATGCGCGTCGCATTTCTCGTACGGTTCAGTCGCGCTCGAACAGTGGCCTCCCCGTACTGCTGAACCACGGTCGCGAGTCCCACGTTCATGAGCCATTTCTGCGGTGGCCAGCCTTCAGTTGACGGAGATCCATCGTTTTTCTCCCGGCACCAAAGCGCCGGAAACGGATCCACGGTTGAAGCATGTTCAAGGAGCGCGCCTACTGTTGCTACATCTTTTGGAACTGCCCTTCCAGAGCACTGCCGCTCAACCCTGGTCACGATTGGGACAGGGGCTCCGAAAGACATGCCATCATACAGAATCTCAGCCCCGCGCTGCCGTTTCTCGGCCAATCGGTCATAAATGCGATACATGTCAGGCCGTTTTCCGAAGACCACGGATGTTATGTTGCCTTTTGAAGTCTCTTCCTTGCACACCTCGTACGACAGGGTCTTTCTCTTCCGTTTCACTCTGCTGTGGAGCTTGAACCATTCCACGGAAACGCCGTAAACATCCGCTGCAAAATCTATGCGGCCGATCCGGAACGAACGTGCCTGTTCTTGCTCGACTTCAAACAGCCACATGAGACGCCATAGGATATCGTCTGCGCTCATCAGTCGGGTATCTGTAAAGTCAACCTTGAATTGCCTCTTCTCTTTCGCAATTGGGACACGGTAATCGCGGTGAACTCTCGATGCCAGACTAAAATCCGCGTCGAGCGTTCGGCCGAACATTGACCCAATGTTCGCGAAATGCTCGCGGTTTTCCCTCCACACCTCTTCACGCCGCGGGACGCCTTCCGGCACCAGCACTTCCAGCTTGTCGATCATCATCCCTTCCTGTAACACCAATCAATACGCGTCAAAATGACGAATACCATCACGGATGTCCAGATTAAGGAAGGCGGCGATGTTGAAGATGTGATGGCTGTCAGCATTGACTCGGCACCTCGTGAGGTACGAGGCACTACGCATTTCGACGCTGATGCTGACGGTGCCTCGACTTATACTTTTCTCGGAACCAGATTTTACATGCTTTACCCACGGAGAGATTCGCAAGTCTCTCCACATGGGATCGGGCCTAGTCCGATCCACCCCAGGGGTCGGAAACAGGCTCGCTACGGAAAATAACTGCGAATGGCTCAACTAGAAAACATCGAAGCGATTGAGGCTCGCCTCTGGCGAGCCGCTGACCTGCTCCGCTCGAACTCCGAGCTGGCCAGCAATGAATATTTTATGCCCGTCATGGGCCTCATCTTCCTGCGCCACGCGTATAGCCGGTTTCTGACCATCAAGCCTGAGATCGAAAAGTCCCTGCCCTCCCGCAACGGTGTCACCCGCGCCCTCGCCAAGGAGGATTTCAGCCAAAAAGGCTCTATCTACCTCCGGCCCCAGGCCCAGTTCGACTACTTCATCACCAAGGCCTCCGATCCCAAGCTGCCCGAGATTGTCATCCGCGCCATGGAAACGATTGAGGACGACTACGTGAGCCTCAAGGGCATTCTCCCCAAGCAGGAGTACCAGTCCATCCCCGCCGACCTGCTCGGCGACCTGGTCCGCACCCTCAACCCGGAGGAACTGAAAACCGCCACCGGCGATGTCTTCGGACGCATCTACGAGTATTTTCTGACGCAGTTCGCCGACCTCAAGGCCCACGACGGCGGCGAGTTCTTCACGCCCATCTCGCTGGTCCAGTTCATCGCCAACGTGCTCGAACCCACCAGGGGCACGGTCCTCGACCCGGCCTGCGGATCGGGCGGCATGTTCGTCCAGAGCGCCCGCATCGTCGAGCAGCACCACCAGAACCCCTCCGAGCAGCTCACCTTCCGGGGCTACGAGAAGAACAAGACCACCGTCAACCTGGCCAAGATGAACCTGGCTGTCCACGGTCTCGGCGGCGATATCCAGCAGAACATCACCTACTACGAAGACCCGCTCAACCTGCTCCACAAGTGCGACTACGTCATGGCCAATCCGCCCTTCAATGTGGATGAGGTCGATGCCGGCAAGATCGCCACCGATCCCCGCCTGCCCTTCGGCTTGCCCGGCGTCACCGTGGCCAAGGGCAAAAAGAATGGCGACGAAAAGGGCAAGGGCCGCGTCCAGAACGGCAATTATCTCTGGATTCAGTACTTCTACAGCTACCTGAACGCGCAGGGCCGGGCCGGTTTCGTCATGTCCTCGCAGGCGTCGAGTGCAGGCCGAGACGAGGCCAAGGTCCGCCAAAGCCTGGTCAAAACCGGCCACGTAGACGTCATGGTCGCCATCCGGTCCAACTTCTTCTACACCCGCACCGTCCCCTGCGAGCTATGGTTCCTGAACAAGGCCAAGCCCAAAGAGCATCGCGACAAGGTGCTGATGCTCGATGCGCGCGGCGTCTTCCGCAAGGTCACGCGCAAAATCTACGACTTCAGCCCGGAGCAGTTGCAGAACCTGCTCTCCATCGTCTGGCTCTACCGCGGCCAGCCAGAACGCTTCCGGGCGCTGGTGGCCGGTTACCTGCGCCGCACCCTCGCTGAGGCCGCTGAAATTCCCGCGCTTGTGGCCGAGTTTGAAAAGTCCGTCGCCGCCCTTGAGCCGCTCACCCAGAAATTCCTGGGCGGTGAGGCCCCGTCCCACACTCAAGCCGGCGCCCACGCCGCGCCGCTGGCCGAGTTCCAGGCTGCCGCTGCCGAGTTCAAGTCCGACGCCAAGGCCCTGCTCGTCGAGCTCGCAAAGCTGCCCAGCGCCGAAGACGGCGACCAGGCCGCCGTTCTCAATAAGAAGACAGAATTCTCCGCGCCCACGGTGGAGCGCACCCGCGACGTCGCCAAGCAGGCCGACCATGTATATAAAGTTGCCGAACGCTTTATCGAGGTCTGCGAAAAGTCGCTCGACGCCCGCGCCAGCGATCTATGGATCACCAAGGAAGTGAACCGCGCCCGCAAGGCTGTGGACGAAGCCCGTCACGCATTGGTCGAGGGGCTGCGGCTGGTGCGCTACTTCCACCGCCAGGCCGCGTGGCTCATCGAACGCTTCCCGGAAGGAAAGATCGCCGATGTGCCCGGGCTGGTGAAACTCGTCGATCAGGCTGAGATTGAAAAGAACGACTGGAGCCTGACGCCGGGCCGCTACGTCGGCGTAGCGCCGGAAGAGGTGGACGAGGACTTCGACTTCGAGGAGACCATGCGCGACCTGCATCTCGAAATCGCGGGGCTCAACGATGAGGCCGCGGAATTGGCCCGGACTATTGCTAAGAACTTCGAGGAGTTGATTGCGTGAGGCTCAAAACGCGCAAACTCGGAGAACTCGGCGATTTTCGCAACGGACTAAATTACTCGAAAGAGGACTTCGGCGTCGGTCTGAAAGTCATCAGCGTCAAGGATTTCGGAGACCGATGGAAGCCCGATATTACTGACCTCGACGAGATTAATCCTGCGAGGGTGCGCGCGAATAAATCCGATTTGCGAACCGGAGACATTCTGTTTGTACGTTCAAATGGGAATCGCGATCTCGTTGGACGAAGCATGTTCATCCACGAGGATCTGGAGAATGTCTCGTTCTCGGGCTTTTGCATCCGCTTCAGACCGTTCGACGGGCAGTGTAACCCGCGTTACCTCGCTCTCTTCTTCCGCACCCCGCAATTCAGAAAGGTGCTATCGCTTCAAGGTGGCGGGACGAACATTAACAATCTGAGCCAGCCGCTCTTGGAAAGAATGGATGTTCCATGGCCTTCAGGCTCCGTTGAGGGCCGGATTGTGGATTTCATAGGCACATACAACGATCTGATCGAGAACAACCGGCGGCGGATCGCGCTGCTGGAGCAGGCGGCGCGGCTGTTGTATGAGGAGTGGTTCGTCCGCTTCCGCTTCCCCGGTTACGAGCACACTAAGTTCATCAACGGCCTTCCGGTCGGATGGAAAAGGCCGCTGCTTGGCGTCTATGCCCCTCTCCAATACGGCAAGGCATTGCGCGAAGATCTGCGCGTCGACGGCGATGTGCCGGTTTATGGATCAAGTGGCGTTGTCGGAGCACACAATAAGGCCTTCGTCGATGAGCCTGCGATCATCATCGGCAGAAAAGGGAACGTCGGCGCGGTCTACTTTGCCGAAGCTCCGTCCTGGCCCATTGACACGACCTACTTCATCAACAACGAAAACGTATCGCGTTTTCTCTTCCACGCGTTGCAGCGAGTACAGTTCATCAATACCGATGTGGCCGTCCCCGGTCTGAATCGGGATTATGCGCACAGTCGCAATCTGACAGTTCCGACTGGCTCTATTCTGGTCCAATACGAGGAAACGGTTGCACCCATCTTCGCAATGGTGAAAAACCTTGTACGGCAAAACCTCCAGTTGGCGCAATCCCGTGACCTCTTACTCCCCCGTTTAATGAGCGGCGAGGTGGAAGTGTGACACCCAAGGGCTACACAGAAGACCAACTCGTTCAGCGGACGACGGCCGAGTACCTGCATGAGCAACTCGGCTGGGAGAACGTCTACGCCTACAACGACGAGGACTTCGGCCCCGACAGCCTGCTCGGCCGCAAGAGCGACCGCGAAGTGGTGCTCACCCGGTATTTGAAGGCGGCGCTCGTCAAGCTGAATCCCGGCCTGCCTGTCGAGGCCTACCACGAGGCCGTCCGCCAGATCGCAGAGTTGAGTGCCAGCCAGTCGATCCTGGTGGCCAACCGCGAGAAGTACAAGCTGCTGCGCGATGGCGTGCCGGTGGCCTTTCGTAACGCCAAAGGCGAACTCATCAAAAAGACCGTGCAGGTCTTCGACTTCACCAATCCGAAGGAGAACGACTTCCGAGCCGTGCGCGAGCTCTGGATTCGCGGCGACATCTACCGGCGCCGCGCCGACATCATCGGCTTCATCAACGGCATCCCGCTGGTCTTCATGGAGTGCAAAAACGTTCACAGGGACCTGGAGCGGGCCTACAACGAGAACCTCTCCGACTACCGCGACACGGTGCCCCATCTCTTCCATCACAACGCACTGGCCATCCTGGCCAACGGCATCGACGCCAAAATCGGCGCGATCACGGCAAAGTACAAGTTTTTCCAGGAGTGGAAACGGCTGGAGGAAAAGGACCGTGGCACCGTGCAGATGGAAACGCTCCTGCGGGGAGTTTTAGCCAAGGAGAACCTGCTCGACATCTTTGAAAACTTCATCCTCTTTGACGACAGCGGCGAGCAGACCGTAAAGATCGTAGCCAAAAACCACCAGTACCTGGGCGTCAACGCCGCCATCGAGAGCCTGAAGGAGCGCGAGGCGAGGAAGGGCAAGCTGGGTGTCTTCTGGCACACGCAGGGCAGCGGCAAAAGCTACAGCATGGTCTTCTTCACCCGCAAGGTGCATCGCAAGGTGGGCGGCAACTTCACCTTCCTTGTCTGCACCGACCGCGAAGACCTAGACACGCAGATCTACGAGACCTTTGCCGGGTGCGGCGAGGCCAACAACGACAAGGACCCGTGCCGCGCCTCATCCGGCCACCACCTGCGCGATCTGGTGGGCCAGCAGAAGTCAGTCATCTTCACGCTGATCCAGAAGTTCAACGAAAGCGTCTCTCCCGATCAACCCTGGTCTCAGCGCGACGATGTCATCGTGCTGAGCGACGAAGCGCACCGCACCCAGTACGGCTCACTGGCGCTGAATATGCGCGCCGCACTACCTAAAGCAAGCTTTCTGGGCTTTACCGGGACACCGCTGTTCTCAAACGACCAGATCACCAAGCAAGTTTTCGGCGGCTATGTGAGCACCTACGACTTCCAGCGCGCGGTGGAAGACAAGGCGACGGTTCCGCTCTACTACGACGCGCGCGGCGAGAAGCTGGGCCTGGCCACTACGGAGTTGAACGAGAAGATCGCTACCGCGATTGAAGAGGCCGAGATCAACGATCAGGACGTGGCCCAGCGGCTGGAGGCCGAACTCAAGCGCGATTACCACATCATTACCGCCCAGAAGCGGCTGGGGCAGGTAGCTGCGGACTTTGTCCGTCACTACTCCAAAGGCTGGGAGAGCGGCAAAGCGATGCTGGTGTGCATCGACAAGGTCACCTGTGTGCGGATGTACGAGCTGATTCTGCCGCTGTGGGAAAAACGCATCGCGGAGCTCGAGGCCGAGCTCGCCGGGATTGACGACGACCAGGAGGTGCAGTTCCGCGGCCGCCAGATTGCGTGGATGCGCGAAACCTTGATGGCCGTGGTGGTGAGCGAGGAACAGGGTGAGGTGGACCGCTTCCGCAAGTGGAAGCTCGACATTAAGCCGCATCGCAAGCTAATCAAGGAGGGCTTCGAATTGCCCGACGGCCAGCGCATGAGCTTGGAGAAGGCATTCAAGCAGGAGACGAACCCCTTCCGGGTAGCGATTGTGTGCGCGATGTGGATGACTGGCTTCGATGTACCGTGCCTGGGAGGTCTTTACCTGGACAAACCGCTCAAAGCCCACACGCTGATGCAGGCCATTGCGCGGGCCAATCGTGTGAACGAAGGCAAGGAAAACGGCCTGATCGTGGACTACTGCGGCATTCTCAAGAACCTGCGCAAGGCTCTGGCTACCTTTGCCGGGCGCGGAGACGAGGGACACGGCGGCGGCGAGGACGAGATCGATCCCACTCGGCCCATGGAAGAATTGCTGGCGGCGCTGGAACTAGCTATCGGCATGGCACGCAGCTTCCTGTCAGACCGTGGCGCGTCACTCGATGACATCGAGATTCTGACTGGCTTTGCCCGCAACGCCGCCATTGTGAAGGCCAAGGAAGCGGCCAATGAGAGCGACGAATCGCGGAAGCACTTCGAGATTCTCTGTCGGGCGGTCTTCAGCAAGTTCAAAGCCTGCTTCGGCGATGACAGGCAGCATGCGTTCCGCGCCGACCGCGACGCCATCGATATTGTCTATAAGAGCCTGCAAAAAGACACACAGCTCGCCGACATCACCGAAATCATCCAGAAGCTACACGCGGTAATCGACGGGGCCATTGAGACGCGGGCTCAGGTCAAGGACGACGGTACCGTCTACGACATCAGCAAAATCGACTTTGAAAGGCTGCGTCAGGAGTTCCAGCGCACAGCCGCGCCAAATACGACGGTGCAGAACCTGCGCGCAGCGATTGAGAAGCGGTTGAACCGGCTGATCGCGCAGAATCCCCTGCGCACAGATTTTCAGGAACACTACGACCAGATTGTCCGCGAATACAACCAGGAAAAAGACCGCGTCACGATTGAAAAGACCTTCGAGGAGTTGCTGCGCTTCGTGAATGAACTGGACGAAGAGCAGAAGCGGGCGATCCGCGAGGGCCTCGACCAGGAGAGCCTGGCGCTCTATGACCTGCTGATGAAAACCGACCTCACGCCGAAGGAGATCGCTCAGATCAAGCAGGTCGCCGTCGAGTTGCTTTCGACGCTGAAGGACGAAAAGCTCAAGGTGGACCAGTGGCGCGATAAGGAAGGTACTCGCGACGCAGTGCGGTCGGCAATCTTCGACTTCCTCTACAGCGACAGAACGGGTCTGCCGGCAGCCTACTCGGACGATGAGATCAAGAGCAAATCAGAGTTGTTGTTTCAGCACATCTTCTACGCTTATCCAACAATTCCATCGCCTATTTACGGCGGCCCTGTCTCTGAGGATGTCAATGCGGGTAGCCCTAACTGAACAATTCTTGGATGACGCGACCAAGCTTCCAACTGGTTTGGAGATCGGACAACTTCTGTGCGGTGCATCCAGGTTCTACGTGCTTGATCCGAAACTTCCGGAATATCGCCTGCACCTCAGGAACGTCGTTCAGGGACAAAATGAACTTCCCGCGCAAGGTTCCACGGTGCGCCGCCATCTTCTCAAAGTCGCTCGCTTCGAAGTTGTAGCGGTAGAGCTTCCGACCGAAATACGGCGGATCGAGATAGAAAAGCGTTGCCGAACGGTCCTAGCGTTTCAGCACTTCCTCGTAGGGAAGGCATTCAAGCTGCACACGCGCTAAGCGCTTGTGCGTATTTCAATGAGCTCGGGGAGCTGCTCGAAGTTCAATCCCGGCGGCTGTACCACGTGCCCGTGGTAATTCGGACGGCTCACGAGGCTTGTAAACGAACCCTACAGCAAGTACATGTACCGTGCCGCCCGCTGGATGTCGGTAAGGTGCGCCGGATCGTTTGCTTTCAAGAAGTCAAACGTATTCCGACTCACAACCATGAAATGGGAATACCGCAGCAATTCCTGACAGTGCTCTTGGCACACGCGGTAGAAGTTCCCGGTCTCCTCGGCGTTTCTGAACAGGCATCTGGGTGGTTGGTGGCGGGATTAGATCCGACGAATTGATGCATCTTATCTGAGCGGCTGCGAAGCTCACCAAGAGGTGTCTTTCTATTTCCCCGGAAGGGAGGGAAGGCGGTTGGTGTTGGCAGGAGAAGTGACTAATTCGCATGTCATCGACTGTGCGAAATCTAATCTGGATGTGTTGCTTGTTTCGTAAGCGTCAGGATCTCGCCGAACAGACATGCGCGCCTGCGTACGCGACGATCTTCCTGTGAGCGATGCGATTGAAGTTGCGACAGGGTCGGCCGAGCGAGGCGGATTCATCGCGCGGCGGAAGAGTAGTTGCGGATCGTTGATTCGACGCTTGTGCCAGACGCATCGATTGCCCGAGTGGCGCGCGAGAGGCTATGGAGCCATGGTGATGGCTTCCTGATAAAGCATGTCGCCGACCGCGCGATGGGCGGCAGTGGAGGGGTGGGCGTCATGATAGTAGAAGAAGGCGTCCGGGCTGGCGCATTCCTTTACCTGCTCATGACGAAAGGCACGCTCAGCACAGTGGTTTGCGGTGTCAGAGAAGCCGTATTTTGATGGATTAGTGATGATCTCGTCGAAGAAGGAACCCCAATGTGAGTTCGCGATGCGGATTCCCGGATGCTTTGCACGCTCCTCATGAGGAATCTTCTCGAGCTCCGGATTTAATTTCATGCCGACAGCTGCGAACTGAGGGATTTTCGTGGGGAGAACTGCGACCATGAATCGGCGTGCCCCCAGATCGTAAAGCGTATCGACCTCCGATTCAATGTTGGCGCGCGTCGAGCCGTCGGGAAGGTTACCGTCGTTGAGCCCACCAGCGAAAAAGAACATCGTGTTCTCTGGATCGACCTTCGGAATAATGCCGTATTTGGAGAACTGGACGAAGTTTGCGACCTGGTTCTTCATGCCGAAGCCGAGGAATGGGCCAGTAGGAAAGCGGCGTCCTGCGTCTTCACCAGTATTGGCGCCGCTAACGGCGAGGTTGAGCCCCTCGCCTGTGCTACCTGGGTCGCCGTAGTAGGTGAACGGAATGCCCAGATGCTGGGCAAGATACACAACGGCGGTAGGCCCGTTGGTGTCCACATAGCCTGACCCAGAATCGGAGTAGCTGTCGCCGAATACGTAAAGCATAGTGTAGGGATGGATATTCGTAACGGGTGCATGTGCGACCTGTGCGACGAGAGTACTGACGCTGAGCAGCATTAGAACTAACGTAAGACTACGCATTCGGTTGTACTCCTCGTTTCGTACCAAGGCCGACCCTGCAAGTTCTGGATCGTGGTTCGCATTTCGCCGCTCGACGGTCGCTTGGAGCGATTGCTCACCTGAACATTGATAGATTAATCGCTTCGCCCATTACCCTATAACCCGCAGAATTTGGATGAAGGTGGTCACCGGAATCGAAGCCGGCTTTCATGCGAGTCGGGTGCGCCGGATCACGAATTACTGCGTCGAAATCGATCACTCCGTCGAAGTCCTTCGAAGTTCTTATCCAGGCGTTGACTGCGTGCCGCAACTTCTCTTTGTCATCTGAGAAATAGAACGCGCCTTCGGCCGGAAGTAACGTGCCGACGAAGATCTTCACCCCTCTCGTATGAGCCCTCACAGCGATCTGCTTGTAACCCGTGAGAAGGTCCTCGAGAGGAAGGCTGGCGCCTGCTCCGAAAGGCGTTTTTCCTGAAAAGCCAATGTCATTGATTCCTTCGAGCAACACGACGTAGCCGAGACCCGGAATGGAAAAGACATCGCGATCAACCCTGGACAATGCGGCAGGTCCCATCATGCTCTTAAGGATTTGATTGCCGCTAATGCCTGCGCTAACGGCCGCCATCCCGCTCGATTTCTGCTCCGCGTTCATCCGAGCTGCAAGCGTTGCAACCCAACCGTGCGGCTCGGATGGCTTTTCCCGTACACCGTCCGTAATGGAATCTCCCAAGGCAACAACAACGCGCGTTGGCTGTGCTGGAGTCACTAGAACAGATGTCACAACTGGCCGACTTGTCACCTTGCGCGCCTCGGCAAGTTTCTCACTAAGTAGAGTGTCTCCATCCGTCAGAACCATGGATGCCCCACCCATCGGCGAGAGTCCGATCGGTTCTTTCACAAAAACGCTGCAGAGCAAATCGCTCATGCTCGCGACCTCGATCTCTACAGGATCACTGAGTATCGGTGCTCCCGGAGGGATTTCAATGCTTTCCTTCCCGTTGAATGTCAGTCTCCGGATTGTTCCCGGAGCGGCGTTCATCTCGTCGCCGGCAACGGCAATACTCGCACCGGCAATCTTGAGGGGCTTGTTGCCCAACTCGTTCGACAGGCTCACAACGATCCGCGAGCCGCCGACCGAAATCCCAAACCTGTAACGCAAGGTTCCCGTCACAGGTCCCGTGAAGCCCATGGCATCTTTAGGGATAGGAAGGTCATAGGATGCTGGACTGGCCTCAAAGGTCGCAACCCATTGTGGGGAGGGGCGCTGGGCGAAAATAGGCAGACTGACCACGCCCATCAAGAGCAAACAACTCGACACGTTCAGCTTCATGTGAGAATCACCTTCAAGATTTGTCCTGACACTTCTGCGCCCGTAGAGGTAGAACATGCTCGTCTGATCAATTTACCCATCGGTTGGACACCATCCAACTCTGGATGATTTCCTCCCACTGGTCGCGCGCCAGCAAGATGAAGCCATGGTCACCTTTCCTGAATATTGTCATGTCAACGGGGACCTCATGATGGCGTAGTGCTTCGAAAAAAGCGATGCTATTGTCTACATCAACTAGGTGATCGTCGGCGGCCTGCAGGATCAAGGTCGGCGGAGTGGTCTTCGTAACCTGAAGCTCGTTGGAAAACAGCCGCACCAGTTCGTCCGACGGGTTTGGTCCCAACAAAGCAGTACGCGAGCCCATATGGGCGACCTTTGGATCCATACTGATTACGGGGTAAACCAGGATCATGTAATCAGGCCTTAGACTCACCTGTTCCGGATTGTTCACAAGCGACTTTTCGAAATGAGTGCCGAGGGTCGCAGCCAGATGGCCGCCAGCTGAGAACCCAATGACGCCAACCCGCGCCGGATCAAGTTGCCACTCTTTCGCATGCATGCGGACCACGCGAATCGCCTGCTGGGCGTCCTGAAGTGGACCGATTGACTTATCTTCCATCGAGGCGTCGCTCGGCAGGCGATATTTCACAACGAACGCCGCGGTCCCATGATCCTGGAAGAACTGCGCTACCGTGGCGCCCTCGAGCGCCATGGAGAGGCCTACGTAACCTCCGCCCGGAAAGATGATCACGCTTGCACCGTTCGCTTTTGATTTGGCCGGAAGGAAGGTCTGAATGGTCGGATGCGTCACGTTCTGGACAAACCCCCAGTCACCGACCTTTTCTTGGTCAAGTACTGCTTTTGAGTTCGGTATCTCTGCATTTTCGTACAGAGGTATTGTTTGTGGTTGCGGCGGAATAGAGTTCATGGCCGCGGCTATGAACTTCTGACTCACAGGCGGACCCGGTGAGCTTGTTTGCTGAGCAAAGAGCAAGCACGAACCAAATGGAAGAGCCAGAAGTATCGTCGACAAACTGCTTTGCACCCTTCTCATTGCGCCCCCTTCATCGTTTCGCTTGGGTCATCCAGTTACCACACAACTAATTGCCCGCGTTTTGAGTGCTGATCAGAAGCCGAGTGAACCTCAGCCGCGCGGCTATCATGAACTCTCCTGCAAAATTGACACGGGACCAATGAGCCCTGACTGCACCGATGGAGCATCTTTCTTGTATGCTGGCCATGTCGAAAAGGTGTACTTGGTTGTCGTGTTCGGCTGCAGGTCGCAGATCAGGCGGTTGACCCAGGCGTTGACGACGGTGATGGATATCTGGTCTGTGCCGTGTTTGAGGGCGGCGGCGACGTCCACTCGGTAGGGCGCATGCCATACGATTGGGAACTGCTTGCCGTTAACGGTGACGACAGTGAGGTTGCGGATGTCGCCAAGATCGAGCCACAGGGCCGTCCTATGCGCTAACCAGTTGGCGGGGGCCTGCAGCGTTTTGCTGTATGTGCCCTTGCCGGACAAGTACTTGACGCCGGAATCGGCCGAATCGGACCAGGAGACGAGCCTGTCGAGGTTGATTGATGTGGGGGCACCGCGGTCCGGCTGGAAGGTGACGGTCCATGGCCCATCCACTGTGCCGATCTGGGCTAGGGTGGTCCGCGGCAGGGCATGTGCCGCTGCTTTGGTTGGTTTGCGGAAGACGACAAAGACCGTTCCCCAGCGTTCGAGATGGAGCGGGACTGTGGTGCGGCCGCTGGCGATGGCATCCGCGGGGCCGAACTCCGGCGTGGCGAATCTGTAGAGGTTAATCGTGGTGACAAATGCAGCCTTCTCCTGCCAGTGGTTGACCCGCGCGCCAGGATGCAACGCGACTTCGGCGATCTCGTAGTCAGGATCAGGCTTGAGGGTGGCAATACCCAAGGTGCCGAAGTCGATATTCCCAGCCGAGTCGGGCATTGGGGGAGGAGGAGGCTGTGTAAACGTCACGCGAAAATATTTGGCAGTCACGGCACCAAAGGCAACAGTATTCTCGGGAGCACTGGCCGCCGCGCTCGCTCCTCCACTCGGACCGGAGCCTGAGATATTGACCACCTCATGGAAGTTTTGTCCGTCTTCAGACGCCTCAAGAGTTTCCATTGGCGCCCACCCGAACAACAATGCAACGCCGCCCAGGCCACTTAGAGCAAGCGAGACCGCACGAATGGTTATCGGGAAACCAAGTGCATATTCAATCCAAGATATCTGCTCCTGGGCGGGTTTGGGCAGTTTGGTAGTCTTCGCGAGATCGCCGTCTGCAAGAACAGAGTAGTCGAGCGAACCACCGCCGGCACTCATCCTGAGGTGCAGCGATTCGATGGAAACATCGGAGGCAGGATTGCGAAGAGCGACCACAGCCGAGTCGCCGTAGAAAGTCGGCCGATGCTCATGTGTCCGCATGTTGTCGCGGACACCTATGTTCTGGAATGCGCCCGAGTTTGAAGGAGGGTGAGTCAATTGGCCGTGAAAGGGCATGCCTCCTTCTGAGGTCAATTGGCTCCAGACATATTCCTTCATGCCTTGCGATCCGGGAACCCACGGCCCGCCAGATTCGCTCCAACCTGGCGAGCCAGCTTTACCAGCTTTCAAGCCTAGTTGGTCAGCCAACAGGATTGCGGATTTGAAGGCGTCCTTCCACTCCGGTGACATGTATGCAAAACGCTTCTCGACGACCTGTGGGGTTGCCAGGGCGGCGTCAAAGTTATGGAATCCCCCCAGGACCGACCCGCTGCATCCATTCAATATCAAGCTTGATGCCCTCCTTGGTGATGTTGCCGTTCATCCAGTGCCGCACACCTGCGGGCGAGCGCCCAAAGGCAGGTTTCGAAATCCACTTAGTAGTGGGTCCGCGGATTACTGCGTTCTCGCGATCCCTCGGCAAATGACGACCATGAGGACAAATAATAACGCCCATCGCCTCAGATCTCTCATCTCTCCCCTTATTCGCCGATGACGGACTGCGATGACTTCCTTGCTAAAGTGGACTCGAACGGGAGTAGTCCACTTTTACACCGACAGTAATTGATTTCATTCATTCACGTTCTCGCACCAATCTTCTGCGGCAATGCAATCCGGTGCAACATTTCAACATCGCGAAATCATTGCGAAGACTCGCTTCGCTGTCCGAGCAAAATCCCCTTCAAACTCTCCTGCTGCGCCTCTATTACGGCAATTCGTCTGCTGATGCGCCGATTCTGAGCCAGAATCGATTTAAGCGTTGGCGAATGTGGAGCATGACCTCCTGTGGCGTAACGCAATTTCCATCCATAGAACGTGGATTCACTGATTTGATGTTCGCTACAAATCTCCAGGGCACTGGTTCCCGATTCATACTGTTGGAGAATCTCAATGATCTGACTCTGCGTAAACCGGCTTCGCTTCACTAATGGCTCCAGTGATACGAATTGGAATGCAATTGTGAGCAGTTTTCCATGAGCGATTCGGTAAACTCAAAACGAAAATCGAGCAGCAAACTGGATTTCACGAGGAGCTCTCGCGCTTGAAATCACTCCAAAGGTCGCCGGAGCAGACGGATCGGCCGCGGGCAGGTTGAAGTTGGGATGGTTGAGCACGTTGAACCCTTCCGCCCTTAGTTCGAATCGTTTGGAACCTTCGAGTACGAAGTCCTTGAACACTGAGGCATCATAGGTCCGTACCGGAGGACCATTAATGATGTTGCGGCCGCTATTGCCAAAGGTTCCTCGAGTCGGCACTGAGAATGCTGCAGTGTTGAACCAGCGCGCAGGGCTCCTCCGACCGCTGGAAAGATTAGGCGGTCCAGTGACGTTTGCTCGTTCGGTATACCATCCGCTACTGCTCACGAAAGCCTGATCCCCGGCCACTGCCGCGCTGAACGGCGGCCCCGACAGAAGGGTCAGAATTCCATTGAATTGCCACCCGCCGACAATCTGACTTATTAGACCGGTTGAGTTCAGGTACCGACGCCCGCTTCCAAAAGGCAGCGCATACGTGTGCGCGAAGCTGAGAACATTAGGAATGTTATAGTTGGAGTTTCCTTTTTCGCCGTCTAGGTTGTACATATTCTGGTGTGAGGTTGCAAATGCTCCACCCGACGATGTGTCGATATTGTGCGAGAACGAATAGTCCAGACTGAATCCGAAACCGTTTTGGAAGGCGCGTTCAACGCGAGTTTGCAAGGCCTCGTAATACTGCTTCTCACGATACGTCGCCTGAAGCACGGAGCCGAAGTTCGGAAACGGCCTACGGCTAGCTTCATCCGCCGCCATATTCGGATCATTTGGAGCTGGTAAACGAGCTTGGTTCACATCGACTCTTTCCCAGTTGTGTAGGCCATGGGAGCCTTGATAACCAACCTCGAACAGATATGCGCCCACCGATTTCTCAATCGAAAGGCCCCATTCCTCCAAATATGGCCGCCTCGCATTCGGATCGATGGAAAAGGGAGCCACTCCAGTGAGTTGGTAGTTGGGCGAATTTACATCTGGATAGAGTTGATCAAGATTCGTCCCGAACGGAATGGTTGGAGAGATAATGAATGGCGGCAAGAACTCTGCAAACTGGGTCTGATCGTTGGCCAGCCCCATACCGTAGAAGATCCCGACTCCGCCCCTTACGACGAAGTCTTTGAACGGTGTGTATGCAAAGCCTGCGCGCGGCGCCACGTCGCGGTATTCAGGCGCAACGATGCCTGGTCTCGCACCAACTCCTAACAGAGGAGAATTGCCCTGAAATCCGAAAGTCTTCGGATTCTTGATCAAGCGAATCAAGCCTCCTGGGACTGTCTTGTCGAAATAGCCTCCCTTACCGTCCTTCTCTACCCAATCCGTGTTGTATTCCCAGCGTAGACCTAAATTCAAGGTTAGATTTGACGCCACATGCCAGTCATCCTGGCCAAAAACACTCCAGTTGTATTGAGAGGAATAATTCTGAATAGTTCCGTGTTCGTAGGCGTCTGCAGTTGTATTTCCCGTTAAAAAATCTGCAATTGCATTGCCGGTGATCAGTCCCGTAAACACTCCCATACCTTGTCGCAAGAGTGACTGGAAGATCGAGTATCGATAGTAGCGAGCATCGACACCGAAGGTGACCTGGTGCTTGCCCTTTTGAATTGAGAAAGAATCGTTCCCCTGGAACATGTTGGATGTAGACCCTTGGTTTAGTACACCCTGACCTGTCCGGGTGTAGCCTACGATATTCATATCTGGAATGCCCCAGTCGCTCTTTACAAGATTGAGGTTCTGCAATCCGATGGAAGTTCCGACATCCGTAGGGGTGTTTTGAATGGGGTTCGCAAGAGTCGCACGATTGAAGCCTACTGTTGCGATGTTCACCATATTTGATGAAAACAGGTGGGTTTCACGGATGACCGCATTATCGGCTGAGAGATTAGAGGTGGACCCCATGTACGGAGCGATACCGGGGTTTAGCTGTCCGCTCGAAACGTAGATGTTCCTCACGAACAAGGAATCCTTGGAAGAAAGCGTCTCATCGACCCGGGCCGTCTCCTGATCGTAGTCGTAGTGATGAGAAGGAGTCACGAGGTAGTTATAGGCTCCACCGGCATAACTTCCGTTCGGTGAGGGTATATAAGGAATATAGCTGGATGCAACGTGCGAAAAATTGGGTGGACATATGACGTTCTTCTTGTAGGCTCCGCCGTAAAGTCCCGGACACTGCGAATCATCGAACTGAGCCCCGGTGGCTGGGTTAATGATCGGCGTGGAAACAGAAGACAGGTCTCCACTGAGTTCGGTGGCAGTCGGGAACAGAGCAAGATCGGTTAGGGATTGCCGTATCCGCTGGCCCTCATATCCGAAGAAGAAAAAGGTGTTCTTCTTTAGCGTCGGAACTGGTATCGGGCCCGCAATAGTTCCTCCGAACTGATTCTGCTTATACGGCTGCGAAGATTGATCAAAGTAGTTCAACGCATCGAAGTAGTTATTGCGAACGAATTCGTAGACCCCGCCGTGATACGAAGCCGTTCCAGATTTAGTTGCGACCTCCACAATGCCGATTCCTTGACCGAATTCGGCAGGATAGAGCCCTCGTTCCACCCTAAACTCCTGTATGGTATCGACCGACGGAAGAATCCCAGCATTGCCGACCCACGGTTGGCGAGTTTCAATCCCGTCGAGCAGGAAACTGTTCGCATCATCACGACTTCCAGCCACATGTACCGAGATGGCTTGAATCCCCGAAAGTACGGAAGCCAGAGAATCCTCTGCGCCGAGTACTGGAATCGAGCCTGCCGCTAGCGCCGCCAGTTGTAGGTAGTCTCTCCCGTTAAGTGGCAGGTCCTCCACTTCATTACCTTGGATCACCTGCCCGAGCGACGAAGACTGGGTCTCCACCATGACAGCGTTAGATTGCACAGTGACGCTTTCATTGACTGAGCCCACTTCGAGCGAAAGGTTCACTGCAACTTCATCCTGCACGTGCAACAAGACATTGGTTTGTACGGCCTGCTTAAATCCTTCCTTGGAGGCCGCGACTTCGTAGGCTCCTGGCACAAGATTAGCGATTCGATAAAGGCCGTCTTGATTGGTATTCACCTTCGAAGTCACTCGCGTTTCAAGGTTTCGGACAACGATCGTTGTTGCGGGCAGCGCCTGCCCGTTCGGATCCGTGACGCGACCGGTCAAAGTTGCATTCGTGCTCTGTGCGTAAGATTCTACGCCGAGCAGAAGAATTACCACGATCGTAACTAAGATGTTAGCGAAATCACGCAACACTGTGCCTCCTGGAAAGGTCAAGGGAACTTGATCGACCGCATTGCCCTCAGTTTCAACCTCACAGTAGAGGGTCAAAAGCAGCCTCGCTGTTATATCGGGTAGAAATGGCAGAAATATTCTCAGTGTCTGAAAGTTTTTAATCCCGGCTCAGTTGCAGACGACGTACGGGTTGCGTAAGCGTGAGGCCTGCGCCAGCAGGCTGGTTGGATCGTTCAGGATCGCACCGACGCCAATATCGATGCTGGCCGCGGCGTTGCCGTGCGCGAGTTCTCCCTTGGCCACGGCTACGGCGAAGCGGAGTACCTGCTCTTTGTCGACGACCAGCCAGCGGGTGTCGTCGAGGCAAAAGAGGAGGGCACTCCCTCGTCTGCGTCGAGATTCAGACCGAGAAATACAGTGAGGGTATCCCGGATGGACTCTCGGCCCCGCGCATAACAGGGATGTGCTGTGAATGAGGTCAGAGCAATTGTTGAAGAACTCGCGGTGCTCGACTAAGGGTGATTGGCTGGCCCCGACAGCGAAGCGAACAGCAACTCATGGCCTCTTGGCGACGCGCTCCCGGAGGGAGGTTCAACCGTTACGAATACTGCATCAATTCTCGATAGGAGCTTCGGGTCGTTGACGCGGAGCTCCCAACGGTCCACCTTTGGATCGTCGACGTAAAATAGCCCTAGACTCTGCGGTGAGCTTGAATTAGGTTGCTGGTATCCCCACGCTTGAAACGCCACGGGTCTTCGCTTTTCTCGAGCAGAGAGATCGAATGCGTAGAAAAGTAACAATCTATTGTCTACGTAATAGATCCTGCCAAACGTTCTCGATCTCTTCCCATTGCGATCAGTGTCATAGACATCAACAATATGGAGATCTCGAGCGCCGAAGAGCTCCCTCATCTCTGAATTCGTCAAATCTGAGATTGCGGTTGTACTTAAAGCGTGATCTGCTACTCGGCGCAAAGATGCAACCCGATCGCGTTCTTGCTGCGCGGCAATTCCTGCATTAGCATCTTCAAGCTGCGCCTGCAATCCTAGTATCCTAGCTTCGAAGGTTCGTGCACTCTCTTGCGCAGCATCTAGTCTGACCCGCTGCTCTGACAATTGCTCGTCTTTTTGAGCAAGTTGACCTTCCTCAGACAGAGCTCTCCCAAGCAGTGCCTGATTGGTCGCCTGCAACTGGTGGGACTCAGACGCATCTACGGCCAAGCGGGCGCGCACCGCTTCCAACATCTTTTCCAGTTGTAGGATTCGTCTATCCTGGTCAACCCTTTTATCAGGGCCAGTCGATTCCTCTGCAGGCGCCGGTTGCGCCACACGGACCGTGGCGGTCTGCCGGACCACGTGCGGACCATCGGAATGGTTGAACTTGCGCGAGGTACCAATCACTATGGAAATTGCAGCAAGTGCGGCCGCAGCAGACACCCAGAACTTTGCAACGCTACGTCTTCTAACCTGCGATATTCTCGCATGCGAAATTACCTCGCCCCTTTCTGTAGAGAGTTGAGGTTTGGGTTGGACTCCTGTTCTTAGAATTCCTGCAAGAAGATCGTTCTCATTCGTCTGAGACGCGTATTCATTAAACTTCAACCGAGTTCGCTTTGACATTATTTCTGGGAAATCAATGACCGTCAGATCTTCAAATTCAGCTAATACCTCTCTACATTCGCTACATCCGGCCAAATGCTGATCCAAATTGGATTGCTCTTCCCTAGAGATTTGCCCTTGAAGTGACAAGCAGCACAACTCACGAAATCGCTCGTGATCATCATGGCTGTGAGTTGACAAAATAGAATTCATCGACTTTAAGATCCTGTCTCTAAAGCAAGCGCGCGATCGCGGATGTTGCTTTGCCGCTGATCCAGATCGTAGACGAGGTTCTTTCGCACTGAACCACGGTCTTTCACGAATTTACGGAGCGATTCCATGCCACGATAGTAGTGGTTTCGAGTAGTCGGAAGGGACTGCTCAAGTATCACTGCTGCTTCGGCGAACGTGTACCCCTCGAAGTGAATGGCCTCAATCGTCTTTCGCTGGACGGGAGGTAGCGTAATAAGACACTCCTCAATGAGAACATGGTGATCGCCGATTGCGCTATCTTGTTTCGGCCCGATTTCTCCAGACTCTGACTCGTCAAAGCATTCTACAACTATAAATCGAGACGCTGCCGCCGGAGTTGTCCGCTTCGCCTCTAGTGCCCTGTACTGAGCAAAACGGGAAAGCCAAGTCTTGACTGATCCACGCGCTGGATCATAGCGCAGCCTGCGAAGGTAGACAGCGAGAAAGAAATCCTGCACTACATCTTCTGCATCCGATTTATTGCCGAGTATCCGCAACGCGGTCATGAAGACGGTTTTCCAATGACGCCGAAAGAATTCGGTGAAGCACTCTGTGCATCCAGAAAGATGGTGCTCGAGCAATTCGGCGTCCCCCTCGTTCGAAGAGTGGCACGGATGATTACAATTCGCGAACTGGTGGGTGGGGAACATAATTGACTCAGATCAGGACGCGATCTTACGTCGAGCCTTATTCAATTGTCAATCCGTAAATTATTTCAAATCAGAGCACGTTCTTGTTCGAGTATTGTGTGGTGATGGGCCCCGGAGAAACTGGACCAATTGCAACGTCTGCCGGCGCCATGCGGACCTAAGTTCCGACCCAAGAATAAGCTGTTGCGGTTGACTTGTTTTCGGGACAAGTTCGGGACAACTGAGGCGAGATAGATGGCCGTCAAATCCCTAAGCGACGCCATGTAAAGCACTTAGATTGGCCGAGTCGGCCTGGTTCGGGACCAGGGGGTCGGAGGTTCGAATCCTCTCTCCCCGACCAATCAAATCAACAACTTACATCAGATTCTACAGGCTGTTGATGCACCAGTTGTGGTGCAGGGGCGCCACTTGGGGCGCCACTAAGGTTTTCTTCCGGTTCCGGTTGAAACAGCATCCGGCGTGCACCCTTTTCGATCTGCTGTTGGTTGCTGTCATCGGTTGCGTTCGAGTTCATGACCATGTTCACGACTGCTGACACTGCACTCGCACGCTCGTCCCACCAGGTTCTGCTGTAGCCCTCCAGGGTCATCGGGATTTCGCTATGCCCCATGTTGTCGCGCGCCACCTCAGGGCGAGCTCCGCTACGACGCATCAAGCTCGCATGCATCGTCCGGAAGCTACGAAAATCGATGCCCTTCGGAATGTCGTGCGCCTTCGCAACCTGCTTCAAATGCCGAAGGACATTCCTCCGTTCCGTCGGCGTCCCCTTGACCTGCCCCCGGAAAACTCAGCCATTCAAAACTGGAGTTCTCTCGTAATGTGAAGGAGAGGACTGGGGATGAAGAAGAGCCGGTTTACGGAAGAGCAGATCATCGGGATAGTGAAGCAGCACG
>JAJYAE010000237.1 GCA_021779695.1 Acidobacteriota bacterium | reverse complement strand
CTCTTCGTCGGCAACTACATCGACCTCGACCTCAAGACCACCCCGCTGCCCGAAGACGCCAACTGCACCTACAAGGGCATCATCGTCGCCTGCGGCCCGCCCGGACTCGAAGGCGGCAAGAACCTGCTCTATCACAACAACGGCGACGGCACCTTCACCGACGTCAGTGAGAAAGCCGGCATGTGGGGCACACTCGGCACTTACGCCCTCAGTTGCGCCGCCGCCGACCTCGACGGCACCGGCTGGCCCAACATCTACGTCGCGAACGACTCCACATCCGCCACCTACTACGTCAACCAGAAAGACGGCACATTCAAAGACGAGGCCATCGAAGCCGGCGTCGCCTACTCGCCCGACGGCAAACCCCAGGCCGGCATGGGCGTCTCCATCGGCGACTACAACCGCGACGGCCTCCCCGACATCGTCAAAACCAACTTCGCCGGCGACACCGACTCCTTATATATGAACCTCGGCGACGGCTCCTTCGACGACCGCACCTACCAGGCCGGCCTCGGCATCAATACCCGCCTCCTCGGTTGGGGCGTCAGCTTCATCGACATCGACAACGACGGCTGGCTCGACATTCTCGTCGCCAACGGCCACGTCTACCCCGAAGTCGACGGCACACAGGTCGACGCCTCCTACGCCGAGCGCAAATACCTCTATCGCAACCTCCGCAATGGCCAGTTTGAAGACGTCAGCATGATCGGCGGCCCCGGCATCACCACCGACGCAAAGGCCCGCGGCTTCGCCATCGGCGACTACGACAACGACGGCGACCTCGACGCCATCGTCAATTGCGTCAACGCCGTTCCCCAGCTCCTGCGCTGCGATCAGTCCCTCCAGCGCAACTGGATCAAGATTCGCCTCGTCGGCGTCCAGTCCAATCGCACCGGCATCGGCGCCAAAATCAAGGTCGTCGCCCAGACCGGCACGCCCGTCCTCACCGCCAAACCCGGCTCGCCGCTCACGCAGATTGAAGAAGTGCGCTCCTGCAACGGCTACTACTCCGCCAGCGATCTCCGCATCCACTTCGGCCTCGCAGAGGCCAAAAAAGCCGATCTCGTCGAAATCCGCTGGCCCTCCGGCGCAGTCGACACCCTCCACGACCTCGACGCCAACCGCCTCTACGTCGTCCAGGAAGGCGGCAAGATCCTCAAGAACGAGACCCTCACCGGCCTCATCAAGCGCAGCTGACTCCGCCCGCATTCTCCGTCTCAACCTGCGCGATTCCCGCTTGCCCCATGTATGACGGGCGCACAGCGACCGGCATGGGTGGGATGGCACGATACTCCACATCGCTCTCGAACCGGGCGTCCGTTGGATCACTTTCCGCCAAATCCCAAAAGGTACCGTTCCGCCAGCACCAATGGATTTCCCGGGCCTCACTTCTTGCTTGACGCATCCCCTCCATCAACGCTATCGTCGTGCAAATTTACACCTGTTTTCGGGGGTCAAGCCGCGGGGGGAGGGTCCATGCCGGGCCACAAGCCTCAGGCTGCTTTTTCTAAAAAACTGAATGAGCGAGGAAAATTCCACATGAGGATGCGTCTGACCGCTTCACGCTTTGTCCTTCCCCTGCTGGGATGCTGTATCGCCAGCGCACCGTCCATCCTTCCAGCCCAATCCGCGCAGCAACCCATGAACTATGACGGCAACCCCGGCGGTGTGCACTTCATTGAAGAAGGCCAGCCGCCCGTCATGATCCACCCCACCGTTGAGGCTGCCCGCGCCGCCCAGCAACCGCACGGCGCGGGCAAGCCCTCCGCCACCGCAGGCAACCTCTACTACCACGGCGGAACCAGCGATGGCTCAGCCGGCACCGTCGGCGTCGAGACCGCGCCCAAGGTCTACGTCGTGTTCTGGGGCTCGCAGTGGACCAACAATGATCCCAGCGGCGAAGCCTGCATCCTTGCCGGCGCCGCCGGCTGCCCCAGCGGTGTCAGCAAAGATTTTCTGGGCAACGTGGGCGGCAGCCTCTGGAACGCCACCACCACGCAGTATTGCCAGGGCGTCAGCAGCGGCTCCTATACCTGCACCTCGGGCACGCCCGTCGGCAACTCACCCAGCATGCTCGCTGGCTTCTGGTTTGACAACGCCACCTCCGCGCCCTCACGGCCCAAGCAGTCCCAATTGGCGGCCGAGGCAGTCAAGGCGGCCAGTCACTTCGGCAACACCACCGCAACCAGCAACGCGACCACCCAGTACGTGATCGCCACAGCCCATGGCAACAACTCGTCCGGCTTCGGCACGCAATACTGCGCCTGGCACAGCTCCACCACGTCCTCCGCGGGCGATGTGGCGTACACCAACCTCCCCTACATCACCGATGCGGGCTCAAGCTGCGGCGCCAACTTCAACGGACTCGGCCCCTACGCTGGCATCACCATCGTCGAAGGCCACGAGTTCGCTGAGACCGAAACCGACCAGTTCCCAAGCTCCGGCTGGGTCGACTCCAGCGGCTCCGAAATCGGCGACAAGTGCGCCTGGAACTCGTTGACGTCATCCCAGACCCTCAACGCGGGCACGTATCCCGTTCAGCCTTTATGGAGCAACGCCGACAACGGCGGATCGGGCGGCTGCGTGCTCTCCTACTAACTGACGACTCCATCCCTCCTCTGCACCGTGTGCCCCATCCATGGCGTTTGCACAGCAAATGCCATGGGTGGGAGTCCACGAACCCCTATCATTCCCACTCCAGCACCCATCCCAATCCGGAACTCCGACCCGCATCACCGTCGCACTTCCCGCCCCGCACACCCCATCGCCGCCCGCACAATCAAAGCAGACCAGATTCCAGATGCCCGGTGCCGGGTGCCGGGTGCCCCACTCAAGACGTGCGCGCAGCGCACGCCTTGAGTGGGAGGCGACGGACCCAACCACTCAGCGCCCATTCCATGCCCATCCCGCTCCACATCCTCCGCCACCAGCTCATCGCGCTCTCCGCCGCGCAGGCTCCCGGCCGCGACTTCTGCCAGTCCATCGCCGACCTCGCCCGCACCGGCCGCCTCGCCCGCCTCCGCGCCGTCCTACCCCCGGTCGTCTATGAGGAGCTCCGCCAGCGCCACCGCCAGGACCCTGCCGCCTTCATCGCCGGCTGGCAGCAGCTTGCTCTTGAAATGCAGCAGGGCTTCGTCCAGCACGCCCGCCAGCGCCTCACCTCGCTCACCCGCCTCCAGTCCGCCGCGCGCGTCCCTCCTGCCTGGCAGCAGATTCAGCACGCACTCGACGCCCAGCAGAACGACCTGCTCCGCACCGCCTTCGCCTTCGAGCTCCTCGACCTCGTCGAGTCCGCCGCCACCCGCGCCGCCCACCTCCGCGAGTGCGTCATCGCCGCCCCAGCCAGCCACGACGCCGACCGCTACCTCGACGAGGCCACCCGCTGCTACTTCTACGGCCTCTTCACCGCCTGCGCGGTGATGTGCCGGTCCGTGCTTGAAGAGGCCCTCAAGCAGCGCCTCCCCGCATCGCTCGCCCGCCTCCTCCGCACGCGCTACCGCAACGCCGCCACCCTCGGCAACCTGCTCCACGAGGTCAACAACAACCTCCAGCTCACCGGCATCCACCCCGACTTCCCCGCCGTCGCCAACAAGGTCAACGACACCGGCAAACGCGCCGTCCACCACGGCCTCCTCACCGAAGAAGAAGCCCGCACCTGCCTCCAAAACGCCCGCCGCGCGCTCGAACTGCTGCTGCAGAAGTGAAGGTACAAAATAAACCTCGACGAGCTTTCGTCCTATGTATGGCTCGTTAATAGACGAGATGGGCTTGCGCCGATTCCCGCAAGAATGCTCCAAATTTCCGTTTACACATCTGAAGCACACTAGACTTATCAAGAATGGCGCTGAAAAGCCGCTCCGTTCTGGCGGAGCATATTCCCTCTCCACGACAGGCTCACTCATTCGAACCGAAGGGAAACAACCGAAAAATGATCCTATTGGACAGAATCCGGGAAGAGAAGCTCACGGAACTAGCTCACAAGCACTACAGCGAGGAACTCGAGCCTCTCGAGATTGAAGTTATCCGCGAATCCTCAAGATCTGATACGCTTCCCGGACCCGAGGAATCAGGAACAGTCTCTCCGTTACGCTCCCAGTTTATCTATTGGCTTGCGTCTGATCTGGAAGCCGCGACTCTAATCGCTCCAGACGGGATACGTGTCAGTAACGCAAAGATTGAAGACCGACTCTCCTTACGGAATTGCCACGTTTATCACCACATGAGTTTCCGTCGATGCGAGTTTACGCAAGGAATCACGTTGGACCGAGCAGAAACAAAGAGCATTTCTTTGACCGCCTGTAGCTTGGTGAAGGACATTAGCGCTGAGGGGGCACGCATTGATGGTTCATTTTGTTTGAAACGAGTCACCCAATGCGGCTTGGTCAATCTTCGTGCCGCCCAAATCGACGGCGACGTAATATTCCTAAGCACAGGGCTGTCCGCCCAAGACACATCCGCTCTTTCGCTGGAAGGAGCGAGGGTAACTGGCGCCGTACACCTGTACACTGTCCAATCTTCTGGCGAAGTACGACTCAGAGGCGCGGAGGTAAGGGGCCCAGTTGCCCTCCGTAACGCGAACCTGTCAAAAGAAGGTGTATCACTCAACCTCGATGGCGCAATCCTCGGTGATTCCATTTTCCTAGATGATGGGTTTGAGGCATCGGGCCTAATCCGAATGGTCGGAACACACATTCGACAAAGCATGGAGTTTCGCAGCGCAAAATTGAAATCAAGAAGAGACGCTGTTTGGCTAATCAACTCGCAAATCGGCGGAACGGCCATCTTTGCGGGAGAGCTTGAGTGTCTTGGCGCGATTTGTATCCTCGGCTCAAGGATCGAGGGCGACGTCAGGTTCCTAGGGGCAACCCTATCATCCGTCAGCTGCTTGAATTCAAATATCAGAGGAGATTGGGCCTGGCAGGGAATTAAGAAGCCGGAGAAGACATGGCTCCGCCTTACAGGCACCGAAGTCAAGGCGCTGCGGGATGATCGCAATAGCTGGCCATCGGAAGGGCAGATTAGCCTCGACGGTCTCGTCTATGAGGCCTTGTTGGCGCACGATCCCCCCTCACAAGAGGCAATCGCAAATGGCCACTACGGCGAGGAAAGGCCACTCGATCCGCGCGAGCGGATTGAGTGGCTAATGCGACAGCCAAATGACAAGCAAATGATTCCCCAGCCATGGCACCAGCTGGCAAGAACCTTCGAGGCCGGGGGTGACCGTAAAAGCGCAAAGCATGTTCTGTACTGTTTTCATTGCATGAGAGCCAACGGGTCTGGACGACGCCAATCAAACCCAGCGTCTTCCAAACTTCGCGCAAGAGCGTACGAAGCTATCGCACTGCTGAAGCCCGCTCGGTGGCTTGGCAGAGCATTTGCCAAGCTGGAAGAGGCCCCGGCGCGAATTCTTTGCCCCATAGCGCTTTCGGTGTTCCTGGGCTGGATTACATTCGGTATCGCAGGAGCGCAAGGAGCATTAGCACCCACTGATCCAGCCGCTTACCGAGCTTTCACCACGGGCCAACAAATGCCTGAAGCCTATCCAACCTTGAATCCTTTCATTTACGCCCTAGAGAACACCTTGCCCCTCGTTAAACTCGGACAGGATGAAAAGTGGGCCCCCGACCGAAATCACCGCTCAGAGTCCTTTCTGACGAACTATTGGTTCTTGACGTGGACACGCTGGTTCATCATAGTGTTCGGCTGGTTCCAGGCTACGATTCTTGCCGCGGCTCTAGCCAATCGATTCAAGCCATGAGTCATCTGGTACGCCGGGTGCCCCGTCCTAGCTCCGCTAGGGCGGGAGACTACGAACCCCATTGGAGGGGTTTGGTCAGCACAAACGACCCATATTGAAGAGTCGGCAAGCCGTCAGTGACGGACCATTCGCGGGCCAGTCACGCCGTCTCTGCCGCTCCCCCATCGCATCCGCCGCACAATCCCGCTTCCCGTCAGCGCACGCCGAGCCGGCGAAAAATCTGCGCCTTCAGCGTGTCGAGTCCCACCAGAAAAGCCAGCACGGCAAGCAGCAATGCGCCCACCAGGTGCGGCGGCACCGCCGACATCAGAATGCCCCGCGTGGCCAGCAGGCTCACCAGCACAATATCCGCAAGCGAGGCGAAGACCAGCCGGGTGGCCACGGTCTCCGAAGCAGATCATCCCATCCACTGAGCCTGCCCCCGGTTCCTCGCCTTCGAGGACCGGAGATGTAGGCGCTCTCCACCGGCCGCAGCCTCAACAACGATCCGCTCAGTCTCTCCCACACCTGCGGGCTCATCGAGCAGATCATCGACAGCATCGCGTTCCCGCGCTACCACGTCTTCCGCACCGACGCGAAGATTCTCTTTTAGCCGCAGTGCAGCCGCTCAATCCCCAACACGCCACGGCGACACATTCGGCCACTTCGCCAGCTCCGCCGCCGCCCATGCAGTCGTCTTGTCTGCGTGGCACGTGGTGCACGGATTCGGCATCTTGTATCGGTCCGTCATCGCCGGCGAGATGAACCGGAACGTGTGCGAGCGCACAAACGAACCCGGCACGCCCTCGCTTTCAATCTTCGGCATGTGGCACGCGATGCAGTCGCTGCCCGCGCTGCCATCCTTGTGGTGCGTATGCTCGGCAAGCGTCGCCTCGTGCGGCCCATTCGGCGAGCCCGGTCCATGGCAATCGAGGCAGAGTCTGTCCGCGGGTTCTCGCAGTTGCGCAGGATTGCCCGTGCCGTGCGCGTCGTGGCACGTCGCACAGGTCACTCCATGCCTGTACATCACGCTCTGCACAAAGTCGTTGCCTTGCATCCGGTTCTTGTGCGCGGTCCCGTCGG
>JAJYAE010000236.1 GCA_021779695.1 Acidobacteriota bacterium | reverse complement strand
TCGTTTCCCGCGGTTGAGGTGCACAGCGATGAGAAGGTGGCGATTGCCGTCGATCCCTATGACACGAAGGAAAAGGAAAAGATCTTCCGGGTGGACTATCTGAGCCACGGCGTGATGCCGGTGCGGCTGATTGTGACGAACAACGGCGACAAGCCCATCTCGCTGCGCGACGCGCGGATTTTGTATGAGACGCCGGCGGGCGATCGGATTCAGGCGTCGGAGTCAGAGGATGTGGAGCGGCTGATGTCGCGCAAGGAGCGCGAGGGCGGCAAGCTGCCGATGCCGAACGGCTTACCCGGCATCCGCCTGCCCGCCAAGGCCAGCAACACGAAGATCGAAGCGGACTTCGACAACTTTGAGTTCAGCGCGCTGGTGGTGGAACCGCACACAACGCAAGCTGGGTTTCTGTTTTACGATGTGTCGCAACTACCCGACCCGCTGAAAGGCTCGAGCCTGTACATCTACAAAGTTGAAAACGCGAGCGGCGGCGAATTGTTCTACTTTGAGATTCCGTTCAACAAATATCTCAAGTCGCGTTCGAGCGCGATGAAGTAGCCAAGAGCGCCGGGAAACGCGCTATTCGTAGTAGGTGGCCGTGGTGGTGTCGGTCTCCCAGATGGTGCAGTCCTTGACGCGGACGCGGCCCTGGGTCATTTCGCGGAGTTGGTTGCTGGTCTGCTCATAGAAGTAGCGGGCCAAATTTTCCGCCGAGGGATTGAGCACGGTGAAGGGCTCCAGGTCGTTGAGCATCTGGTGGTCAATGCGGTCGATGACCGGGCGCATGACGTGCTTGAGCAACTTGAAGTCGAGCAGGAGCCCGGCCTCGTCGAGCTCGCTGCCGTGGAGCGTGACGCGGACCTTGTAGTTGTGCCCGTGCGGGTTCTCGCACTTGCCTTTGTAGTTGCGGAGGTAATGTCCGGAGGAAAAGCCGGCCTCCACGGTGACTTCAAACATCGATTTTGCCTGTCTCTTTCGCGGGAATGCCCTGCTTCTATTCTAGTGCTTTTCGCCGCGGCGCCGCCGGCGGGCGGCCAGGCGCGCCTCCTCGCTGCGGCGGTCCACCTGCTCAAAGAGGTTGCTGAGCACGCCGATGAGGGCCGAGGCGAGCGCCGTCAGCAGCATAATGAGCGCGATGGTGCGCCAGAGCGAGCCGTTGGCGGGCAGGCCGGGCTGGAAGGTAGACGGCACCAGCGTCATGAGCCCCGAGAGTAGGCCGAAGAGGCCCAAGGTGGCGGCGAGGATGTAGAAATTGCGCGACATGACGGTGACGGACGGGAGCAGCCCGTCCTGATGCGATTCTACGGCGTGGGGGCGGCGATGAGCTGCGCGGAGTTGAGCTCGATGACGCCTGCCTGGGCAAAGTCGGCCTGGATACGGGCCTCAGAGGCAGGGAGATCAATGGCGCGGCAGGCGTCGCGGAGGACGATGGTCTCAAAGCCGGCACGGCGGGCGTCGATGGCGGAGTAATGGACGCAGTAGTCATATGCGAGGCCAACAAGAAAGACGCGCCGGAAGCCGCGCTCGCGAAGGTAGCCGTCGAGGCCGGTGGCCGTGGTGTGGTCGTTCTCAAAGAAAGCGGAGTAGGAATCGACGTGGGGGCGGAAACCCTTGCGCAGGATGAGCTCGGATTGGGGGAGATGGAGCGCGGGGTGGAACTCGGCGCCGGGTGTTCCCTGGATGCAGTGATCGGGCCAGAGCGTCTGCAGGCCATAGCTCAGCTCGACCTGTTCGAAGGGCTTGCGTGTGACGTAGCTCGAAGCAAACGAGGTGTGGCCTTCGGGATGCCAGTCCTGGGTGAGGATGACGTGGTGAAAGAGTGGCGCAGCGCGATGGATGACGGCGATGACGGCGTCGCCCTCGGGCACGGCGAGCGCGCCGCCGGGGCAGAAGTCGTTTTGCACGTCAACGACGAGGAGCACGTCGTGGGGGGTGGGGTGCATACACACTATCATGCTGCACCGTGTCACCCGTCGCCAATGACGAATAGGATAGGCGGCCTAGAGTTCGTTCTCTCCGAATTGGTGGTCATGTGCGCGCAAACCGGCAAGTGGCCGAAGTCAGCGATGCGGCAATGCCTGAACCTTGACGAACTTGACTACCTTGCAATCGGTAAGGCGGTATTGCCACTTACTCCCCGTTGCTGGAATCACAGTGACCGCATCTGGAATTTGCTCTCCGTCGACCGATTGATAAGTGTAAGCGAACGTCGCCTCGCCACTTTCGGTCGCGCCCGCCGTCCGTCCTGCTTTGACCGAAGCGAGAACAAGACCTTGTGGACCGGCCTCAAAGTCCGTCGAAAACCTCATTGGCTGCGGAAGTTGCATATCTCCGCTTGTCACACGAAGGTCAGCTTCCAACAAAAGCGTTCCGGCGACATTCTCACCTTCCATCGTTAGCTTGTAACCGGACGGACGCTTCTCAAACACATACTGCGTCTTCCCAACGGGGAGAATTACGTTGGTACCTGACGGAAGCCAGGCGTTCAATCCGCTTGAAACCATCGCAATGAATACCTGCTCAAGTTGTTCAAGTTGAGATCTATACTGGACCCCGCTAAAATCCGGCTGCTTTGGTGTCGAGGAGACAACTGCACGCGCATGATCGACGCTCACTCTGTGGTCAATTGTCTGAAGATTTTCCGCCATCGGCGCCGCCCCAGATGGAAGAGTCCCAAGCATCTCAGAGAAATGTTGCTTCCAATCGAACTGTACTGCGCAATCGAATGCGGCGAGATCGCGTGTGAAGGGAGCGTCATAAAGAGCGCGAGTCTTAGCCATTAGCTGTTCATCCGATTTCGACGATTGTGGAACAGCCGAAACACAGAGGCAAAACAGCATGACAAATGCTTGAATTGGATAGCGCATCGCCAAATATTATCGCAGTCGGTCTTAGCTTTCGCTCACAGGTCGGGCCACTGAGTGACCGGAGGTCAGATTGGGATTTACGTTTTCACCGTGCAGTCGGCAATCTGAACAGAACCGTCGAGGTCAGTTCCAATTCTTCAGTGAGTCACATTGTCATGGGACTTTGGCTTCGAGGGGCCCGTCCATATCGCCTATGTTTGTCCTTGTCCGATCCGGCGGCAGGCTGAGGGTAAGACTGTGCCTGCAATGCTTGCTGTTCAGCGCTGGGAAAGGCGCACTTGGATTTAGGTCCGACATACTTGCACCATCCGGTTGATCTCTCATGTGGTTTGCTTGACATCGCACCAGCGTCCTCCTAGGCTTGGGTCATGGATGTTCATCTTCCAGAGCGCCAATCAGCGGAGCTTGCTGGCATGGCTGCGCGCACAGGGCGCAGCGAGCAGGAACTGCTGGCCGAAGCGGTCGATCGCATGGTTGCGGATCAACGCTGGTTTGACGCACAGGTGCAGGTCGGGATCGATCAAATCGCGCGCGGTGAGTTTATCGAGGAAGATGAGATGGATGCGCGCGTAGCCCGGATGATGCGGCGTTGAGGCGTTTGCGCTGGTCGCTTGCCGCGGCCGCCGATCTTGAATCCATTGCCAGCTACCTTCATCTTCACCATCCATCGTATGCAGCAGGGACCATTCAGCGGCTTTATGACGCGGCAAAGTCGCTGAAGAAATTTCCGCTCTCCGGGCGCGTGGGGCGAGTTCCCAACACAAGGGAGCTTGTTCTCGCTCCGCTGCCGTACATTCTCATCTACTCCGTGAATCAGGATTTCATTCAGATCCTGCGCTACCTGCATGCGTCGCAGGACTTTCCGCATCGCATCGAATAGGCTCCGAACCCGGCTCAGGGCTCAAAGAACTGTTCCACATCGGCGATGTTGGTGGTCATGCGATAGGGTGGGAGGCTTTGGAGGAAGGTCTGGCCGTAGCGCTGGCGGCGGACGCGGGGGTCGAGGAGGACGAGGACGCCACGATCTTCCAGTGAGCGGATGAGCCGGCCGAAGCCCTGCTTGAGCGTAAGCACAGCCGAGGGCACCTGGTAGTCGAAGAAGGGCTTGCCGCCGGCTTCTTCGATGGCTTTCATGCGGGCCTGGACGACGGGGTCGCTGGGCACGGCGAAGGGCAGGCGGTCGATGATGACGCAACTGAGCGACTCGCCCTGCACGTCCACACCCTGCCAGAAGCTCGATGTGCCAAAGAGCACCGCGTTCGGCGTGGAGCGGAACTCTTCGAGCAGCGCCTTGCGCGGCGCGGTGCCGTGGAGCAGGATCGGGTAGTCGAGTACGGGCAGCAGGCGCTCGTAGAGCGCGCGCATCTGGCTGTAGCTGGTGAAGAGGCAGAAGGCGCGGCCCTGAGTGATGGTGAGCACGCGGCGGATGCACTCTGCGGCGGCCTCGGGGAAGTCAGGCTCGCGCGGGTCGGGCATCTGCGGCGGTAGGTAAAGCAGGGCCTGCTCGCCGTAGCGGAAGTGAGAGGGCACAACGAGCTCGCGGGCCTCGGTCATGCCAAGGCGCTTGCGGATGTGCTCAAAGCCGCCCTGCACGGTAAGTGTGGCCGAGGTGAGGATGACGGTCGGGATGGACTCGAAGACGTGTTCGTGCAGCAGCTCGGAGACGTCGATGGGCGTGGCCTGCAGGAAGGTGCTGCGCGCGGCCGAACGCTGGGCGGGTGCTGCGCCTGTCATCGCACGGCGCTCAATCCAGTAGACGGTGTTGCTGGCGTTCGATTCGAGCAGGAACTCGAGCTCGGAGCGCAGGCGCACAATGCGCTTGCGCAAGCCGAGGGCCTCATCGACGCCTTTAAGCGACTCCATCTCTGCCTCAAGGCGGCGGAGTGTGGCGCGCAGGCTCAGGTAGAGGTCGCCCGCGGTTTCAAGGAACTCTTCGCGGGCGGTGAAGGGCTGGCGGCCATCGCCCTCCATGGGCAGGCCGGCGAAGAACATGCGGGCGCGCTCGCGGAGCTGCTGCGTGGTGCCGGGAATGGAGTGCGCGCCTTCTTTACCGCGCAGCAGGACGTCTGTGTCGCGGGCCAACTCTTCAAAGCGAATGTTGCTGACGGAGAGGCCAAAGTAGCTGGAGGCGACCTCTTCGAGCTCGTGGGCCTCGTCGAAGACGACGGCGGCGGCCTCGGGCAGCACGCCGGCGTCAGGCGCGCCGGTGGCCTCCTGCTTGACGGAGAGATCGGCGAAGAAGAGGTGGTGGTTGACGATGATGATGTCGGACTCGAGGGCGCGGCGGCGCATCTCGGTGATGAAGCAGCGCTGGTAGTCGGGGCAGGTGGTGCCGAGGCAGGCTTCGGAGCGGGCGTCGAGCTTGTGCCAGAGGGCGCTGGCCTCGGGCAGGCCGCCAAGCTCGGCGCGGTCGCCGGTTTCGGTGGTCTGCTCCCACTCGGCAATCTGTCGGTACTGGTCAATTTCTTCGAGGCCAGACAAGATCGGCTGATTGCGCAGGGCGACGAGCTTGTGGCGACAGAGGTAGTTGGCGCGGCCCTTCATGTAGCAGACGCGCAGCGGGCCCAGCAGTGTTTCAAGAAACGGCACGTCGCGGAAATAGAGCTGATCCTGCAGCGCCTTGGTGCCAGTGGAGACGATGACGCGCTGGCCGGTGCGGAGGGCGGGCAGCAGGTAGGCGAGGGTCTTGCCGGTGCCTGTGCCTGCCTCGACGATGAGGTGGCGCCGCTCGGCGAGGGCGCGCTCGACGGCTTTGGCCATCTCCAGCTGGCCGGGGCGGTATTCGTAGGGCAGGGGCGAGCGCGCGAGGATGCCGCCGGGCGAGAAGAACTCGTGGAGTGTGGGTAGCGTGCGGGTTGTGGTGTCGGCGGAGGACATGGTGCCGGGTGCTTTCCTCATCATAGTGAGGGAATGGCCAGTACGTTGTGTGCGGGCGACGGCGAGCAGACTGTTCCGAGGCCAGGAAAGCTTATGCCGAGGCTGGAACCGGCAGGGCTGTGCGAGTAACGGTGATGACGCTGATGTCGTCTTCCTGGCCGAAGTTTTGCGCCGCGGCGGCGACTTCGGCGGCGGTCCTGGCGGCGTGCAGAAGTTCCTTCACCCGGTCAAAGCCGAAGAGGTTGCCATTCACATCGGTCGCTTCAGGGATACCGTCTGATACGAGCGCCAGTCTGTCGCCTTCCCTCAGCTGGAAGCCCACAACCGAAATGGCCGCCCCATCGAGGATGCCCAGAGGCAGCGCACCCTCCATCGCAATCGGCTCGCCGTTCAGGTAAGGCGGCGGGTGGCCGGCATTGGCAAGAGTGACTGCGCCATCCCTGGCAATCCGCAGCGCGAGACACGTCGCCTGGGCATCGCTGCGACCCAAGAGCCGCCTGTTGAGCGCCGCCAATACGCTTTCTGGTGCGGCATTTGTTTCTGCACTGCTGCGGATCGCACCCACCAGCAAAGCCACCAGCATGCCTGCTTTCAGGCCCTTGCCCGTTACGTCGCCAGCCACCACCAGCAGGCTGCCGTCGTTCTTGTGGGGGATGATTTGGAAGAAATCTCCGCCGACCTCGCGGGCAGGTCTGTACTCGCATTCGATCTCAAGCCCCGGCAGGTTCATATGCGCTTCAGGCAGAATCACCTGCTGCACTTCCTGCGCCTGCTTCACATCCAAGGCCATGAGACGCTGACGGCGCAAGGACTGCTGCAAGCGTCGAAGGAGGAGGACGAAAACGACAGCCGATAATACCGCGTTGGCAATATCGTAGAGATAAACCCCTACGCCGAAGGGGTACCACTGAGTATGGACATGGAGCACAACCAGATCGATCTGAAACTGCGCGATTCCCACCAGCACAACCGCCGGCAGAGCCAGCCAGCCCTCGCGCCCCTGCTGCCGGATGCCATGTATGACGATGAGAATGAGTAAGCCAAGAAAGCAAAGTCGAATGCCGATCGACGCCAGATGCAACTCG
>JAJYAE010000235.1 GCA_021779695.1 Acidobacteriota bacterium | reverse complement strand
ACCATCTCGCCCGATCGACTCACCACCTAGCAGTTCTGACCATTCACTTTCTTCGCCGCGCCGGGCTTTTCTTCGCAGACTTTCTGGCCGCCTTCTTCGCGCCTGGCGCGGCTTTCGCTCCGCGCTGCGCGGGCGCTTGTATCGCTCCCACAGTGTGCGCGCGCAGATCCACCGTGAAGGCATCCATCTGCTGCACAGTGGGCGGCGTGTTGCTCTGCGCTGACGGCGTGACCGCCATCGCCTCCACCTCGATCGTTCCCGCGCTCACCGTGATGCGCAGAAATCCGTAGTCTGTGTCGTTGTACTGATCCAGACGAATCGTATTGCCGAATCCATCCGGCTCCGTATGCACTCCCGGTTGCGGCTTCCTGCCAAAGCGATTCCGCTTCAGGCCGGGCAGGTTGTAGTAGCCGCCGTTGCCCGCCACCACATACGGAATCGCGCGCCCATCCGCCTTCATCGTCCGCGTGTAGCGCTCGTAGAGATGCGCATGACCGGACAGCATCAGGTCCGGCCAGATTCCTGCAGCTTCGCAGCATTCGTCAATCTCCCGCAGCATGCCTGCGCTTGGAAAATGCTGGCTGCTGCCCGTAAACGGAGGATGATGCACCGCCACGATCAAAGCCTGCTGCGCCTCGCGCCGCGCGGCCGCTGCTGCAGCCAGCTGTGCCTTCAGAAAATCAATCTGTGCCGTTCCAATCTTCGGGTCGCTCAGCACGCCTGCCGACTCCCCGGTATTCGAGTAGAGCCCGATGATCCGCAAAAACGGTGCCGTCAGCGTGAAGTAGACTCCCGGCTGCGTCATCGTCGTGCGCGTAAAGCTTGGCACCGCCTCACTCGGCGTTGCCGCGCAAAAATTCTCCACAAACGGCTGCAGCGAAAAGTCCACCTGCTCATTCCGGTACATCACGCCATCATGATTCCCAGGAATCGCAAAGATCGGCGCATCGTAGTTGCGATAGGGGTCGTAGAACTGTTCCGGATAGTAGCGCTCCTGGCCGAAGTAATACACCACGTCGCCCAGGTGATACAGAAACGCCGGCTGCTCGCCCGCACCGCTTCTGCTTGCCCGGTCGGCCGCCATTGCATCGGCCACTGCCAGTTGCGGCTCCGGCCGGATAATTCCTCCCGTGTCGCCCGCGGAGTGAAAGACAATCTGCCCCGCCGCTTGCATCTTCGCCACCCTCCCCGGCGGCAAAACCTCGCTCAAGTCCATCACCGGCGGACTCATGCGCGGCGCGGGAATCTCCTCGATGATCTGCGTCGCGCGCAGCTTCCGGTCCGCTTCTATGTCGCCCGCGCTGTACTGAAAAAAGTTGTCCGCTGTGTACGTGGGATTGGCAAAGGCAAATCCAGCTTTGGACATGGGGAAGGTCCTCGCTTCTCAAGAAATCTCTGTACTTGCTCAGATGCGCGCCGGCAGCACCGGCCGTCCCTGCCGGCGTGCGCGAATTATACCCCCGTCCCATCCATCGCAACGTGAACGCTCCTGCCATGTACCATGCACTCATGGCCCACGAACGCGCGGCCCAGCCCCAAGCCATCGTCGAACTCGATGCCGTCTCCAAAAGCTATCCGCGCCGCATCGGCACGCGCATCGAGCACAACACCGTCGTCGATCGTGTCTCGTTCTCCATCGCCCCCGGAGAAACCCTCGGCCTCGTCGGCGAATCCGGCTCGGGCAAAACCACCGTTGCGCGCATGATCCTCGGCCTCGTCGCGCCCACCTCCGGCTCCATCCGTGTCCACGGCGTCGAGCTCGCCCGCGCCACCCGCGGCGAGATGCACGCGCTCCGCCGCCAGATGCAGCCCGTCTTCCAGGACCCCTACGCCGCGCTCAACCCCCGCATGAAGATCCTCGACATCCTCACCGAGCCCTTCGCCATCCACGGCGAGGCCGCCGGCGTCGATCGCTCCCGCGCCGCGCGCCGCGCCCGCGCCATAGAGCTGCTTTCTGAAGTCGGCCTGGACGAATCCGCCCTCGCGCGCTATCCGCATGAGTTCTCCGGCGGCCAGCGCCAGCGCATCAACATCGCCCGCGCCCTCGCCCTGCGCCCGCGCCTGCTTATCCTCGACGAGCCCGTCTCCGCACTCGATGTCTCCGTCGGCGCGCAGATTATCAACCTCCTCCGCACCCTCCAGCGCGACCACGGCCTCACTTATCTCTTCATCTCCCACTCCATGCCGCTCGTCCGCTATCTCGCCACGCGCATCGCCGTCATGGAGCGCGGTCGCCTCATCGAAACCGGCGATGCCCAAGCCCTCTGCGCCGCACCCCGCGAGCCCTATACCCGCCAGCTCCTCGCCGCCACACCCGAACTCCCCGTCGCATGACCACCCGCGACTCGCTTGATTCGCATAGTCCTCGATGAAAAGCACCCCGCCGCGCGCTTGTAGCGCAAACACCACACTCCGGTCTGCAACTCTCGTGTTCCGAGCCGCAACCTATTTACGTTCCAGCGTCAGTGCATAGATCTCATCCGTGCCCTCATCCCGGAGCAAAAGAGGGTTGTCGTCCGGGTCAAGGCCGAACCAAAAGCCGTACATCCCTGCCAGGCGGACATCCTTTAGAGCGACGACTTGTTCTGCCTTGCGATCCTTGACTGCAACGCGCCCAATTGCAGCCTCATTACGGTCGGTGAGCAACTCCAGGAAGTACAGAGACCGGCCATCATGCGACCAGGTCGGGAAATTGAGGTAGGCCCCATGCGTCAGAACTGACCAGCTTTGTGCCTGCATATCGAAGAGATAGAGGTTGGACTGCGCGGTATTCATCCCCACAATGTACCGGCCGTCAGGCGACCATCGAGGGGACCAGATGTCTTGTCCTTGAACTGGAGGGAGGACGATGTCTTGACGCGTCTCGAGATCCAGAATATGAATCTCGGAATGACTCCAGACTCCAGCGCTGACATAAGGACTGAATGCGCAATAAGCGATCCGCTTTCCGTCAGGAGACCAGTTGGGATCGGACTCTACTTCCGCGTCCTGGGGAAGTAACCGGATAGGCTCGCCGCCACCATTGGCAGCCACCGTGTAAATCGCATCAACGAGCTGGGGCGAATAGTCGCTGAATAAAATCTGATGCCCGTCCGGAGACCATCGCACAGACTTGGGATAAAACGGCGGCCGGGTTAACTGCGTCAGCCCAGTTCCATCCCGATTGGCGCGCCACAGAATACCGTCAGGAAACGAGACATAGGCCACGGAATTCCCATCGCGCGAGAAGGCGACGAACTCTGCGGAAGCACCTCCGAGAAAGGGCTCGAATTGATTCGTCTGCCCATCCAATCGGACCAGTTTGCCATGCGGCGTGATGCCGCGAGAGAAGATCGTCTGACCGTCCCTGGATAGTGTGGGAGCGCCCCATTGCGTCGGCCCTTGCGCCAGCTGAAAGGGTTGTGACTCCTTCGAGTGCCAGCCTTTCCTGCGCTCATCCAGGGCCCACATCTGCCCCACCGGCGGAGACGCCGGCACCTTCAATATTGTTCTCCCGGAAAGGAAGATATAAAAGTCGCCATCCAAAGTCCATCGGCCGCAGCATGCCATGGATGCTCCGGACCAGTTGGAGGGCAAAACCTTGCGGGGCGCAGATCCGCTCGATGAGATTTCCCAGATCGTGTTGTCGCGCGTGAATCGAATTCTGCGTCCGTCCGGAGACCACGCAAGATTCAGGATCCGCCATGCCTGTCCCGCAGGCGCTCCTGACGCGGACACCCTTCGTGGTTCGCCACCACCCGCCGAAATGACACCGATATCCCCGTTGTTGTAGGCAAAAGCGACGAGCTTACCGTCGGGCGACCAAGCCGGTTGCCCCCCGACCGTGAGATAACGTGCAGGATGCCCGGATGTGCCGACGACCCAGATGTCTCCTGCGTAGAGGGCCCTGCCGTGACCTTGAACGAGCAGGCCCAAACCGCTCGCCGAGACGTCTCTTACTCTTGGAGGGCAGCACTCGGTAGCTGTAGGAAGTTTGACCGAGATCCTCGTGAGAGGGCCGCCGGAGATGGGGACTTGCGCAATACCATAAGGAGCGTCCAGCGCATTCACATAGAGGTTGTTGCCATCCGTACCCTGCAGTTCCTTCTTCAATCCATCATTTGTGAGCTGCACGTAAGCGGTGATGCGCGGCAGTGGCAGCGGGCGACGCAGAAACCAGACAGTTGCCGCCAGCGCAACCAGGATGACCGTGACTGCAGCGCTCCACCGGATCAGTCCAAAGCGTGACCTGTCACGCACCGGCGGCGGCGTTTCCGATGTTTGCGCTGGCGGATCGTCGAGCGGCGCGCCCGACGGTTGGATGTCGGGCGCGCTTGCGTCACCCCGAGTTTCCGTCGCCGTTACCAGCGGCGCAATAAACCGATACCCCCGCTTCGGAATCGTCTCGATGTAGAGCGGCTTGTCAGCCTGGTCGCCCAACGCTTCGCGCAGCTTCATCACCGCCGCGTTCAGACTGTGTTCGAAATCGACGAACGTATCGGCAGGCCACAGCGCCTTGCGCAGTTCCTCTCGCGCCACCAGCTCATTCGCATGTTCCAGAAGAAGAAGGAGAATCCGGAAGGATTGTTCGCGCAGTTTAACCGGCACCCCAGCGCGGCGAAGCTCCTCTCTGTGCGCATCGACCTCAAACACGCCGAAGCGCCAGACTTGCGTCCTGGGCGCGGACGTTTCCATTTCTTGCCCCAACAGCCGTACGCAGTGGAATGTTAGCACGATTCGCATTCCCCGTCATCGCGGCAATACGAGCGGGAATACGGCCCCGCATCCAACGAAAGATCAAGGGTTACGCGCGAACACCGGATTCACTCGAAAATCATCCCCGGTGCATTGAGCCCCTCCCGGTCTGGCCGCAAAGTGGAAGCTTCAACGGCCGGACGCACAACCCCGGCGGCCGCATGACATCGCTCAGGAGGTGCTGCCATGAAACGCTCTGTCAAATTACTCGCTGCAATCTTTGCTACCCTGCTGACCGTGATGTTGATCGCTCCTGTCGCAATCGCACAGGAGGCTCTTCGGGTCACCATCCCATTCGCTTTCACGGCCAACCATCAGGTTCTTCCAGCTGGGTCCTACGTCGTCAAGCACCAAGATGGGACGTGGGGACCATACCTGCTCCTGGTGAATCGTTCCAAGGGTACGGTGGCTGCAATGCTGATGGCATACACGAGCGCTTCCCATCGAACCCTCGCCTACAGCAGCCTGGTGTTTTATAACTCCGGACATAAGTACTGGCTGAGCGAAATCAGGTTCGCCGAGAGCAACATGACGAGCCAGTTGTCTGCGCAGCCCAAACCCGAGCCGACACTCGCCAAAGTGACAGAACACCCCACCACCATTGAAATTGCGATGCGATGATCCAAAGTTCAAAGCACCCCGGGGCCTGCTGCGCGTCCTTGGCCGGCCCCGATTTCTTTCGTTGGAACAATGAGCATCCGCAGGATCCAGCCGTGTCCACTGCATCCCGCGCTGCTCATGACAGGCAGTCTTCGCTACACTTGCTGGCATCCTGTCATCAATCCGCAGTCTATGAGGACTCGAGCGCAAATTGAGGATGCGTTGCGCTTGCAAGCGTCAGACCGCGGAGATCTCGAACGTCAGATGCTCGGGAGCGAGCGACGACAGAACCTCGTGCGCATTGACGATGGCCCCCGGCGGCTGCGCGCCCGCAACGCTGGAGCCAGCTGCAAGCAGGCGCTCGGCCACCTCGCAGACGAGCGGCGCCGAGAAGGCGTAAATATCGCGCCCACGCGCGCGGATGCGCCGGCTGGTCCCGTTAAACCGCGCCACCACATCGACCATGAAACGCTGGGCAGATCTCCCCAGCGCGTCCACCGCCTTTGGGGCTGGGGTTGAGGGGCTCCGCACATCGCCCAGCGCAACGCTGTTCAGATACGTGTGGAGTTCCGCCGTCTTCACGTGCCGCGCAATCAGGATGATCTCCGAGAATGGCACCTCTGCCATCTCCTGATAACCCAGCGGATCGGCAAACTCCCACGCCCTCCGCGCCGGGGTTGCTGGCTTCGGCGCAAGCCGCCCCTCCGCAACCACCATGCGCGGCGCCGTGTTCTTCTCGCCCGTCACGCGCGTACCGCGTGTCGGATGCCAGGAGTCGAGGCCGATCATGATGTCGATAGCCTCCGCGGAATCCCGATCGCCCAGTGTCGCGCTTACCAGCAGGTCAGCAAAGCCTCCATAAAACCCCATCGCTGGAACAATAGCAATGCCCGCCTTGCGGGCCGCGGCATCGTACTTGTCGAGTACCGCAAGGGTGCTTGGCTGCTCGGCGGAAAGATCCAGATAGTGCATGCCGGCCCGGAGCGCGGCAGAAACAACAGCATCCGCAGTTTCGAGAAACGGACCGGCGCAGTTGATGACCGCATCCGCACCGGCAAGCGCCCGGTCAACCGATCCCGGATCGTCAATCGACGCTTCGCGGCACAGGGTATCTTCTGCGAAGTTTGCCGCAGCGAGGGCGGCGGAGTTGCGCGCGATGGCGATGGGGGTCATTGCACGCCTTTGCAACTCCGCAACGACAAAGCGGCCAGTATGCCCTGCGGCTCCGAAAACTGCGACCGTGGCGCGGGGATTCGAACGGGGATGGGTGCTCATCGGTTCTCCTTACGCTACAGACCTGTCTGTATTTGTTACAATACATACAGGTCTGTAGCGTGTCAAGATAAATGGGGAGAATGCAATGCGGACAGCGGAAAGCTATGACGAGGTGAGGGCCCGAATCCTGGATACGGCGTGCAGGCTCTTCTATGAGCGTGGCGTGCGAGCCGTCGGGGTCGACCTGGTCGTCGAAGAGGCCGGTGTTGCAAAGACCAGC